>VGFC01000358.1 GCA_016869045.1 Armatimonadota bacterium
GTCGGCGAACCCCACTGCTTCATGAACCCGCGGTCCCAGACGGCGTACGGTCCGGCCTCCGGTGCGCTGAACTCGTAGGTCGCGGTGTAGGGCGGCTCGGGGAGGTCGTCCTGGGTGACGCTGAGCCACTTGCGGCCCGAGAGCTGCGCGTGCTCCTTCACGAGCCAGGTCCTGCCCTCGGGGAAGGTGCTCTTCGTCGGCTGCTCGGCCTCCAGCATGACGGTGGCGCCGTCCATCGTCGGCGGCTCGAAGGGCGTCTGGCCGGGCAGATCGGGCTCGTCGCCGAACATCCAGGTCAGCAGCGCGGGATGGTCGGCCAGCGGCAGACTGGCCTCGCTGAAGTGCACGATCCCGTACATCCCGGCCGCTTGGAGCGCATCCAGGAACGCCGGCCCGCCGGATTCGTCATTGGCGCCCTCGCCCATCAGGCAGTTGATGCCGAGACCCTTGTGGTACTCGATCAGCCGCGTGGGCTGCAGCCACATGAACAGCGGGAGGAACGGCTCGCCATCGACCAGGAGCGCGCGATTGGGGCCGATGGAGACCTTGGCGGCGGGGAGAGCGGCGGACAGGCCGAGCAGCAGGATTGCAGCGGCCGGCAGGATGATGCTTCGCATGGACGGCCCTCCTTCGGGGTGCCGCCTTGGCTTCGCCGAGAGCGAAGCTGAGGCCTTGTCCCACGGGCGGGCTCAATCGTGCGCGTGCCTGAGCCGCACGGCGTTGCGCTCTTCCTCGGTGAGGAGGCAGCCCGCCAGGCAGTCCTCGTCGCACTTCGCCGCGCAGGGCTCGATGTGTACGGTGACGCTGGAGCCCGGGAGGTGCTGGTGAATCGCCTGCGAGACCTCCTCCGCGATGTCGTGCGCCTTGTACACGTGCATGTCCTCATCGACGAGGAGGTGCATGTCCACGAAGCGGGCCGAGCCGGACTTGCGGGTGCGGAGGTGATGGAAGCCGGAGACGGTGGGCTTAAGGCCGGTGAGGTAGTCGCGAATCCACTGCTCCTCGTGCGAGGGCAGAGCCCAGTCCAGGAGGTCGCGGGCCGCCTGGCCCGTGAGGCGAAGCGCCGCGTGGAGGATGAGCAGAGCCACGAGAATCGCGGCCGCGGGGTCGAGCCAGTGGAGGTTGGCGTGAGGCGCGAAGCGGGCGCCCACCCAGACGGCCGTCAGGCTGAGGGCGACGCCGGCCGAGGTCCAGACATCGGTGCGGAGGTGCCACGCATCCGCCTCGAGCGCGACTGAGTCCGTCTTCCGCGCGACGCGGAAGAGCATCTGCGAGACGAAGGTGTTCGCGAGCGCGGAGAACGCCATGACGCCGACGCCCCAGCCGGGGGCCACGAGAGGCTCGGGGCGCATGAGCTTGTGGATGGCCTCATAGATGATCCAGGCCGCTGCGATGAAGATCAGCAGAGCCTCGACCGTCCCGGAGATGTTCTCGACCTTGCCGTGTCCGTAGGGGTGACGGTCGTCGGCGGGCTCGTGGGCCTTGCGGACGGCGAAGAGGGCGAGGGCTGCGGCGAGGAGGTCCATGCCCGAGTGGATCGCTTCGGAGATCACTGACACCGAGCCAATGGACAGACCCACGACCAGCTTGAGCGCGATCAGCAGGCTATTGGAGCAAACGGACAGGAGCGCGACCTGCGTCTTCAAGCGCCGCGTCTCTGGGCCAAGCATCGTCAAATCACCCATCGGTCAGGGGCCCGGGAAGCAACAACGACCCCGGGGCTTGAGTCCCGCGGGGTCGTCTTTCCGCTGCCCTCGATCGTGGGCCCGGCCGCATCCCGTCGCAGCGGGATCGCCTGTTCGTGGCGTAGTATAGGCCGCAGGAGGAGGCGGGTCAAGCGGACTCGGCGGCCTGGAACATCGCGACGACGTTCTCGGGCGGCACGTCGCTGAGGACGTTGTGGACCTGGTTGAAGACGTAGCCGCCGCCCGGGGAGAAGATGCGAATCCTCTCGCGGACCTGGGCAGCGACCTCTTCCGGGGTGCCGAGGCGTAGCGTGGATTGGGTCTCGCAGCCGCCGCCCCAGAAGCACAGGTCGCGGCCGAACTCGCGCTTGAGTTCGGTCGGGTCCATGCCGGCAGCTGCGGTCTGGACCGGGTTGATGATCTGCACGCCGACGTCGATGAGGTCGGGGATCAGTTCCCGGATGGAGCCGCAGGAATGGAGGAACAGGAAGCCGTCGAAGTGCTCGCGGATGTAGGCGTACAGCGCGCGATGGTGGGGCTTGATCAGGCGGCGGTACATGGCGGGGGAGATCTGGGCGCCGGTCTGGGTGCCAAGGTCATCGCCGACCTGGACGACCTGCACGTAGGGGCCGACCGCCTCCAGGAAGCGTGGGAGGACCGCCATGTACGTCTCGAACAGGCGGTCCAGGAGGGCCTCGGCCAGGCTCGGCTCGGCGGCGAGCATCTCCAGGAAGCGCTGCATCCCGCAGAGGAACTGGCCGCCCTCCAGGAAGTTGCCGCCGAACGCCGCCATGATGGCGCGGTCGGTTGTCTCGTGCAGCCGACGGGCGCCCCCCTTCACCGCCTGCAGGCCTTCGTCGGTCATCAGGTCGAGATGGCGTGGGGGAGAGGGCAGGGCCATCCAGGTGACCTTCGCAGCATGGGGGGCGATGTCCCCGATTTGGTCGGGGGACTGCAGATGGCTGAGGGGCCAGTAGCACTGGCTGAGGTGTTGCGCCCCGGCGGGCATGCGGCCAAACACCGTACCGTCCGCCGCGCGAACGCGCCAGCCCCCCGCGCCGTCGCTCTCGGGCGCGAAGTAGCGAGGCGCCTTGGCGGGCGAACCGTCGGGGAGCGTCCAGTCGCGCCAGTCGTTCGGGTCGGTGAGGAACGCCCGGCCCAGGTCCACGACATCCACGCCGAAGGCGTGCAACACCGCCTCCGAGGGCTGGGCGAGCTGCTGCACGACGTCGTAGGCGAGGGTGGGCTCGTCCAGGCCGAGGTGCGCGGTCAGCTGGCCGTAGGCGATCGCCATGATTCCGGTGGAGCGCATCGCCCCGAAGTCGATGGGCGGTCGATCGGTCTCCTCATGCCGCAGCGCGGCGCAGACGCGTTCCCGTGGTGTCATGCGGATGACCCTCCCGTTCTGTGAGGCAGGCAAACCGGGCGCGTTGACAAAGCGTAGAACCCTGGTATACAATGGTCGCGAATCCCGCATCCAGCGACAGAAGGAGAGGGACCCGCATGGCCTGCAAGCGGGGCCGTTTGCCTGTTCTTCCCGCCCTGGGCGTTCTGTTCCTCGTTCTCCTCCTCGCGGTCGTCGTGGGCCAGGACGCGCCGCCGGGCATCAACCAGGACTTCATCGACGGCGTCAACCTGGTCCGCGATCAGCAGTACGATCAGGCCCTGACGAAGCTGCAAGCGGCCGTCGCCACGGACCCGAAGCTCGAGCCGGCCTGGCACTACATCGGCGTCTGCCTGTTCAACCTGAACCGGGACCAGGAAGCCGTCGTCGCGCTGCAGAAGGCGATCGAGCTGCGGCCGGATCGGCCTGAGTCGCGGCTGTACATCGGACGGATCTACGAGTCGCTCGGCGCTTACGATGAGGCGGTCGCGGTGTACCAGGAGGAGTTGCGGATCCAGCTTGGCAAGGACCCGACGGACGCGTACAACGCGCTGGCGCGCGGGTACCGGTTGGCGGGAAAGAACCGCGAGGCGGTGGAGGCGGCTTACCAGGCCACGCTGCGGGACAAGAAGTACGTGGAGGCGCTGTACAACGGGGCCTTGGCGGCGGACGCTCTCGGCGAGTACAAGACGGCGATGGAGAAGCTGGAGAAGGCGCGTGAGATCCTGCTCGATTGGACGGACCTTCAGCTTCGTCTGCAGCGGTTGACTCAGGAGCATCGGGTCGATCCGGAACTGACGGAGGAGCGCGTGGTCCAGGAGTACGGGCGGGCGGAGACGTTCGCCACAGAGCTTGGGCTGTGGCCGGCCCTGAACAAGGCCTACGGCATGGCGGCGATGCACGACCGGCAGCACGACATCGCCCGCATCTCGTTCCGCAGAGCGCTGGAACCGGCCGAGCGGGGCAACCCGGACGACGCCGACACCCTGACGCTGATCGGGATCGCCTACTACGAGGAAGCCCGCGATCTGCTGATCAAGGAGAGGCTCCTCTTCCAACCGATCGACATGCTCAACGCGGCGGCGAAGTCGCTCCAGGACACGCTGAAGAAGAGCCCCAACTACGCGCCGGCGCACAACGCCCTCGGCGAGGTGTATCTGCTGCAGGCGGAGACCTTCGTCTCCGACCCCGCGCGGGGCATCGTATCGCACACGTTCGAGGAAGCGGAGGCGGAGTTCCAGGAGGCGCTGAAGGCCGACGCGCAGTATGTAGACGCGATGGTGAACCTGGCGAGCGCGCGCATCGGGCAACAGCGCTATAGCGAGGCGGTTCAGCAGCTGAACCGCGCGCTCGCGCTCCAACCGAACCGCGCCGACCTGCACGCGGAGCTGGCCCGGGCATACGTGGGGCTGGAGCGGTTCGATCAGGCCCGCGAGGAGGCCCTGGTCGCCATCCAGCTCGACCGCAAGCAGACCGCGGCCTACAACGCCGCCGGGCTGGCCGCCTACTACGTGGGCGATCTGGGGACGGCGGTGGAGATGTTCGGCAAAGCCATCGAGATCGACTCCACGGCACACCAGTCGCACACGAACCTGGGCCTGGCCTTCTTTCAGATGCGTTCGTGGAACCGGGCGCGGGAGGAGTTCCAGCTCGCGTTGAGGTACCTGCCCGAGGCGACCATTACGAACACCGCGATCCAGCGGTCGTACATCCTGTACCTGGTGGCGCTGACCTACTCGAACATCGACTTGCACGACCGCGCGGTGAAGTCGCTGAATGAGGCGCTGGCGATCGACCCGACCTACTTCGACGCTCTACGGCAGATCGCGCGTGAGTACGCGGCGTTGGCCGACTACCGAGCCTCCGAGCGGGCGCTCCGGCGCGCTTTGCAGCAGTCCCCGGGGGCCGTCGAGGATGCCGAAGTGCTGAGCCAGCTGGGTCAGGTCTACGAGTCCGCCGGTCAGCCCCACCAGGCGCTGGCGGCGTATGGCGAGGCGCTGACGAAGGACCCCAACAACCTCGAGGCGCAGAGCGGGCTGACTCGGCTGCAAGCGTCCTGAGGGCCGGCCTCGCTTCCGGGCCTCCGTCCGACTTGCCGCAGAGGCCGATCGGTGATCTTCGCCGCCGCTTCTCTCTGGACCGCCCTCGCTGCGGGTTCTGCCTGCGGGGACGTTGCCCTTCTCCCTCTCGTATCGGCCGATCTGCAGACCATACCTCGCGACGCTGGGCTGCGCGTCACCTTCGACAATGGTCTGCGGGTGTTGTGTGTCGAGAACCCGGGTACGCAAACGGCAGCGGTTGCCGCGTTCGTCAGTACCTCTGCCCGCGCTGAGGCCCCGAGCCTGGCCGGCGTCCGCCACTTCGTGGCCCGCGCGTTGGTGGAATGCAGCGCGGCGGAGCAGCCGAAGATCGAGGACCGGATCCAGGATCTGGGGGCGAGCGTGTCGTCAGGCGCAACGCTCGATCTCTTCGAGGTGACGGTCGGGGTGGCGGCAGGGGACGTGGGTGCGGCGACGGAACTGCTACGCGACATTCTGTTCCACGCCCGCTTCAGCGACGCTGGCCTGGCGCGGCTGCAGCACCAGGTGGCGGTGGGGCTGGCGACCGTCGGCGACACGCCCGAGGTGGCCGCCGAGAATGCGGCGGCGGCGCGCCTGTACCCGGGTCACCCCTTCGGGAGACCGGTGGAGGGTCTGGCGACGACGGTGGCCTCGTTGAACGCCGAGAGCGTGCGGGACGTCTACCGGCAGTCCTGCGTGCCGAACAACGTCGTCGTGGTGATCGCGGGTGGGGCGCCCGTCGAGACATCGCTCGAGGCGGCACGCGCAGCCTTCGCCGACCTGCTGCCGGGAAGCCGACTGACCGAGGCCGCCAAGGAACCGCCCTCACCACGAGTCGGTGTTGAGCTGCTCCACCGACCGTCCACGACAGGCTTCCTGCACGTCGCCGGGCGGGCGCCCGGGCTGGCGGAGCCCACCTACCCGGCGGTCACCGTCGCGCTGGCGGTCCTCGGGTCGGGAATGGGCTCGCGGCTCTATGGCGCCCTGAGGCAGAGCGACGGCGTCGCGTACACCTTCGCCGCGGCGGCGAGAGCTGCGCGAGCGGGCAGCCGAGCGTGTGTCTGGGCGTCCAGCCCGCCCGACCGCCTCGACCAGGCGGAGGAGCGAGTCCTCCTCGCGATCCGGGGGCTGACAATCGAGGCGGCTTCCCCGGAGGAGATTCTGCGGGCGAAGGAGTATATAGTCACCGGCCACGCCATGATGCACCAGCGTAGCGTGGATCTGGCGCATCAACTGGGAGCACTGGAGGTCGCAAGCGGACGCGGGCTGGAACTGGACCGGGAGTTGCCACAGCTGGTCCGGGACGTCACGCCCGAGCAAGTGCGCGACGCGGCACGCGCGATGTTCGAGACGCGCGTGCGGGTGCGCGTGTTGCCGTCGTGATCCGTCGGCGCTCAACCCGAGGCCGAGGTCGGGCGTCTGTAAGAGTGCCGGAGGATGTGTCAGACTGCGGTCGCGAAGGGCGTCCTCGCGGGATCCCCCGCGCGAGCCTCGTGTTCCGCATGGAGAACTCAGGAGGCGTTCCCATGAGCCGATTCTCGAAGTACACCTTCATCGTGGTTGCGGTGCTGGTCGCCTCACTCCCCGCCTTCGCGCTCACGGGGTACCGCTACGATGCCGAGAACACCGGGTATGTTGCGGACGACGCACTGAAGCCGCCCCTCAGCCTGCTGTGGAAGCACAGCACGGACTTGGTCAAGGACCCCATCATCGCCACGCCCGCGCTCGGGCCCGATGCGGTGTACTTCTGCGTGGAGCAGAAGGTCTTCGCCCTCGACCGGCTGACGGGCGACATCAAGTGGCAGTTCGACACGGGCACGAAGGTCTTCAGCTCCCCCGTGTACCACGAGGGGAAGCTCTACTTCGGCGGTCAGGACTCCAACCTCTGGGTCCTGAACGCCGGTACGGGGCAGCCGGAGTGGCGGTTCAGGGTGGGAGGGCCGATTGACTGCCCGCCGCTGATCGTGGGCAACATGCTGTACGTCGGCTCGGACGATGACAGCCTGCACGCCATCGACCTCGCGCGCGAGGGCCAGGTCTGGGCCTTTGGCACGCGGGACGACATCAAGGCTGCGCCGGCGTTTTCGCGAGGCAACATCTACTTCGCGTCCCGCGACGAGCACCTCTACTGCCTCGATGCCGCGGGCACCCTCCGTTGGCGCGCGAAGCTGAAGAACACCAACAACTTCTCGGCGCCGGTGGTTGAGGGCGACCGGGGTCTCGTGTTTGTGACCTCCGATCAGTACCTCCACTGCTTCGATACGGCCAGCGGTCAGGCACGGTGGCCCCCCTTCTCGGCCAGCGACCTGATCGTGGGCTCCCCGGCGCTGGCAGCAAGCGACCGCAAGCTGTACGTGGGGTCGAAGGACGGGGCGGTCTACTGCGTGTCCGCGCTCGATGGCCGCGCGGTGTGGAAGTACCCCAAGGGCGAGGGCGTCGGAATTGAGCCGATCCTGTCCTCTCCCAGCCTGTTGGGGAACGACACGTTGCTCGTGCGAACCGGGCCGAAGCTGGTGGCGGCCCTGAACCGACAGACGGGCGACCTGCTGTGGGAGTACCGCCTGGCGACTCCGCCCGAGAGGCCGAAAGCCGCCGGGGCGCAACCCGGAGCGGGCGGTGCTGGGGGAATGCCTGGCATGCCCGGGGGTGAGGGCGGCTTGATGGGCGGCCCGGGTGCGATGGGCGCCCCGGGAGGCGCGGGGATGCCGGGCGCGGGGGGCGGTGGCGGGATGGCCCCCGGCGAGCCGGGCGGGGGCG
>VGFC01000359.1 GCA_016869045.1 Armatimonadota bacterium
CTTCTCGGTCTGGGCCTTTACCTCCGGCGCGTCCGGCGGGAAGTCCGTGGATTGCCCCGTGATTCGGGCGCCCATCAGCGTGTTGAGGCGGCCCAGGGATTGCTGCACCTCGTCCACCGCGACCTGCACGGGCCAGTACGCCGCGTTCGCCCGCTGCTGCTCCTCCGCCCGCCGGAAGGCCGCCTGCACGCCGGCCAGGGCCGCCTGCCAGTCGCCCCGCTCGGCGGCGGCCTGGGCGGCGGCCACCGCCTGTTCCACGGGCGCGGTGTCCGTTCCCATGCGTCGGCCAACCTTGGTCTCCAAAGCCAACAAGTCAGCCTGCAGGTCCACCTGCCGCGCGGCCACCTCGGCCTTCACCTGTGCCAGAGATTCGGGCGTCCCAATGGCATAGAGTCGGCCCTCGCCCGGCGGCAGGACCACCGTGAACGCATCGCCCTGGAGCGGGAACTCGCGCAGCGAAAAGAGGTCCAGCGCCCGGTCCTGCGCCCGCACTCCGGCCAAACCCACCTGAAAGCCATACCGGTAGCCGGGCGTGTTGTTGTAGACCACCAGGACCTTCACGCCGTGGGCCTGGTTCACGAACGCCCGGGCCACGGCTACCGGTCGCGCTCGACCCACAGGACTGACGATCGTGGCATTGACCCGGGCGCCTGCGGCGTCGTCCGGCAGTCGCTCCGCACCTACGAGCAGCGGCCCGGCCGCGCGCAACGCCAATCCGAGTCGCTTCATCTGGTCCCACACAGGCCAGGGGTTGCCGTAGGGGTCCACCAGGTGCCCGTATTCGTTGGCGGGGTTGTGCCAGGTGGGCCGGTCCGCGTAGGCGTAGGGCAGGAAGCCGGTGGCTCCCTCGGCCAGCGAGCTGAAGACCTGAATACCGAACTCCGCCGGCGAGGGCGGCCGCCACGAGCTTTGCCCGAAGACTTGCGGCAGCACCCAGACTCGCTTCGCCCCGAGCTTGCGGGCGTAGCGCACGCAGTCCCCGACCGCCCAGGCCCCCTTGTCGTCTTTGGGCACCGGCCCGATGGGGTAGTAGTCGATCGTCAGCAGCGGCACGGTCGGCGCGAACTCCGCCACGGCCGGGATGCCGTTACAAGTGCACAGGGCGGGATGGTTCGGGTCCAGCCCCTCCATCGCGGCCTTGCCCCAGTAGAGGTCCTCCGCCGTGGAGGGTTGCGGCTCATCCACCAACCAGTACGCGAGGAGCGCCGGGTGCCGGCCGAACTGGGCGACCGCCGTCCGCATGGCCTCCAGGCACTGCTCGCGAGTGGCGTCCGGGATGTAGTGCTGGGTCAGGTAGGTTGAGGGGCACAGCAGGATCCCGTAGGCCTCGCACTGATCGAGGCACGCCTTCACGTAGTCGCGAGCGGCCTGCCCTTCGGTAGGGAAGAGCATCCCGCCGCCCTGCACGAGGGTGTCACAGTAGTGCCGACGCAGGTCGAGGAGGACCCAGTCCGAGGCCTCCGCGAGGCGTCGGGTCTGGTCGCGGCGCGCGCCCTCCTGACCGGCCGAGCGGTCCAGCGGCGTGTACCAGTCGGGCCCCGGCTCGAACAGGCTCCCATAGACGCCCCACGCGAAGCGGTCCTCCACTGCCGGGATTCGCCGGAACGCCGGTGCGGGCGTCCTGGGCGTGAGGTCCGCCGGCAGGGGAGCGTCCGCGGGGAGTTCCTGCAGTTCTACATCGTCCACATACGCCGTCAGTCGCAGGGGCGAGTTGGCGAAGCAGCTCAGGCTGACCGTGTCCAACCGCAGGCCCTCCACCTTTGCACCGGAGGCCTCCAGGCGCTCCAGCAGGAGCCCGCTCAGCTCCGCCTCGACCTTGACCCAACCGTCGGTCGCCCCGGGGAACTGACGGGGCAGGTCGGTCTGCGTGCGGGCGACGCCATAGGGGGAATCGCTGGCGGTCTCCACAGCGAAGCGCACCGGGTTGTGAGGCGAAGCCTGTTCCACCCAGACCCACAGGCTCAGCAGGTACTTCCGGTCCGCGCGCAACGGGATGCCCAGCCCTTGGAACGTGAACCACCCCGGCCCGCCAACCCCGCCCCACTCGACCGCCGGTGTCTCATCGGTCCGAGGGCATAGCATCACGTCGAGACCATGCCGGAAGGTGAGGTCCACCTTCAGGCTGCGCGTGCCGCCATGAGCCCTCTCGGTCGAGAGCCCGAGTGCGTGCACTTCATACGGCTGGTTGGCGCCATGGATCTGCACGCGGGGAGTGTCCGCCTCATAGCCCTCGGAAACGAGCGCGGGCCACTGGGCGTCGCTGGCCCCCGGCACCAACAGCAGCAAGAGCAGCGCCGGCATGGAGAGAAGGTGGCCTACGTCTGCGCCTCGCATCGGCGCGCCTCCCGTCTGGTTTGGCCCGGCCATCGCGGGGGCAGGAGGGTTCCTGCGCCGCACTTCCTGCAGAGGTCCTGCCGGCAAGCAAGCGAATAGCGGCTGCGCCGGCCTATCCGTCGACGGACTCTGGGCAGGAGGTCACCGAGTGGTTTCACCCGAGAGCATCGAATACCTGCGCCAGCTGCGCGAGACCCCCGCGTTCGGCGCCGACGGGTTCAACCTGGAGGAGCTGCGGCTGTGCATGGCCACCCGCCGCGAGCCGACCGACCCGGCCGTCCGGTGCGTACCCGCGCAGGTCTGTGGCCTGCCTGCCGAGTGGGTCCTCGCGCCCGGCGCAGACCCCGACGTGCGGGTGCTGTACTTGCATGGCGGCGGGTATGTGTCGGGCTCCGGCGCCTTCTACCTTGCGATGGCGGCCCACATCTCGGCCGCGGCTCAGTGTGCGGTCCTGCTCCCCGACTACCGGTTGGCTCCGGAACACCGTTTCCCGGCCGGGCTCGAGGACTGCCTTCAGGCCTATCAGTGGCTCACCGCGAGCGGGCCGGCTGGGGCGAAGCCCGCCGAAGTCACGTTCATCGCGGGCGACTCGGCCGGGGGCGGCCTGGCGCTTGCCTCGCTGCTGGCCCTGCGGGATCGGGCGCTCCCGTTGCCGAGGGCGGGCATTGCGCTGTCGCCCTTCGCCGACCTGACCTTGAGCGGAGAGTCGATTCGGTCCGAGGCGGAACTCGACCCCATCATGCATCCCCGCTGCCTGCCCGACTTCGTGACGCGATATGTCGATGAGAGCCAGGTGCGCGATCCCCTCGCGTCGCCCGTGTTCGGCGACTACACCGGGCTCCCGCCACTACTGATCCAGGTTGGGGAACACGAGATCATCCGCGACGACAGCGTTCGGGTGGCGGCCAAGGCAAGGGCCGACGGAGTCAACGTCACGCTCGAAGTCTGGGAGGGGATGTTCCACGTGTTCCAGTCGCACGAGCCCCTACTACCTGAGGGCCGGGAAGCCATCGAGCACGTCGCCCGGGTCATCCGGTCCGGCTGAGGGCAGTCGCCCTACGAGGGCCCGACGCCGGTGGACGGCGCCTCTGTGCACCCTCACCGCACGCCGATCTTCAGGTTATCCAGGTAGATGGCGGTCTTCGTCGTCGCGTTGCTGACGAAGCCGATCCACGTCAGGTGCTTCCAGCCGGGCGTGATCGCGGGCAGATCGGCGAACTCCTGCGCCGGCTCGTCCGGGAGCGTGACCGTGAGGTTCCACGTATCATCCGCCTGCGCCCCTAGTGGCACAGCGACCGCGATGTGGAACCACGCGCCCGTGGGCACCGTGAGCAGCGGCTTGTCGGCGGCGAGGAGCTGGCCGCCCTTGATCTGCACACGCGGGCCGATCGTGTAGGGATTGACGCTCCAGTCGCGGTACTCGTGCCACAGCTCCGCGCCCTCCTCCAGGCGCACGTCGAACTCGACCATGCACACACCTTCGCGGTAGTCGGGCGTGTAGACGAGGTGCGGATCGAAGCTGTACTTCAGCCCCTCCGCGTCTGTGAGCTTGAGGCTGTGCTTGCCCGAGGCGGCGGTCTCGTCGGTGACGGCGATGGAGTCGCCCTGGTTCTCCACGTTGAGCTGCGCGTTCAGCGGCTGCGCGCCGACCGGGTACTGCTCGAAGTCCTCGGCGACCGCCAGCGGCGGCGGGGGCGGCGGGTCGGGCGCGAACTCCACGGGCGCATACTTCAGCGCCTTCGCCCGCGCCACCCAACCCGCATCGCCGTATAGGCCCGCCTGCGTGTAGTCGAACTCCCTGAAGCCGAGCTTCAGCGCGGGTGACGTAGGCTTCAGGCGGAAGTCGAGGTTGTCGGGATCGACGAACTGCGGGTCCTCAATCAGGGAGTGAACGTCCAGTCCTTTCCCCTGCCAGTCTGCGAGTGAGAGGCCCATGAAGTCGAAGGGCGCACCCTCCGCACTCCAGTAGAGGTTACGGTCGAGGCTGAGGCGGCGATTGCCGAGTGCCGGCTGCCAGAAGAGCTTGCCGGTCCTGAAGTACACGATGTTGTTCTCGAAGGTAGAGGAGAGGTGCGGTTCCTCGCGGTGCACCGAGACCTGGAAGTTGCGCCCGTTCACGAGGATGTTGTTGCGGACCACGTTCTCCTTGCCATAGTGCTGGTGGTAGGTCATGTCCAGCGTGTCGTAGACGAGGTTGTTCTCCATCGTGATGTGGGTGCTGCCCTCGTCGTTGTACAGGCCCAGCCCCGCGTAGCCGTACTTGTTGTAGGACCACACGTCATGGATGACGTTGTTGCTGACCGAGGCGCCGTCCTGAATGCCCAGCGTGTAGACGCCGCCCATGTCGCTCATGACGCCCCAGCCGAGATGGTGGAGGTGGTTGAACTCGGTGCGATTGCGCTTGCAGATCGTGTCGGCATAGCCCCAGCTCCAGCCAACCGACACGCCGGTGTAGAAGAGGTCCGAGATGTCGTTGTGCGTGATCTGGTTGTCGCTGCTCTGGCCGACCCACACGCCCACGGCGCCCGTGAAGAGCCGCCCGCCGCCGTGGATGAGGTTGTTGTCGCAGGCGATGTGGTGCGTGCGGTCGGCCTCATTCGCCTGGATGAAGGCCTCCCCGATCTTCACGCCGCCGGCCCCCATGTCGTGAATCTCCGTCTGCTGCACGCGACAGTCGCTGCAGCCCCGCCGGAACCACACGCCGTACGTGCCGACATGCCCGATTTCGCAGCCCTCGATGGCGATGTTCCGCGCGCCATCGGCCATGATGGCCGCGGGGATGGTGAGGGCGGCCTGCCCATCCCCGTGCCCCTCGGGTGGAAGCGCGTACCCGGCGTATCGGAACGCCAGCCCCTTGAGCGTGATGTGCTCGACCGCCAGACCGGCTTGCGGGTCGCCCGCGAAGTGCACGAAGTCGCCAAGCACCGGCGCCACGACCTCGGCCTTCGTCAGGTCCTCATCCGGTAGCGGCCAGTAGGTCAGCGTGCCGTCGCGATCGAGGAACCACTCGCCTGGCTCGTCCAGGGCCTCGCGGTAGTTCTCCAGATGGTAGCGCTCCCTCCCGAGCCACTGGAACTTCCACGGCCCCGGCCCAGTCGTCACGACGCGGGCGGTGTCCGCGTCCACGGTCGCGGGGCGCAGGCGCGCCGATTCCCAGGCATAGTAGACGACCACGTTCACGTCCGCGAGTTGCTGGGGGGCGAGCCTCAGCAGGGGCGCGATGTCCTTGGGATCGGCGAAGAAGGCACGGTTCTGCAGATCGGCGTTCTGCCCCGTCAGGGGGTCGATCCCGTAGCCGACCGAACCCGCGATGTAGTGGTAGCGCGGCACGCAGGTCTCGCCGCAGCGCACCACGTTCGGCGTCCGGGCCCTCACCGCCCGGCGCCCGTTCACCCAGAGCTGCTCGAAGTACCACTTGCCCTCCGCGACCTCGGGGACGTGAGCGACCCACAACTCGCCCTCGCCCTTGCGGAAGCCCGCGACCGCACGTCCGCCGGTGAACACGGGCTTCGCCCCGGGCGCGGCCTCGTAGGTGATCGGGCACTCGGCCGTGCCGCTATCGGCAGGGGTGAACTGCACCGGCTCATCGAGACCGTACGTGCCCTCGGCGATGACGACGCGCACGGGTTCGGTCAGCGGGCCCTTGGCCTTCAGCGCGCGGACGGCATCCCGCGCGGCCTGCAGGGAGGCGAGAGGGCCGTCGGTTCGCGCCGCGTTCGGCTTGGGCAAGCTCCCCGACCACGCATCGCTCCCCTGGGGAGCCACGTAGATCGACGCTCCGGACGCAGCGCAGGCGGCGATCAGCGGGACGATGAGGCAGAGGGCAAGGCAGGAACCGGTCGGCATGGCCATCTCCTTGCGGAGGATCGGGGTGGACTCGGCGGCCCGAGGCTGGCGCGCTTCCGCTTCGCCGACGCACCACCCCGGCCCTCTTGGCCCTCGACCGCGCTGAACTTCCGGGCGCCGAGAGGCGATTGACAGGTTGGGAGGCAGGCGATGGGGCGCCTCGATAGGCTGCGCGAGCAAGTCGATCTCACTCGGGCCCAACTGGGCGACGGCGAGGCGTTCACGCGCCTGGTCGAGCGGTACGACGGCCGCCTGCGGCGGTACGTCCGACGCCTCGGCGCCGAGGAGAGCGCGGCGGAGGACGTCCTGCAGGAGGTCTGGCTGTCCGCCTACCGGACGCTGCGCCGCGTGCACGATGCGGAGGCTTTGCCGGCCTGGATGTACTCCATTGCCCGGCACAAGGCACTGAACTGGATGCGTCGGCAGGGCCGCCAGCCTGACGCTCTGCAGGTGTCGGACGAAGTGCTGGAGGCGGTGCCCGACGCGGGCGAGCCGCCGGACTTGACGGCAGACGAGGCCGAGGCGGTGCGCCGCTGCCTCGGCAAGATCAGCGTGCCCCACCGGGACGTGCTGCTGCTCCGGTTCTTCGAGGAGATGCCGTACGAACAGGTGGCCGCCGTGATGGGGTGCAGTGTCGGCACGGTCCGTTCGCGACTCCACTACGCCAAGCGCGCCCTGCGGCGCGCCATGGAGACCGAGGGAACCCGATGAGCGGCGAGGACGGTCGCCTAACGAATCTCACCGACGAGGATCGCCCGGAACGAGTTGCGCTGTCCGAGGAACGGCGAAGGGAGCTGATGGACATGGTCGAGCGAGAGAACCACGTGGTCCGACGTGCGCGACTCGCCATGATCTGGAGCTGGGTCGTGGCGGGGCTCTGCGTGCTGGTGGGGGGAGTGGCGGACAGGCTGCTGCCAAACTCGGTCGCCGTAGGCACCAGCGCCATGCTGTCCATGGGCCTGCTGACCATCGCGGCGGTGTTGTCCGTCTCCTACTACGTGAGAGTGCGCGGCCTGAGCCTGCGGATCATCGACGCGCGGCTGGCGAATATCGAGGCTGAGTTGGCCCGCCTCGGCGCGGAGACGCGAACGCCGGAAGAGAAGCCCGGCGAGTGATCTGCCGCCGGCACTCGGCGGTCGTTGCCACAAGGAACCCGCCCGCCTCCAGCGGAACTGGGCGCTGGTGAGTCACATGAGCCTCGACCACCTGAGCACCGAAGGGGTGCACCCCGGATCGGTCGGTCTGCAGGACCGTTCGGCGCTGGAGATCGCACGCCTCATCAACGCGGAGGATGCGAAGGTGGCGGCGGCGGTCGAAGGTGAGCTGCCGAGGATCGCCTCTCTCATCGACCTGGTCGCCGAACGGCTCGCTGCGGGCGGGCGGCTCTTCTACGTTGGCGCGGGCACGAGTGGGCGACTGGGGGTGCTCGATGCGTCGGAGTGCCCGCCGACGTTCGGCGTCGAGCCCGAGATGGTGCAGGGGCTCATCGCGGGAGGCGAGCAGGCCCTGGTGAGATCGGTCGAGGGTGCGGAGGATGACGCCGAGGCTGGCGCGTGGGAACTGGAGGCGCAGGGCTGCAACGAGAAGGACATTGTCATCGGCATCAGCGCGAGCGGCCGGACACCGTACGTCATCGGCA
>VGFC01000360.1 GCA_016869045.1 Armatimonadota bacterium
TCGAACACGAAGCAGGAGCTGTCGGTGAGCGTGCCGGCAGGGAGCCACACGAACAGGCGGTACTTGGCGACCCGGGGCGTGGCGATGTAGCGAGGCAGCGGCGCCAGGGCCGCCCGCATCGTTGGTCGGGGCTCAACGTGTAGCCACCACCGCTCCGCGTAGGCTTTGCGCCGGTTGTCCTTCCGCTCCGGCCAGACGTGCTCGCGAACGTGCTCGAATGGGGCCTCGTAGAGCGCGGCCTGCCCCTCGCTCATGTCGCAGCCAAAGTCGATGATCCACATGCCGCGAGGGCGGCGCGCGATGTCCCATCCGTTGCACCAGGGGCGGACGACGGCAGTGTTCTCTCGGCCAGCCGGACTTGGCGCGGCGAGGACGGCACGGGCTACGTCCTCAGGAATGTCGAACGCTCCCCCCTTGGTGTCACCCATGAAACAGATGCCCGTGTTGGCACGGAGGGGCTTGGCGGCCTGGAGATGGGGGCCAGCGGTGAGGTCGGCGTTGATGACGTCCACCTCGGCGCCATCCAGCACGCGCTGCTGCTGAGCGCCGTCGTCAAAGCCCACCATCGAGATACGGACGGCTGCACCGTCGAGAATCCAGGCACGGTCAGACCAGGCCATGAAGATGCCGCCGGTGTCGATCACCTTCTGGAGCACAGGCCGCATCTGCGTTCCCACGCGGATGGAGTTCGTTGCAAGCAACCCCGCGCGCCTGGCCCTTCCGGTCTCTATCTGAGTCCGCGCGCGCTGGAACCAGTAGCAGCAGAGGTCTGCCTCGTGAGGGACGCGGCCTCGGTATAGCCGGAATAGACGGTCGACGTAGTCGCTTCCGAGTTCGGTCCGGAGTTTCTTGCCGCCCAGGAATGGAGGGTTGCCGACGATGACGTCGGCTTCGGGCCATTCGGGCTCGGCGGGGCTGCCATGCTCGTCGGTGGTGAGGATGGCGTCGCGTTGCTCGATGTTGTGGAGGGGCTTGAGGATGGGGCGGTCAGAGCCGAGGTAGCCGTTCGAGTGCATCCACTGGAGGTAGCCGATCCAGACGGTGAGTTGGGCGAGTTCGGCGGCGTAGGGGTCGATCTCGATGCCGTAGAGCTGGGAGGGATCGACCTTGCGGAAGGGCACCGTGACGCGCCAAGGCCCCGTGGCCTGCATGACCTCCTTCTCCAGGTCGTTCAGGGCGGAGAGAGCCACGTAAAGGAAGTTGCCGCTGCCGCAGGCGGGGTCAAGCACGCGGACGGAGGCGATGCGGGCGATGAACGTCTCGACTTCGCGTTGGAG
Organism: Armatimonadota bacterium; assembly: GCA_016869045.1. Taxonomy (GTDB): domain Bacteria; phylum Armatimonadota; class Zipacnadia; order Zipacnadales; family VGFC01; genus VGFC01. The sequence continues at coordinate 1,278 of VGFC01000360.1, forward strand.
GTCCTTCTGGGCTTTGGCGCGGGCGCGAGATGGAGTGGCACGCGCGGCTCGCGCGTGAGGGGGTGGCGAAGTTCCCACAGCACTCACGGACGAGCCGTCCGTGCCACCAGCCACGGACGAGCCGTCCGTGCCACCAGCCACGGACGAGCCGTCCGTGCCACCAGCCACGGACGAGCCGTCCGTGCCACCAGCCACGGACGAGCCGTCCGTGCCACCAGCCACGGGCGGGCCGCCCGTGCCACCGGCCACCACGGCGAGGGCGTTGCAGCGGGCCCTGACCTGTTCCCACTCCTCACGAAGGGGCGCCATGAGGACCGGCTCGATGATGTCGAGGATGTCGTCCTTCGAGGTGTAGTGCGCCCCAAGTTGGGCGCGGCGCTTGGGGTCCAGGCTGCGCTCGAAGAGGGTGCCGAAGATGGCGGGGTCGATCCCGCTCCAGTCGAGTCTGCTCACCGCGGTGAGGACGCGGAGTTCGTCCGGCTGCAGCGGCACCGTCTCCTCATCCGCGAACAGGCCGCCATTGAAGTGGTCGATCCTCTTCAGGAGGACGCGTCCGCCCGTGGCCATCGCCCGGAAGAGCTGGCGGATCACCTCGTCGAAGGCCGGTGGGTCATCGGCGGTCGCGGAGAGGACTTCGGTCATCAGGCCTGCGGGCAGCAGGCCGATGTCCTCCGCGAAGAGGCAGAAGATCAGCTTCATCAGGAAGTGGGCGGCATCGTGAGGCGGCACGTCGCGAGCGCGAAGGCGGTCGGCCAACTCCCCGACGCGGGCGGCGGCCTCCTCCGTGACCTTGTCGGGGGTCCGTTCGGGGCGCAGAGCCTCGGGCCTGGTGAAGACGGCGCGCAGGATGCGAAGGCTCTCGGGGTCGTCGATTGCGGAGAGGGGGATCTCGTATGTCTGCGTGGCGGTGTAGGTGAAGTTGGTGTGGACCCTTATCCGGTCGGTGTCGCACACCACAAGCAGGGGAGGGTTCTCCAGGGACTCGCGGTACTGGAGCAACTGCTCGTAGGCCCTGTCGAGGTTCGCGTGGAGCCCCTTGTACTCCCAGCCGAAGCAGTCGCGCTTCCACACGTCAGCGAAGCCCTGCTCGCCGGCGAGCTTCTTCGCCCCGTACTCGAAGCAGAAGGTCTCACCCTTGGGGTCCACCTCGGCAGGCGTGGGGTGGTCAAGCATCCGACAGAGGTCGATGAAGTGCTCCTGGTAGGAGGAGCGCTCCTTGAGTTCGTGGTCGGTCCACTTGAGGCGGAACTCGTGAGGGGTCATGCGAGCGCCCCACGACGGCTGTGATCGCGGTGCGTGTGATGTGCGGGGACTGTTCGGCGCGAGGAGGCAGGGGGCCTTCCCGCGCTCCCACGGAACGGAGACGGCCGCCACCTCGGCCGGCAAGGGTGCCGGCGCTCCCAGCAGACGTCAACGCCGAACGCCGAACCCCAAACCCCGAACCCGCCGTCCTCGCAACCTACCGTCGGCGCGACCACACCCCCTCCTCTAGCATCGTGAGGAACGCCGAGTCCTTCGCCCTCAACGGAAGATCGATGCGCTGGCGGAGGCGGCTGGACTCGTAGGTGGCGAAGATGAGTTCGGTGGAGCGGAGGGCGCGGCGCGCGGCGAGTTCGGGCTCCTGCTTGGACTCCAGGCAGGCGATGGCGTCGGCGATGGCGCGGGTGACGGCCTCCATGCCGTGGAGGCCCTCCTTGGTCTTGATCATCTTCCAGCCCTTGCGCGCCGAGGTCAGCACGCGGGCGTGAGGGAAGGCGTTGTGGACCTCGATGAGGCCCTCGGTGCCGAGGAGGCGGAGGTCGGCGCCGAGGTTGGCATCGTGGCCCGTGACCAGCATCCCGCGCACGCCGTTGACGAACTTGAACTGGCTCAGGCCCTGGCCCTCGTGCGGCAGGCCGAAGACGGGGCGGCCCTCGCGGCCGTCGATCTGGCCGATGACCCACTCGATGTCCGTGTTGCTGTTGAAGAAGCAGAGCATGTCGAACCAGTGGGTGCCCCAGTCCATGAGGTTGCCGCAGGTCGCTTCGAGCCGGCGCAGTTCGCCGATGGTGCCATCGTGGGCCAGGTCGCGCGCGATGCGGAAGGGCTCGAGGAAACGGCGCTGATGGTTGAAGGTGAGCTGCACGCTGTGCTTCTCGCACGTGGCGACCATCTTCTTCGCTTCGCCCCAGGTGGGCGCCATGGGCTTCTCGCTGTGGATGGCTTTCACGCCGGCCTTCGCGACATCGCACACGATCGCGCAGTGCGTCGCGGGGTAGGTGCAGACGCTCACGATGTCGGGATTGACGGCCTTGAGCATCTTCTGGTGGCTGTCGAAGGTCGCGGCCACCCCGAAGCGATCTGCGAGCGCCTGGGCGTTCTCGGGCTTGATGTCGGCGATCGCAACCAGGTCGACACGTGGGTGATCGGCATACGCCTGGGCATGGCCGTGTCCCATGCCCCAGTACTGCCCTCCCGGTCGAGCGCTGCCCGCGCCGATGATCGCGGCACGATAGGTCTTCGCCATGTCAGGAGTCCTTTCGCTGCGGTCTTGCTGAGCTGCACAGAGACACGCAAGCGGTGGGGCGGGCATTCCTGCCCGCCAGGCCCCTTCGGCGGGCAAGAATGCCCGCCCCACCGCTTGCGTGTCTGCCAAGGGCTCAGTGTGGCCCTCGGTAAGCCGCTTGACTTCACGACGCCAACGCGGGTATACTTCAGGGCACACAGGCGCTTGTCCTCCGTCGGGGCCAAGAGAGGTGATCTACTTGTCGGGTCGCCGGATGATCATCGTTGGCGGCGCCGCAGTAGTTGCGTGCGCGGCGTTGGTGGCCGTGTTCGTGACGGTCAACATTGCCCAGGGCCCCGCGCCGGCTGCGCCGTCGGCCGGCATGGGGCCGGGCGGGATGCCAGGCGGCATGCCCGGTGGGGAGATGATGGGCGGAGGCATGGGTATGGGGGGAGGAGGAGCGGCCGGCGGAGGCAACGTGGCGCACGTGGAGCTTCCGGCGCCCGAGCACCTGCTGATGACGTACGACGAGTTCCTCCGTCGCGAGGGCGTGGCGCGAGTCGCGATCCCCAAGGCGTATCTGCTAGACGATCAGGGCAAGCCGAAGCGGCTCTCGGCCAACGAGTGGTACCAGCTCAACCGCATCTACCAGGAAGGCCGTGTGGAGGCGAAGGTCGAGAAGGGCAAGATCGGCGGGGGCATGGCCGAGCAGGTACGGGCGGAAGTGGACCACATGGACCGGGAGCAGGCCGCGGTCCGCGAGCTGTATGAGTGGGCGGTGAACCACTGCTTCAGCGCGCAGATCAGCCAACCCGTGCTGCAGACGGTTCGGAGTGGCGACAGCGCAAGCATCCGCCTCCATGTCGTGATCCAATCCACGAAGGACTTCCCAACCCGCGCCGTCAAGCGGCTGCGACCGCTCAGCGTGATGGGAATGCCGTGGCGCGACAGCGCGACGCCGGGCGGGCTGATCGGTTCGGCCGCCGGGCGGGCGCGCCTGGACCTGATCACCCGCGAGGGCGGGTACACGAGGCCCGAGAAGCTCTACCTTGACGGCGCGACCATCGGCCTGTGGAACCAGCTGTGGAGCGACACGGACGTGCGGATCAGCCTCCTCGACACCGCGGGCAAGACGCTGGGCGAGCAGACGATGGGCGCGGGGCTCGGCGGCGACATCTGCCCGCAGATGGTGTTCCCTGCGAACTGCTGGCCGGCGGGGACGGTGCACCAGATGCCCGACGTGAGCCCGTGGGGGACGAAGCTGAGGCTGCTCAACGGCGCTTCGGCGGATCTGTATGAACTCAAGGGCTGGCTCATCGGCGGAACCGGCGGCCTGCAGTTCAGCATGCCGGTGGGGACGCTGGCCACGCTCGATGGGGTGCAGGTGGAGCTGCTGCCCTCCCAGGGCCTCAAGGAAGTGCTGCTGAAGAAGATCGGCGGGGGAGCGGCAGGTAAGGGGTAACAGGTAACAGGCAACAGGAACGGCAACGACACGGCGGTCGCTTCGGGAAGAGGCGGCCGCCGTTGTGATTCGGGAAGAGGACTCCGGCCGGGAACGCCGAACCTGGGGGAGCCGTGTCGTGGACTCGCGAAAGGGGGCACCGACCTATGCCCAAGATCTCCGTGGGCAGCTGGGCGTACGTTTTTGGGCCATATGAGGAGGAGCCGGTACCGCTGGATGAGGTGTTGGCGACGCTGCAGAAGCTGGAGTTCGATGGCGTCGAGCTGGCGGGGTTCCCGCCGCACGCGCCTCCGGACGGCTATCCGACGGCGGCCGATCGCGCCGCGCTGAAGGCGAAGATCGCCGACCACGGGCTGGAGATCTCGGGGTTCGCCGCCGACCTGACCGCCAACGCGCCGGCGTCGTCGGACCCGGCCGTGCGGCGCGGGTACGTCGAGTGCTTCAAGAAGAACGTGGACTTCTGTGCGGCCATCGGGAGCCCGTCGATCCGGGTGGACACGATCAGCCCGCCGCCGCTCATCAAGGGCGAGACGTACGAGGCGGCGTGGGGGAACCTGGTGGGGGTGTGGCAGGACTGCGCGGAGATCGCCGCCGCGGCAGGGCTGTTTGTAGTGTGGGAGTTCGAGCCGGGCTTCATGCTCAACAAGCCCTCGGAGGTCGTGAAGCTCCACGACGACGTGAACCACAAGGCCTTCACGATCCTCTTCGATACCTGCCATGCGCACATGTGCAGCGTCGTGGCGGCGCGGCAGGCGGAGCCGAAGGAAACCCTCGCGGGCGGGGCGGTCCAGTTCGCGGGGATGCTCAAGGGGCGGATCGGGCACATCCACCTGATCGATTCGGATGAGACCCTACACGGGGACGAGACGTCCACCCACGCGCCCTTCGGCACCGGGGTGCTCGACTTCGACGCCCTGATGCCGGCGATCCTCGCGGCGGGCTACACGTCCCCGTGGTGGGCGATCGACCTGTGCTTCTGGCCGGAGGCGTGGGCGGTCACCGAGCAGTCGAAGCGCTTCGTCGATGAACTGAGGGAGAAGTACGGGTAGGGGTGGGTGGCTGCAAGAGACACGACCAGCAAGGGACAGTCCATGCGTCTCGATCCCGCCTTCTGGGCGGGATCGAGACTTGGACAGTCCCTAACAGCGCGGGTGTTGCGTAGCGCTACCAGCGGTCCCCGTCGCTCTTGCTCGACTTCTCGGGCATGCTCAACACGACCACGTTGTCGGCCCGCGGCCCCTTGTCGCCCTTGACGACATCGAACTCCACCTCAGCCCCCTCGGCCAGGGAGCGGTATCCCTCCCCGGTGATGGCGGAGTAGTGCACGAACACATCCTCGCCATCGGAGCGGGCTATGAAGCCATAGCCCTTTGAGTCATTGAACCACTTCACGGTACCTCTGGGCATCTTCTCACCGTCCGTGGAAGTCTTCGGCGAAGGACCCCGGCAAAGGGACGGCTACCCTTCGCCCGTCTTCGAAGGGAATCGGGCCGACCACACGCACGCCACGAACGCTTGGGGGGCCGTGGGACACGCACACGTCGGACCGCTTACCCAACTCAGGTTGTGACCGGGCGGTGCGCACATCATCGGGCGCGGAACGTCGCCCTTTGGAGCTCCGCGACAATCGTCTTGGTGACAGTATAGCACGATTCCCCGACCCGGACAATGCCCGGCCCTCAGCATTTCACGCCACCGCGCACGGCGGAAGGAACGGGTTCGGAGCGGGGCGAAGCAGGAGCCGTTCGGAATCGAAGCTACCAGATCGGAGGGAGCGACATGCGCTGGGGCACTCTTCTGTTGGGAGCCGTCTGCACGTTGGTCCTACTGGTGCTCATGGGATGCGGCTCGGGGTCGTCACCCGGTCCCGGCGGGAACGTGGCAGCCGTCGGCAAGTTCATGGAGTACGTGGGCGACGGAGGCGGGAGCCTGAAGCCGTGGCCGGCGTTCCTCACGCCGAGCGGCGATCAGGCGGCGCGCGTGCCGACCGAACTCGACTCCATGCCCGTCCCCCTTGCCGCCCGGGTCCCGGCGGGGAACATCAACTGGTTCTACGTGGAGGATTGGACCACGCTCTACCCGACGGTGGTGACGCTGCAGCCGACCGCCGACGAAGACAGCGACCTGTACATCATGGAGGGCAGCGGCTCCGGGTATGGAGACGGCGCCGGCTGTCTCGGCTCCAGCAAGCGCACGCCGGACGGCGCCCAGCCCGACCGACTCCGCGGCCTGGGGTACGCGCCCGACTGGGTCGTCGCCGATCTCGGCACGATCACCAGCCGACCGGCGGCGCAGGTGGCCGTCTACGGCGTGGCTACGGGAGCCGCCAGGAAGCACTTCGAGATCGACATCCACTCGGTGTTTGGGCTGAATGTCGGCGGCCTGTCCAGCTCCACCCGGCGCAACGTCGGCAGCAGCGCCTGGTACCGCTTCTACGCCTTCACCGGGCGAGACTACTCCCTGCAGCTCACGGCCCGCGACGGCGATCCCGACATGTACCTCTATGCGCTGAACTCCAGCGGCTACGTCGCCAGGTCCACCGCCGTGGGAGGGGGCACCATCAACTTCACCGCCAAGGCCACGGGCTACCAC
>VGFC01000361.1 GCA_016869045.1 Armatimonadota bacterium
CGCAGCCGACCAAGCCCAGCGAGGGGAAGAAGTTCCACTTCCGCGAGTGGAGCGGGCCGGTCTCGTCCAAGGACGCGACGGTCGAGCTTGACGTCAACGCGGACACGACGCTGACGGCGGAGTTCGACGTGCAAGGGTAGCCACCATGCCGAAAGCTGACGATTGGGCCGAGAGCCCCTGGATGCCGCCGTCGCCACACAAGGAGGCGGTCCTGGAGCGCTTGGCCAAGGGTCGCGCGCACATCGAGGAACAAGGCCACGCCAAGCCGCCGCTCCTCGTGTACGAGGACGGCGGCGTCATCGAGCTGCACAAGGCACGCCTGGGCTCGTGGGACCTGTACTCCGAGGATACGGCCGGCGCGCCGGAAGGCTGCACGAAGCATGTGGATGTCTGCGGCACGATCGACGAGATCGAGGCCTGGCTCAAGGAGAGTCCCTCCGGCGCAACGGACGACCCGGGACGTCTCGAGGCGCTCCTGAAGCACGCGCTGCACATGTGCGGCCGGATGCAGCGGCGCTGGGCGGCGTACCGGGAGTTCGCGGGGCGTGTCGCCGAGGTCGCCGAACGGCTGCAGGCCATCACCGGGCCGGACTGTGATGGCCCCGAGGCTGCGGCGCAGGGAGTTCGCGAGGCTGGCCGGGAGGGCGATACCGAACGAACGGTCGCGCACGCCGAGGCGATCCGGGACGTTGCCAATGCCTTGGAGAAGACGCTGCGCCAGTACCGGGATGCCGCGACGGAACTGGCCGCGCTGTACGAGCACGCTCGCGGCGCGCGGGACTGGAGCAAGGATGTGGGGGAGAGGCTCGCGTTGCTGCGGGACTGAGGAAGGCGGACCATGGGGATGACAAGGCCACCGGACGACGTCCTCCAGGGGATGCGGGACGACCTCGCAGCGCAGGTCGATCCCGACGCGGAGGAGGCCATCTGGGAGGAGAGCGACCTGCGGGAGTTGCTCGCGGAGTACGGCCCTGAGGACGAGGGGTTGTACGACGACCCCGAGGCCCTCGGTGCCAGGCCGATGGTGTGGTGATAGGCTACCGACCCACCCTCGCCGTCCTGACCGTCAGCGCCCGCGTGAGGATGCCGTTGACCTCGACGCGCGCCTGGTTCTCTCCCGCGGCCAGCGTGGGTTCCTGGCCCTCGGCCTTGATGGGTTGGCGGCCCTTCCCCCAGGTGAGGAGTTCGCAGTTCTCGATGCCGCGATAGAGGATCGTCTGGCCTGTCTCGAACTCGCCGGGGAAGGTGACCTTCGCATCGCCGAGGGTCAGGCTGATGTCGCGGATGGGGGGCGAGAGTTCGCGGAGGGCCTTAACCGTGTCGATGTGCACGGTGCTCGTCTCGTTGCCGGGGAGGCCGTTGAAGTAGAACAGCAGGTAGGCGAGGTGCTGGCGATCCAACTCGCCGCTCTGGGGCGTGACGAGTTCGTGGTAGCGCCAGCCGGTGTAGGTCATGCGGATGTAGTGGTCATTCCAGCCGCCGGCGGTGTCGCGCAGTTGGACCTTGAAGCTCGCGCCCTTGCCGTCGCCGTGGACCCACAGGCCGATCCCCGCCATCCATGAGATGTCGATCGGCTCGGGGAAGCGCTTGCCGATGGCGGACCAGCCGCTCTTGTCGCCGAGCGCGCTGACCGCCTCATACTTCGCGACCGGTTGGCCGGTGCGGCTGTTGTCCGCCGTCAGCTCGAACCGCTGCGTCACGCCTTCCTTCACCGCCCCCATCTTGCCCGGCCCGATGACGAACTTCTCGTAGTCGTTGCCCTCCTTCGCATAAGGGGCCAGTGTCGTGAAGTCCTCCAGCACGAGGTTGTCCTCGCGGTCCCAGTTCGCGCCCGGACGAATGGAGTCGCCGACTCTGATCTCGACCTCGGCCCTACCCCCCTGCCCCCCTTCCTTCAGAAGGGGGGACGGCGGGACGGACCACACATTGGCCTTGCCGTCAGTGTCCGTGATCTCGACAGGAGGGTCGTACCGGGCGTCCACGAAGACCCAGCGGTCGCCGTGCTGAACCAGCCGGTAGTCCTTGCCGGGCTCGCGGAGGCGGGCCTGGGTGGCTTCGTCGAAGGCGCCCTCCAGGCGGAGCTTCTCGTAGCGACCGCACATCTCCAGCAGCTCGCGCGAGCGCGGGTAGTTGTCCAGCGCGGACACCGGTGTGGACCAGCCGATGGACGAGTCGTAGCCGATGGACCGGCAGGAGACGTACTCGATGTCGTCGAAGGTCAGCCGCTCCTGCCCGAGACCATACCAGCCGATGTCCAGTGGGATGAAGTTCCGCTTGTACCCGGTCTCGAAGCCCGGACTCCGCTCGTCGAGCAGGCGCTTGATGTCGCGATAGCCGTCCGCCGAGGCCATCCGCGAATGCAGGTGCCAGCTCAGGTGCGCGTAGCTGCTGCCCTGCATCAGCATCGTGTCGCGGTTCCTGTAGCGCTTCCAGTAGGCGTACTGCATCTTCGGGTTGTAGTACCAGTGATCCCCCTGCAGGCGCTCGGAGCCGTCCCAGTAGGTCATGCCGAAGCCGCACTCGTTCACGATGTAGGCAATGCGGTCGGCGACCTCGTCGTTGATCGAGCTGTCCACGTCGCGCAGGAACATGCCGTAGTGGCGGCGGAGGTGGCTGACCTTCGCGCCAGCCTTGTGCGGCGCGGCGGTCGTGCCGTAGGCGCCGCGCGTGCAGAGAACCAACTGGGAGCCCTCGATCGCGCCGTACCGGATGATCTCATCGTCGATCTGCACATCCACGCCATCGCCCTCGTAGCCCTGGTCCTCGCGCGGGAACAGCGCGTTCGGCGCCTCGGCGCAAGGGACGGTCGTGGCCTTCTCGTCGATGTCCGCGGCGAGGGTGACTGCCGCATCCTTCAGTAGACGCGGGTCGGGGACGGGCGTGATGTAGGCGTCGTTCTGGGTGATGCCGCAGGCCAGGAAGTGCAGGCCGGCGCGCAGGCCCGCCGCGTTGATCTTCTGTACCGTGCGCTTGAGGCTCGCGATCCCGTCGGAGTAGTTCCTCTCGTTGATCGGGAAGTGCCCCGTCGAGGTCGCCCAGCACGATTCGAGCAGCACGATCATGCCGGCATTCGCGAGCTTCGCATACTCGATGGCGCGATCGACATTCGCCTCGCTGAGGTCGTGGAACATGATGTACGAGCGCTTGATGTCCGGCGACAGCCGACCCCACTTGCCGCTGAGCTGCGGACAGGGAAGGCCTTCGGTCTTCTCGATTTCCTGCATGACCGTCGCGAGCTTCGCGCGCGGACAGCCGAAGATGGCGAACCGCGAGCCGACCGTCCCGTACTTCGCATAGCAGGTGGCGGACAGCTCGATGCCCCGGCGGTCGAGGTACTCGCACGACGCGCTCTCGAAGTCCTCGAGCACGACGTCCGCCGGGTCGGTGGGAGGCTTGCCGGTCAGCGCCCGGATCGCGCGCAGGTCGTCGATCCCGCAGGTCGCGGTCGTGTTCGCCGGGATCCCGTTGTAGTACAGATTCACGCTCATCACGTGCGAGTAGTCGATCGTGTCCTCGGACTTGCGCGGTAACTCAACGTACTTCCATCCGGTGAAGTCGATCGTGATGTAGTGGTCCTTGTAGGCCTTGATGCCCTCGCCGATCTCATCGTGGAGCTGCACCTTGAGCAGCTCGCGGCTGCCGTCGCCGCGCACCCAGACGCCCAGGCCCGCGAAAGCGCTGAGGTCCAGGGGTGAGCGTAGGCGCTTCGGGCGGTACGCCCAGCCGTCGCCCGTGGGGCGCGTGCTCGTGGCCGTGTACTCCCCGAACGCCTTGCCCACCGGGGCATCGCCCTCGACGAGTCGGAAGCTCTGGGTGACTCCCTCCAGCGTCCCGCTCGCCGGGTTGTAGCTGCGCAGCTGGCAGTTCACCGGCAGGTTGAGCGCAAGCAGGCCCGCGGCGCGCCGGTCGTCGTAGATCGTGTTGATCGCGCCGGCAGCCTCGGCCGTGGGCTGGAGCAGAAGACCGGCGAGTTGCACTTGGTCGGCACCCTCGGGCCTGAGCGACACGAGTTCGAAGGCGACGTAGTGCGGGTGCTTCGTGACCTGCAGCACCGCCTCGGCGCGGCCGGCGAACTGCACGGTCAGGCGATCGCCCGCCAGCGTCGCGGCAGTCGCGCCGACCTCGCCGGTGGGCAGCCGGACCCACATGATGGGTTGCTGTGCGCCCTCGCCGAGGAGTTCCTGCTTGTCCGTTCGGTCGAAGAAGGACTTCCAGCGTCCCGCGTCGTCGATGACGAGATCGACGTAGTCCGTGCGCAGGGTCACGTCAGCCACGGCGGCGCCGCACGCGAGTACGCCGATCGTTGCGAGGCCAAGCGTCATCATGGCAATCCCTCCCCTGGGGAAATTAGGGACAGGCACCAATTTCCGACATGACGTCCGTCGGAAATTGGTGCCTGTCCCTAATTTCCCCACGGACGGAGCACGACCTTCGCTGACTGGCGCCCTGCGAAAGTCGCGAAGGCTTCGTTCACCTGCGAGAAGCCGAAGGTGTGGCTGATGAGCTTCGCCGCGCGGGGGAAGCGGCGTAGGAAGGTGATGAGGTCATCGACCGAGGTGAGGTTCTGGTGCCAGGCGGCGATGATCTCGATGCCTCGCCGGATGCCGTCATTGCTCGGGCCATACTCGATGGTGTTCGGGTTCTCGCCGATGAAGCCCACCTTGCCCAGGGCCCTCACCGCGTCGATGCAGAGCCGCTCCGCATCCGGCTTGCCCGAGGCATCCAGCGCACGGTGAACGCCCTCGCCCCCGGTGCGGTCGCGCACGAACTGCAGCACATCGACCTCGGTGGGGTCGAGGGCCTCCTCAGCGCCGATCAGCAAGGCGCGCTCGCGGCGCCACGGCTCAGGGTCAACGGCGATGACCTCCGCGCCGAGGAACTTCGCGAGAGCGACCGCGCCAAGGCCCACCGGTCCGAGGCCCGTGACGAGCAGCGAGTGGAAGGCGGAGACGCCCATGCGGGTGAGCGCCTGGTAGGCCGGCGAGAGGCCGCAGCCCATCAGCGAGGCGAGGTCGTAGCCGATGTCGTCGGGGAGCTTCGGGCAGAGCCACTCCTGCTTGCGGACGTACTGGGCGAAGTGGCCACCGCTGCCGGGAGGCATGCTGCGGCAGTGGATGTAGTTCCCGCTGCGACAGCGCCAGCACTCGCCGCAACCGCTGGCCGGGTTCACGAGCACGCGGTCGCCGACCTTCAGTCGATGCGCCGTGTCCACCGCCGCCACTTCGCCTACGCCCTCATGGCCCCCGCCGTGGTGGTCACCGTCGGCGTGATAGCCATGCATGTCGCTACCGCAGATCGGCGACGAGTGCATCTTGACGACGACCCACTCGCCCTCGGGCGTAGGGTCGGGAACGTCTTCCAGCCAGGCGCGCTGGCCGCCCAGAACGACGCGTTTCATGTAGGATCACCTCAGAGCCCGGTGCGCCGGACCAAGTGAACGGCTGGTTCGCCATCGGTAGCCGAAGGCCTTCGCCAGGCAGGTTTCGTGAACGCCCGCGCGAAAGGGGGCGTTACTGAGTCTCGTGTATCTTGGGGAACAAGGAGCGAATCCGTGGGGCGGGCATTCTTGCCCGCCAATGGCCCGTGGCGGGCAAGAATGCCCGCCCCACGAGTTTCCCTACCTACACGAGACTCAGTAGGAGGGGAAGGGGCGTGTTGACGAACCACCATCGGAACGGGTGAGCGGAATGGCGGCTAAGGATCGGGAGCAGTTGCTCCACTTCTACGAGGACATGCTGCGGATTCGCTTCTTCGAGGAGAAGGTGCGAGATGTGCTGCTGCCCGGGAAGCTCTTCCGGGGTAGCTCGCACCTGGCGATCGGCCAGGAGGCAGTGGCCGTGGGCGCGATTCATGCACTGCGCGAGGACGACCTGGTCGTGAGTACCCATCGCGGCCATGGGCACGCCATGGCCAAGGGCCTGGACCCCAGGAGCATGTTCGCCGAGGTGATGGGCCGGAAGACGGGCTGTTGCCGAGGCAAGGGCGGCTCGATGCACCTGTCGGACGCCGGCCTGGGCTTCGTCGGCGAGAACCCGGTCGTCGGCTCGAACACGCCGATGGCGGCGGGCCTGGCGCTCGCCGCGAAGCTCGAGGGCAGCGACCGGCTCGTCGCGGCGTTCTTCGGCGAGGGAGCCCTGAACACGGGGGCCTTCCACGAGGCGGCGAACCTCGCGGCGCTCTGGCAGCTACCGGTGCTGTTCCTCTGCGAGGACAACCTGTACGCGATCAGCGTGCCCCTGGAGAGGTCGAGCGCCCTGCAGGACCTGGAACGTCGCGCCGAGGCCTATGGAATCCAGGGGCAGCGGGTGAATGGGATGCGGGTCATGGAGGTGTATGAGGCTGTCAGCCGCGTGGCGCAGGAGACCCGCGAGCGGTCCGTCCCCTCATACCTTGTGTTCGATACGTACCGCTTCGAGGGGCATCACACGTCAGATAAGCAGACGTATCGCACCCGCGACGAGGCCCTGGAGGAGTTCCGCAAGCGCGATCCGATCCACATCCTGGAGTTCGAGATGATCGACGATCACACCGTGCCGATCCCGCTGACCATCGAGTATCGGGACCGCATCCGCGCGGAGATCGACGAGGCCTTCGAGCAGGCCCTGCAGGAGCCCTGGCCGGAAGCTGACGAGGCGCTGGCCGGCGCGTACGCGGAGGGGGGTGAGTAGCATGGCCGAGAAGCTCCGCAACATCACCTTCGCCCAGGCGATCCGCACCGCGCTCCGCGCGGAGATGAAGCGCGATGAGCGCGTGATCCTCTTCGGCGAGGATGTGGGGTATTACGGCGGCGTGTACGGCGCGACCGTGGGCCTGCAGAAGGAGTTCGGCGAAGACCGCGTGCGCGATACGCCGATCTCGGAGATGGCGATCGGGGGCGTCGCGGTCGGCGCGGCCCTCGCGGGCTACCGGCCGGTGGCGGAGATCATGTACTGCGACTTTCTGGCGCACGCCTCGGATGCGATCGTCAACAACGCCGCGAAGTGGCGCTACATGAGCGGCGGGCAGTTCGCGCTGCCCATCGTGTTCCGCTCGCCAGGCGGTGGGGGAGCGGGCTACGCGGCGCAGCATTCGCAGAGCCTCGAAGCCTGGTTCGCGCACATCCCCGGCCTGAAGGTTGTGGCGCCCAGCCTGCCTCGGGATGCACGCGGCCTGCTAAAGGCCGCTATCCGCGACGACAACCCGGTGGTCTTCCTGGAACACAAGGCGCACTACACGTTCAAGGGCGAAGTGCCCGTCGAGGAGGAGGTCATCCCTCTCGGCGTCGCGGAGGTGAAGCGCGCGGGCAACGACGTCACGGTGGTCTCGTGGTCGAAGACGCTGACCTTCGCGCTGGAGGCGGCGGAGACGCTGGCGGCGGAGGGCATCGACACGGAGGTCATCGATCCGCGCACGCTCCAGCCGCTGGACATCGAGGCGATCCTGGCCTCCATCGGGAAGACGCGCCACCTGGTGGTGGCCCACGAGGCGGTACAGTTCGGCGGCCTGGGCGGAGAGATCGTGGCACAGGTGGCGGAGCGGGCGCTTGACAGCCTCAAGCGGCCGCCGGTGCGCGTTGCCGCCCCGTTCGTACCGATCCCCTACTCCGAGCCGATGGAGCTGCGGGTCATCCCGCAGGTTGCGGATATCGTGGCAGGCGTCAGACGGAGCCTGGGCTAGCCGCCCAGCGTCGCGTCCACCCGCAGACCGCGCGCGGGTTGCGAGCCGTCGAGGTTCTCGACCACCACCTTCGCGAACATCACCCGAGGCTCGAAGTCGAGTGTCGCGCGTACCGT
>VGFC01000362.1 GCA_016869045.1 Armatimonadota bacterium
TCTCCGCGTCTACGTGTTCAACTCCCAGACCAAGTACGGCAACGGCGCCATCGCCCGTCTGTATCTCAACGGCCGGCTGGCCCACGCCCTGGACCTGAGCCCGAAGCCGAACCCAGACTGGAAGGAGGGCGATGATCCCTACGCCCGCAGCTTGTGGGATACCGCCATGCACGCCTGGACGGTGCCGGTCGGTCAGTTCGCCGGGCAACCGCTGGCGGTCACCATCGCCACCGACGCCAGGGGGGAGAACAACGCCGACATGGTCTGGTGGTCGCGGCCGAAGTTCATCGCCGCCCCTGCGCAGGAGAGCACGTTCGTCCGGTTGGCGGCGGATGGGACCGCGACACCCGAGTGAGGGTCGGCTGTGCCGGCACGATGGCTGGCGCTTGCGGGGCGTCTCACTTGTACGCGCGGAGCTTGCCGTCGCCGCAGCCAACGATGATCTCGGCGAAGCCGTCGCCATCGATTTGTGGCCCGCGGAGTTAGGCAGTGCCGGGGCAGCCGCCGAGGGGGAGCGGGCACTACGGCGCCAGCGTGCGCACATCCCAGGGCCGGAGGTGAAGCCGCACTTCGCGCGTACCGTCGTGAGTCGCGATCTCGCAGGAGGTACTGAGCGCGAGGTCGTGGAGGCCCTTGCGCGCGTAGTCCTGCGGCAGGACGAGGGTGATGTCGCGCGCTTCCCCGCAGTCATTCACGATGCCGATGCGATCGCGGTACATCCGCACACACAGGCGCTCATCGGCGGCAGCCTCGGCCGGCTCGATGCGGCCGGCGAAGGGCTGCGGGTCTACCATCGGCAGCCCCCTGAAGGCGCGGCAGAACTCGCGCAGGTCGGTCTCGTGCCCCATTGTGGCGCGGAACCAGTTGTAGAAACAGAAGCTCCCGGGGTTCTGGTAGCGCAGCGCATGGGTCATCGGCTCGAAGTACGCGCGACCGCGCGGCGAGCCCGGCCCAACCCGGAACCCCAGCGGGTGATCCGGTAGCTCCCAATAGATGTAGTACAGCTCCACGCCGCTCGGCTCAGCGGACCTGAAGAAGCCGCCGATCGGCGGCTGGAAGAAGAAGAGCTTGTTCCACGACGGCGACCAATAGCGGTCCGCATCGATGCCCATGACGCGCGAGAGGATGAGGTCCCCGTCGTCGGCGTACAAGGCGGGATCGTACCCGTGGTACTTGTGCAGGGCGAGGAGGTCCACCGGGGCCTTCTCCCAGTCGCGCTTCTCGCCGGGATCGTTCGCGGGGATCTTGGTGAACACGATGAGCTGCTTGCCGGGATCGACCGCGCGCACGGCTTCCGCCAGGCGCACCCAGTGGTCGTGGATGCGCCGGCAGCGCCACTCGATCCATTGATCCCAGGCATTGGCCTTCAGCCAGTCGTGACGGCTCTGCGCGTTGCCCGCCGTGCCGCCCACCGTCACCCCGCAGTCCTTCTCGAACGCGCGGACGTCGAACTCGCTGTAGCCGGACTCCTCCGGCGGATGTGCGCGGTCCGTGCCGACATACAGGCTGCCGAACTTCCCATTGGCGCGGAAGCCCACGGCAGGCACGTTCGGCCAGCCCTTGGTCTTGGCGGCAAGCTCGCACAGCATGTCCTGCAGAAGCTCCTGCACCTGGGGGTGCAGCGGATCGGGCACCACGCCGAAGAAGCGCATCGTCTCGCCTTGGCGGGTAAGCTGGTAGGCCTCCTGCTCGGCGTACAGGTTCTTGCCCGCTTCGTCCGACAGATAGAAGACCATCGAGTCGATGCGCGGCACAACCTCGATCCCCTTCGCCCGCGTGATCGGCAGCGTGTCCTCGAACACATCGCCCTTCGCCGGGTGGGGGAACAGCTCTGACTGGAACTCGGCGGCGCGCGAGAACTCGTACGGGTGGAACTCCAGCCGGTTGAACCCCATGAAGCGCAGGTAATCGGTCAGCGTGTCGATCGACGCGCGCCGAGTGCCCTCCGTCGTCGCGCAGAACCCATACTCGTTGTACAGCGGGCCGACCCAGGGGTAGAAGAGGCTGACCGTACGCTCACTATCGGGCACGTTCGCGGGGATGTCGGCCAGGTCGGTGGTGATCTCGTAGACCGCCAGGCGGGAAACCGCGGCGCCGGTGCCCTCATCTTGCTGAAGCTCGCGGCGCGAGTCCGTGACCGTCGCCGTCACCGCATCGCTCTTCGGGTAGAACAGCGTGACCTGCTGGAAGGGCTGGCCGTCGAGGGCGTACTCGCGGCCGGTGTAGGTGACGTTCAGGTTGATGAGATCCTGGCTGCCGGGGCCGCTGGCGGCCAACACGGGCGCGATCGCGCTGCCGGGCGCGACGTCGATCGCGGTCTCCACGTAGCGCTCTCGGTCGTTGATCGTGTCCACCACCAGCAGGTGGGGAACGGGACGCGGCACGCTGGCGAGTCGATACTGGAACCCGGGCACCACGCGCGTCGTGCTGCCATAGACCTGCTTCTGATCGGTCACGCTCTCACGCGAGCCCGTGATCCGGTACTGGCGGCCGTCGGCGAGAGTCGCGACGTGCGACGTTCCCCACTCGCGGAAACCGTGATCGGTTGCCGCGCAACCGACCTCGTCCACGAGGCGACAGGGGATCACATCCACAATCCGACCCGAGGCGACCACCTGCTCGCACAGCTTCTGCCCCACTTCGTCGTACGGACGCACGGCGCCATCAAACCAGAAGGCGACGTCCGGGCCGGGCGCGAGGTACACGTCGGCGCCCCGCAGGACCTTGCGGTCTACGAACCGCCACATGGTGGGCCCGGCCTTCCGTGGCCGCGGCGTGACCTCGACGCTCAGCTGCCACGGCTCGGCCTTGGTGAGGATCGCCCCGGCCAACGTCGCCACAAGCTCGTGGCGGCCGGGCACGGTGTGATAGTACGCAGGCAGACTGAAGTGCAGCGGGCCGTAGGTCGCCGCACCCCTACGCAGCTTCACCTCCGCTGAGGCCTCGGCGCACGGCAGAGCCAGGCCATCGAGACTGACCGAGAGCGGCAGGCCGTCCTCGGTCGCCTCTTCGGCCTGGCAAGTCAGCTGAACCGGGAACGGCCGGCCGACCGCGATGGCCTGCGGGGCCGTGATTCGGATCGGCGTGAGGACGGGAAGGTCCTTGCCGGCGCTGACGCGGGCGACCTGCCCCGCCTCCAGCGGCCCGCTGTAGATCCTCACATCCTGGATCAGGGCCTGCGCGGGCGAGCCGCCCCCCCAGTTCGCGCCGACGAAGAACCTCGTGCCCTGTTTCGGCTGCCATTGTAGAGCGAGCGATGCCACGAGCCGGCCGTCGGCAAAGAGCCACGTGCCTGCCTCGCAATCCCATGCCGCCGCGATGTGATGCCACTCGCCGGCCTTCCAGCCCCCCACGCCAAACTCGATATCCTGCGGATGTTCCGTGCGGATATCGAAGCGCAGCACATCCCCCAGGAGCCACTTCCACAGGTGGAGGTTGTTCTCGGCCTCGCGGTTGAAGTCGATGTCATCCGAGAAGAAGCTGTGGTTCTGCCCGTCCGCGCCGTCCCAGATCGGGCTCACCCACATGGCGACCGTGCCCCGCGCCTTGTCGAGATGCCCGGGTGCCGGATAGGTCAGAACGCACGTGCCGTCCGCGACGAAGGCCTGGCCATGCCGACCAGGGGCAAAGGCGGGCCTGCCCTCCGTCGCCACCTCACCAACGCCCACTTGCGGCCCAAGCGTCCCATCGAGGTCGGCGCGGAAGAGGAGCCGCAGCCCTTCGGCGTGAGCCAAGGCCGTCACGAGGACCGCAAGCGTGCAGGCCAAGACGATGGGTTTGCACATGTGGTGTCCTCCATGGGCTCTCGGCTTGGGGTGCAGCCCGCAAGCCGCACGCCTCACCCAGCGCGGGCGTTGCTCGGATCGGCGGCGGGGCGTCTGAGGCCCGGGTTCATAGTCCCGAAGCACGTAGAAAGGCGAGCCCGTCGCGCGCGATGTCGTCTGCGCTGGGCTCGATGTCCCGCCAGATCGCCGCCGCGGCGGCGATCTCCTTGATGCCTGGGACGAAGGACTCGATGACGGCGGCGTGGTCGTAGCCGATGTCCTTCAGGGCCCGGATGATCTTCTCCCAGGCGATGCTGCCGCGTCCCGGCGTGCCCCGGTCATTGCCGCACGCGTGGAAGTGGCGCAGGCGGTCGCCACAGGCACGGATGGCCGCCTCCGGGTTCTTCTCTTCGATGTTCATGTGGAAGGTGTCGAGCATCACCTGCACACCGGGATTGTCGATCTCGTCCACCAACGCGATGGCATCGGCCGCGATGTTCAGGAAGTAGGTCTCGAATCGGTTCAGCGGCTCCAGGCAGAGGCACACGCCGTGGTCGTGAGCGAACTGCCCGACCTCCCGCAGTCCCGCCACCGCACGGTCCCACTCCTCCGGGGTCCTTCCGCGCCCTACGAGCTTGCCCACCGGCGCGTAGTGTGGGCCGCCGAACACATGGGCCCCCAGCTGCTCACCGAGGAGGACGGTGTCTCGGATGTACTGCTTGGCGATCTCCCGGGGCTCAGGGGTATCGGCGATGAGGTCGCGTTCCCGCGTCATGATCGTGCAGAGCGTCACCTGAAGGCCCGTCTCGTCGAGGGCCCGCTTGACGGCTGCCTGGTCCACGGCCGCGGGGTCGAACACGGCGAGCTCGATGACGTCGAAGCCGAGCCCGGCCGCCTTCCGAACCCAGTCCGCGCCTCCCGCGTCGGACGCGGACCAGAGCAGCGTGTTGACCCCGAACCGCGCTTTGCCTCTCCGCCGATCCTCCGCGACGGCCCGCACGCTTCCCGCCACCGCGCCGGCCGTCAGGGCCCCAATGAACGTACGCCGGTTCAGCCCGCCATGCTGCTCCATGGGTGTGCGCCTCCCTTTCGTGACGCGCCGTCACTGCCGCTTGCTCAACGCCCGGAACTCCGGCGCCCCCGCCGGCGTGCCGGCTGCGCCGAGAATCACCAATCCCATGCCGGACAGCGCCCGGTTGTGGAGCTTCACCTCATCGATGATCCCGTCAAACACCCCCCCATTGTGGTTGTGCCTGCCGATCAGCAGGTCGACATCGTCCGCGGTTGGCACTCGGCCGGTGACCCACTGCCCGCCGGTGAGCTGCCCGTCGATGTAGAGCTGTATGCCGCCTCCCGCGCTGTAGACGCCCGCCAAGTGTACCCATCGGTTCTTGGGGACGGTGACGTCGGAGTTGCAGACATGCCACTCCCCGCCGACGGCCACATGGAGGCCGAAGAGCCCGGCCTCGTTCACTCCCAGGAAGAACCCCGCGTCCGGCGGCCGGTGCTGGTTCACAATCGGGACCCAGCCCTTCGGGTACTCGCGAACCGCCACCCAGGCCTCGATGGTGAAGTCCGAGGTCAGGAGCGGCGCCTCGGACGCGGCGTGCTTGACCCAGCCCCTCGTCCCGTCAAGGAGGAGCCCGGTGTTCGTGCTGCCGCGAACCCAGGTTGGGCCCTGGATGGCGTCAGGCGTGCCCGTGATGGCCTCCACAGTCCGGGCGCCTTTGCCCTCGTCGAACCGCCACCACGCTTCGAGGCTCGGGTCCGCCACGCTTCCTGCGGCGCGCTTGGGGAACGTCGGCGCCCGTCTCGGCGCGTTGGCCTCGGCCTCCGACGCGATCTCAGCCGCCGACATCGCCCGGCCGTGGATCTTCACTCCGTCGATGAGGCCGTCGAACACCCAGACCCCATAGTTGTGCCGGCCGATCAGCAGGTCCACGTCGGCCGCCGTGGGCACCCGCCCCTCGGCGGCGAGTCGGCCGGTGAGCTTCCCATCGAGGTAGACCTCCACCCCTCCGTGCTCGCGGTAGACGCCCGCGATGTGGTGCCACTCGCTCTTGGCGAGCGGGATCGCGGAGTTGCAGACAAGCCACTGCCCGCCGACGGAAACATGCAGCCCGAACACGCCCGATTGGTCGAGCCCGAAGAAGAACCCCGCCTGCGGACACGTGTGCTGGTTGACGAAGGGCGTCCACGACCGAGGGTACTCACGGACCGCCACCCACGCCTCGATGGCGAAGTCGGGCGTGAGTTGCGGGGCCTGCTCGGCAGCGCGTGTCACCCAGGTCCCGGCTCCGTCGAAGGCCAGCGCCCGTCCGCGAACGCCTGCGACCCAGACGGGCCTGTGGATGCGGTCAACCACGCTGCCGGTGACGTCGGTTGTGCGAGCGCCCCTTCCCTCGTCGAACCGCCACCACGCAAGGAGCCCCTCGTTCTGCGACCGGGCTGCGCCACCGGCCAGAACGAGCAGCAACGCACTGGCTCTGCCGACCGATCCTCTCACCGCCGACTCCCCCAATGCCCGGTGTGATGGGCCGTCTCGCCGGGATGTTGGTTGCGTAGGTCTCACCCTCCTTCGTGCGATTCCGCGGCGCCAGCAGGCATCCGTCAGCCTCCGTCGAATGTACCGGGCAGGCGGGACGAGCCGCGCTGAAGGAGGCATGTGCCATGCCGGACCGAATGGACCGCAGGGAGTTTGTGAAGCGCAGTGCGGGTGCCGCCGTCGGTGGCGTGCTGTTAGGCGCGCCGCTCGCCGCGCAGACGGAGGCTCCGAAGATCCGCAACTACCAGGAGGCGATGGAGTACCGCCGACTCGGGCGGACCGAGATGATGGCCTCCCACCTGGGCCTCGGCGGCCACCATCTCAGCGGCGACCAGGCGATGCGCAACCAGGTTGTGGCGCGCTGCCTCGATCTGGGCATCAACTACTTCGACACCACGAGCGATGGCGAGGCCGACGAACTCGGCCAAGCTCTCGAGGCGTGCAAGGGCCGCGACCGCGCCTACGTTGTGCGCGACTTCCTCGATGCGCGCGACCCGAACCTCCGCAAGGCGACCGAGCAGGAGTACAAGGCGTGCGTCCTGCGCCGGCTCGACGACGGCCTGCGCTTGCTGAGGATCGACTACGTCGATGTCTATCGCATGACGCCGCCCGAATCGGGGATGGAGGAGTTCCACAACGTCCAGTGGTTTGCCGAGGCGTTCCTGCAGGCCAAGCAGCAGGGCAAGTGCGGGTTCATGGGCCTCTCCACCCACAACCCCGAGTTCCAGGCGCGCGCCGTGCAGGAAGTGCCGACGGTGGACGTGATCTACCTGCCGTACAACTACGTCTTCTCCGGCGCCGCCGACCGGCTGTTCCCCAACGTCACGGGCGAGGGCTCCCTGTTCGAGCTGTGCCGGGAGCGCGACAAGGGCATCGTCACCATCAAGCCCTTCCTGAAGACCGCCCTCTTCAACACCGATGCCTTCCAGGAGCGGTACGAGGGGAAGAAGCGCGCGGAGGATACCGTCGCCGCCTTCGCGCTGCGCTATGTCCTCGCGAACCCGCATATCACCGTCACCATTCCGGGCATGGACACCGTCGAGCACGTCGAAGCGAACGTCGCGGTGGTCAAGCACGGGCCGTTGAGCGAGGCCGAAGTCGGGGAGTTGGACCGGCAGACGCGGCACGTCATGGCTTCGCTGCCGCGCGAATACCAGTGGTTCCACCGTTGGCGCGCGACGTAGGAACCTCGGGCGGCGGGCGCCCGACTGCTCATCCCCAGGGAGTGGGCCGAATGCCGAAGCGCGTGACGCCGTCAGCCGAGGGGGCGGCGCGTGTCGCCTCGCTTTGTGCGCTCGGGCTTGCGGTTCTGCTCAGCGTCACGCCGGCTGTGCCACAGGGAGGCGGCG
>VGFC01000363.1 GCA_016869045.1 Armatimonadota bacterium
CCTGTACAAAGCCCTACACGGGTACCTCCGCGACTGGAACCAGCATCCGACGCCCTTTGCCTGGACCAAGACGCCCAAGCAAGCCCTGGTGCATTATAATGTAGATATTTCTGGGACTGGACACTAGCCCATGAGGGTCCATACGGGCAAGCTGAAGCAGATGATCGAGGCGCAGCAGGTGATCGTGTTCGGCTGCATCCAGGACTGCCGCTCGGGCGCGGTTGTCGAGGCATACTACGAGACCGGCTACGATGCGCTGCTGATCGACCGGGAGCACACCGCGCTGAACACGGAGACGATCGCGGAGCAGCTGCGGCTGGCGCGGGCGCTCGACTTCCCGTGCACGGTGCGCGTGGCGGAGGACTGCTACCACGAGCTGAACCGCACCCTCGACCAGGCGCCCGACGGCATCTTTGTGCCACGCATCCGCAGCTGCGAGCAGGTCGAGCGGCTCGTGGAGACCGTCAGGTACCCGCCGGAGGGCATCCGCGGGCTCGCGGGATCGACGTGCCCGGCGGGCAAGTACATGGGCTGGGGCTCGGTGCGCGAGCAGATCGAGACGATCAACCGCAACCTGGTCGTGGGCATCCAGATCGAGACGGCCGAGGCGCTTGCGGACCTGGACGGGATCCTGTCTGTACCCGGCATCGACATCGCCGTCATCGGCAACGATGACCTGTCGATGGGCATGGGCATCCCCGGGCAGCTCGGTGCGCCGGAGTACCACGCGGCCGTCGAGCGCGTCATCGAGGCCTGTGAGCGGCACGGGGTGCTGCCGGGCATTGCGGGAGGCGATCCCGCGACGATCTGCCACTGGGCTCAGCGCGGCATGAGGGCCATCTGGTTTGCGAGCGACATCTGCCTGCTGTGGTCCGCCGCGCAGAAGCAGATTGCGCGCCTGCGGGATGCGCTGGCCGAGATCGGGTGGAGGCCATGAGACTCGCCGACCGCATCAACTCGACGACGGTGGACGCCGGCTCCATCGGGCTTTTCTACCTGGCCCAGGCCGGCTTTGCGCTGAAGACGAGCCGCGGCACCGTGGCCTACCTCGACCCGTACCTCTCCGACTGCTGCGAGCGGTGCTTTGGCTTCCGGCGGATGATCCCAGCCCCCATCGCGCCTGACGAACTCGCGCCGGACGTCGTGATCTCGACGCACTCCCACTACGACCACCTCGACATCGATGCGCTGCCGGTCCTCGCCCGGAACGGGCGCACGCACTTCGTCGGCTCGCCGGACTGCGCGCCGCTCTATGCCGAGGCGGGCGTGGCCCCCGAGCGCACCACGATCCTGGCGGAGGGTGAGAGCACCACCTTCGCGGACCTCAGCCTGCGCGCCGTGTACGCGGACCACGGCGACCTTGCGCCCGACGCTATCGGCGTGCTAGTCGAGGCCGACGGCGTCCACGTGTACGATGTGGGCGACAGCGGCTACCGCCCGGAGCGTATCTTCCCCTCGTTGTACAGCCCCGTAGATGTGATGATCGCGCCAATCAACGGCGCCTTCGGCAACCTGGATGCCGAGGAGGCCTGCCTACTGGCGGAGGTCGTGAAGCCGAAGCTGCTGATCGCGTCCCACTTCGGGATGTTCCTCGAGCACGGCGGCGACCCCGCGCGCTTCCTGTCAGCGGCGGGGTACCTCCCTCGGTTCATATACGCGGTAGTGCCGGCGCCGGGTGAGACCTTCGTGCTCGGCAAGAGCCCATACGGAGGCGTGAATTGGAGGCGGGAGACCCTCCCCGACACGAGCCGCCCGCTCGTGGTTCGCCTGAACGCCAAGACCTGCGCAATGATCCCCGAGGAACGCGCGATCCTCGCGGACGCCGGGGCGCAGGTCGTGGAGATCGAGGGCACGACAGACGAGGAGATCATCGCGGCTGCACGCGACTGCGATGCGCTGATGGTCGTCTCGGCGTACGTGCGGGCGAATGTCATTGGGGCGATGCACCGCTGTCGGCTGATCGCCCGCCTCGGCACCGGAGTGGACAAGATCGACATCGAAGCCGCCAGGCGGGCAGGGGTCATGGTCTCGTACCTCCCGGACTTCTGCACGGACGAGGTCGCGGACCACACGCTCGCGCTGCTGCTGACCGTCGCGCGGCAGCTCGACTTCTTCCGCGACGCGATGCGGCAAGGCCGCCAGCCGCGCCAAGTCCCTGAGGTCCATCGCCTGTCAACGCAGACGCTCGGCCTCATCGGTCTCGGGAGGATTGGTCGTGCGGTCGCCCGACGGGCTGGGGCCTTCGGGATGCAGATACTCGCCTGCGATCCGGCCGTGTCGGCGACGATCGCGGAGGAGCTCGGGGCCGAACTCACCGACCTCGACCGAGTGCTCGCGGAGGCCGACTACCTCTGCCTGCTGTGTCCCTTGACGGACCAGACGCGGAACCTGCTGACGATGAGCGAGTTCCGCCGGATGAAGCCGACGGCAGTGCTGGTGAACACGGGACGCGGGGAGTTGGTGAACGAGGATGACCTCGTCATCGCGCTGAGGGAGGGGACTATCCGCGGCGCAGCGACCGA
Source organism: Armatimonadota bacterium (assembly GCA_016869045.1). Lineage (GTDB taxonomy): Bacteria > Armatimonadota > Zipacnadia > Zipacnadales > VGFC01 > VGFC01. The sequence continues at coordinate 2,523 of VGFC01000363.1, forward strand.
CGTGTACGCCGGGTTGAACGTCTTCGCGCCGGAGGGCTTCCCGACCGATCACCCGTTCTTCGGCCTGAGCAACCTCATCATGACGCCGCACGTCTCGGCCTTCTCGCGCGAGTCACTTGTCGAGCAGAAGGTGCGCGGCGCGCAGGCCGTGGCGGATGCGCTGGCCGGCCGGCGTCCGGAGCATCTTGTAGGAAGGAGAGGGACGGAAAAAGAGGGACACCATACCAATTCCGCGTGACGTCTGCGGAATTGGTATGGTGTCCCTCTTTTTCCGTCGATGCAGACCATGCGGGTCGCTCGCCTGTTCGCTCCCAATGACCTGCGTCTCGTGGAGATGCCGATCCCCGAGCTGCGGCCGCGCGACTTGCTCTGTCGCGTTGTGCGCTGCGGGATCTGCGGCACGGACTGTGCCATCTACACGGGCGAGTTCTCCGGTGTAAAGAGCGGCGCGGTGCACTTTCCGATGACCCTCGGGCATGAGTGGTCGGGAACCGTGGCCGCCGCAGGCTCCGAGGTTACGCGCTTCCGGGTCGGGGACCGAGTCGTCGGCGACACGGGCGTATCCTGCGGGCAGTGTACTGCCTGCCTGCTCGGCGACTGGGGCAACTGCCCTCAGGCGCAGGCGGTCGGCACGGTGAACGCGTGGGACGGCGCCTATGCGGAGTACATCGTGATGCCCGAGCGGCACCTCTTCCACCTGCCCCTGAACGTGAGCCTCGATGCGGGGGCGATGGTGGAGCCCGCGGCGACGGCGCTGTATGCCGTCGTGAGAGCCGAGGTGCGGACAGGCGACACGGTGCTCGTGCACGGGACCGGACCGATCGGGCTGTGTGCGGCGAAGCTCGCGAAGCTGAGCGGCGCGTCCCGCGTGATCGTCACAGGGCGGCGTGAGTCGAAGCTTCAGTTGGCGCTCAGCTTCGGCGCCGATGCGGCCATCGACACGACGCGGGAACCGCTCGCCGAGGCCGTGGCTGGCCACGCGGCGGGCGGGGTTGACAAGATCATCGAGGCCTCCGGCGCGGTGGAGCTGTTCGCGGACTCCTTCGGTTGCATTCGGCCGGGAGGCGTCATCTCTGTGGTCGCCTTCTACGAACGACCGCTCCCAGAGTTCGACATCGACCGGTTGGTCTTCAGCGGGACCACGCTGCACGCGGTGGCGGGCAGCCTCGGGCAGTACCCGGCGGTCCTGAAACTGATGGAGGCGGGGCTGTTCGACCCCACGCTGCTCATCACCGCCCACTACCCGTTCGAGGACGTGGTTCAGGCCCTGAACGACTGGGGGGCGAAGCCTGAGCACCGCGTGAAGAGCATGTTGGACCTGCCGCCCGAGACTGACTGAGCGCACCCGAGGGTCGCCCGTGCCTGCTCGTCTTCCCATCAGCTACCGCGCGCTGGCGATCGGGTTCGCCCTGTCGGTCCTCTGCGGGCTGCTGATTCCCTACCTCGATCACTACGTACAGGGCACCTTCGTCGGCGGGCAGCACCTGCCGCCCGGCGCCATCTTCGTCCTGCTGCTGCTCGTGCTCGTGGTCAATCCCCTGCTCCGTGTGCTGTCCCGCCGGCTGCCGCTCAACCGCGCCGAACTCGTCCTGATCTACGCCATGCTGCTCGTGTCCACGCTGATCCCCGGGCACGGGTCCGAGGCCGTCTTCATCCCCGTGTCCGTCTCCCCGTTCTACTACGCCAACCCCGCGAACGGGTGGGAGCGGCTATTTCACCACCATGTCCCAACCTGGTTCCGGCCGCAGGCCGAGAGCGCGGTCATCGGGTTCTACGAGTCGCTGTCGCCGGGCACGCCGATTCCGTGGGGGCAGTGGGTGGTCCCGCTGCTCGCCTGGACGGTCATGCTCCTGGCCATGTATGCGCTCGCGACCTTCCTCAGCGTCCTGCTCTACCCGCAGTGGGCAAACTATGAGAAGCTCACCTTCCCCCTCGTCGCACTGCCAATGGAGATGAGCGACAACCCCGGCACCCCCTTCGCGTCGCGGCACTTCTGGGGGAATCCGCTGATGTGGGTCGGGTTCACCGTCGCCGTGCTGCTAGGCGCCGGGAAGGGGCTCGGGTTCTACTATCCGCAGTTCGCGAGCTTCCGGCTCGAGTACCAGAGCCTGCACGTGTACTTCCGCGAGGAGCCGCTGGCCTCCATCAGCTGGACGCCGATGGTCATCTACCCGCTGGTCATCGCGGTGAGCGTGCTGCTGCGGACGGAGATCAGCGGGTCGCTGGTCTTCTTCTACTGGCTCACGAAGATCGAGCGCGTGATCGCGAGCGCCTTCGGCTACCGGCAAAGCGGCCTCACCATCGCAGGCTATCCCCTGTGGCTGGGCGGTCAGCCGTGGGGTGGGTACGTCGCGTATACGGGCATGGGTCTGTGGGTGGCGCGCCGGCACCTGGCCTCGGCATGGAGGCAACTGCGAGGGCGCGAGGAGCCGTCCGGCGACCAGCCGCTGAGCTACCGCCTCTGCCTGATCGGAGGTGCGGCCTCGCTGGGGGTCGGGACGGCGTGGCTGGTGGCGGGCGGGATGAGCATGTGGTCCGCGGCGCTCACGATGCTGTGTTACGCCATGATCATCGTGATCCTCAGTAAGGTCGTCGCCGAGGCGGGACTGCTCTTCGTGCAGCAGAGCATCACCCCCGACCAGATGCTCAACTACTTCTTCGGCACCAACACGGTGGGCGCGCGCTCGCTGACGGTCGGCATGTTCTTCGACCGCGCCTTCGGCACCGACCTGCGGGCGACCGTCATGCCCAGCTTCGTGCAGGGCCTGCGAATCGCCGACGAGGCGAAGCTCAGCAAGCGCTGGATGGTGATCGCCTTCTGGGTGGCGATCCTCGGGTCGCTCCCGACGACCTACTGGTGCACGCTGAGGGTCTTCTACCGCTACGGTGGCGTGAACTGCGATCCGTGGTTCGGCACGTGGTCCGGCAACTCCGGCTGGTATCCGCTCGCCGCCTGGCTAACCGATCCCCGCCCCGCCAACGCTTCCCTGCTCCTCTCGACGGCCGTGGGCGCCGGCCTCGTCTGGGCGGTCTCCGTGCTGCGCCAGCGCTACCTGTGGTTCTCGCTGCATCCGGTAGGCTTCGTGATGATGCAGACCTACCCGATGCACATGATGTGGCTCTCCATCCTCATCGCCTGGGTGCTGAAGGTCACCATCCTCCGCTACGGCGGCCCCAAGGGCCTCAAGACGACGCTGCCGATGTTCCTGGGGATCGCGTTCGGCGACATCTTCATGATGGGGTTCTGGCTCATCGTCGCCGGCATCACCGGCAAACACCGGCTGTTCCTGCTGCCGGGCTAGGAAAATGGGACGGAGGCATTTTTGCATCCGTGGTCAAACATGACCACGGATGCAAAAATGCCTCCGTCCCATTTTCCGGCTGAGGTGTTCGGCATGAGACACGCAGCTCTGGCACTCCTGTCCGTGGCCGTTGGCGGGGTCGCTCCGGCGCAAGACATCGACCTCATCGGTGATGCGTCCGCCTGGACGTGCGGCACGGACGGCGGCGGCGCCACGATGGCGCTGCAGCCGACCCCCGATGCGAAGCTCGCGTGCGCCGTCAACAGCGACGGCGGCGCGGAGAACTACCCGAAGCTAACGCTCGCGTTCGCGGAGCCGCAGGACTGGCAGAAGTACATGCGCGTGCACGCGCGCCTGCGCGTCACCTCGCCCGACCCGACGGTGACGGAGAAGAGCATCACCTTCGTCTTCTACGATGAGAAGACGCTGCGGGAGGATCTCCCGGACCGCCCGATGACGCAGCAGTGCATCGGGCACTCCGTGCCGGTCGGCAAGTGGGTGGACTTCTCGGACTGGTTGCTCACAATCCACCGCTCCGCCATCCGGCAGATGCAGCTGTACATCTACGAGGTCCCGCCCGCGACGACTCACGCGTACACGTGGGAGATCGCCGAGCTGCGCCTGGAGGGCGTCGGCGAGCAAGCGGTCGCCTTCGATACAGAGATCTACGCCAAGGGGAAGCTCAAGGGGGAGACGGGCAAGGCGGTTGGCTCTGCGAAGACAGACGATGGGCTTACGCTGACAGTCGGGAGCCGCGGGGAGATCGCGGACGTGCTGCTGGACGAGCGCTCGGCCGGGAAGCCCGCGGACCAACCGACGGGCCTCCTCGTGCGCGACGTGGCGGCGGGCGATCCGCCTGTCATGGTTGGCGGGCAGATCGACAGGCGACCGACGGGCCTCTCGCAGTCGGCGACGCTGAAGGAGCTTGGGCTGCGCGTCGAGGCGGAGTTCGCCGACAAGGGGCCGTACGTCAGCGTTGCCGGTCGGCTCAGCAACCTGCGTAACGAGGACCGCGCAGTCACGCTCTACTTCGCAGTGCCTGTCGCCGAGGGGCCGTGGCAGTGGTGGGACAGCTTCTCGTCCGCGCGCACGAGCGCTGACGCCACCGGTGAGCTGTCCTACCTGGAGACGGGCATGCAGTACGGGCTGAACGGCTGCCATTCGAAGTACCCGCTGGGCGCCGTCACCTGGCCCGACCGGGCGGGGCTCTCGCTGGCGATCCGCATGGACCAACCCGTGGTCCATCGCTTGGCGTACAACCCGGACTTGCGCCTCTTCTACCTCGCGCTGGACTTCGGCCTGTTGCCGGCCGGGGACCCGAAGCACGCTGAGGCCGACTTCAGCGTCCTGCTGTACCGCCACGATCCCGCGTGGGGCTTCCGGTCGGCCTTGCAGCGGTACTACGACCTGTTCCCGGACTTCTTCACCAAGCGCGTGCAGCGCGAGGGCGGGTGGTATGTCTGGGGCGATGTCAGCACGACGCCCGGCGCGCTGGAGGCCGGGTTCGGATTCCACTGGGGGCCCGGCAGCACCGAGGCCGTGAAGTGGGACAATGAGCACGGCCTTCTGCCGGTCCTGTACATCGAGCCGGAGTTCTTCCAGGAGACGCTCGGTGACTTCGACCGCGCGCCGACGCCCGCCGAGGCCATCGGGCGCCTGGAGAAGCTCGCTGCCGGCGACGAAGCTGAACTCGCGAAGATGGAGAAGCTCTCCTACGCCGGGGGCTATGCGCCGGGGAACTGGACGCAGGAGCACTCCCTCCGCGAGGCCTTGCAGACGATCTCGCGCGCGGCGGTCGCCTCCGTCCTGCACGGCCCCA
>VGFC01000364.1 GCA_016869045.1 Armatimonadota bacterium
GCAACAGCGCCTCCTGCGCCGCCTCGGCTTCCCCGACCCGACCCACTACCTACGGCCACCCTAACCCACAACCCATGACCCGAACCGACCCAACGCGATGGACATCGACCCAAGTGCGGAATGTGCATCCAGTCCCGACACTGCCTCTGTCAACCGGGATGGCGGACCCCGGCGCGCGCTCCGACCAGGACTACCCGATCACGTGGGTGCGGACATGGGGCAAGGGGTGCGTGCTCTACTGCTCGCTGGGCCATGCGCCGGCGACCTACTGGAACCCACTGTTCCTGGAGCACGTCCTGGCCGGGATCCAGTTCGCCTGCGGCGACCTCCAGGCCGATGCGGCGCCCCGGTAGCCCACAAGGGGGCCTTCAGATGCGCGGTGCCTGCCATACAGCCACCGTCGTCCTGCTCGTCTCAACTGCGGCGAAGGGTTGGCCGCAGGGCGCGGCCGAGTCCGCGCTATCTCTCATAGGCTCGGGCCTCCGCAGTGAACCCGGCTACCTGAGCCGCAGCTGCACCCGGGAACGCCTCTACCTTGAGCTTTCGATCCTCAAGCAACTGGACGAGCAGGACGCCCTGCACTCCGCGCATCTGCGGAGGCAGCTCGATCCGCTCACCGCTGCTGCTATACGCCATTGACACCAGCTCGTACTTAACGATGCCGGAGTCGCTCGACACCGTCACCGGGTCCGGCCCATTGCCCTGAACCCCGAACTGGCGCGGGCGCCCACCGAAGTCGCCGATGGAGACGATCACCTGCGACGGGTCGACCCAGTGGTAGGCGAGGGTCAAGTGCCCGACCCAGTAGCCGCGCGGGTCGGCGCGGTTGCCGGCATAGCCTCCCGTGCCCTCCCGGAACCAGTTGCCCACCAGACGACCATCTACATCGTAGTCGCACTTCCCGAAGTACGGCTCCACCTTGCGCACGTTGAGGGCCAGGAGCTGCGAGCGAAGCGGCTCGTCGATATAGTCGAACGGATCAACAACGTGAATGCGCCAGGCATAGTGGCCGTAGAGAGCCGGTGTGAGGAAGCCAGGCAAGCGGACCTCCGTGTTCACGACCGAGAAGTCGAGGGAGCGCCCGGCAATCCGGCCCAGGACCTGACCCGCCTTCACCGGGATGCGCACGTTGATGGGGGGGCCCATCTGTGTGCTGGTGAGCCACTCGGCCACCGTCGGGTCGAGTTGCTTCAGGATCGCATCGTCGAGCCGCGTCAGCAGATCGTACTGAGTGTAGAAGGTGCCCGTGTGCTCGATCGTCAGGGCGTAGTCGTCGTACTCGCGGGCGCGCTCGGTTGAGCCGGCCAACTGTGTTCGATGGCTCACCATCACGATGAACCCGTCCGCCGGCGCAAGCACGGGATACGACTCACGGCCGGGCTCGGGAGGCTTGGGGAAGAAGTAACCGTGGTCTGTCGGACAGACATGGCCTCCGACCATGAGCCCGCAGGGCACAATGCGGTCGATGTCCTCAACGCGCATGGGGGCGCCGGCGAAGCGCACTGGGCCGCGGCCTACCGCACGTCCCTGGCTCCATACCCAACCGAGGTCAAGGGCACCCTCCTCCGGGGTTGGCTGAGCCATCGGTTGCGCCAAGGCGCCACCGGGCTCTGCGTGAGAGCGCCCGTGGGCATTGACCGCCCAGACGGTAATCAGCAGGGCGACCGTCGTAGCTGCAGCTGCCAGGGCTAAGGCTGTGGTGATCTTCACGCACACGCTCCTCACCGGGAGTTGCCCATATCGATACGATCTCGGCCGGCTTGACCAGCCCAAGAGTCTCAAAGCGCAGCAGCTCGTCGAGCGGCAGGCGCCACCAAGCGGTGCTGCACATTGCGCCCCGAGCGCTGCTCCGGCAGGAACTCGCTCGCCGTGGCCGCCAACCCGAGCTTCTCATCCAACTCCCGGTACGCCAACAACCCGGCATCCGAGCTGATCTTGCTGCCTACGAACTCCAACCGCACCCGAGCGTCAAACTCGACCCGCAACGGCTCCTGGACGCTTTCACCCATCGGGTGCCTCCGGCGATCATCGCTGTGATGCCTGCTGCGGTGCGCCTACGACCACTTTCTTGGCGTGCTCACCGGAAACCTCCCCGTCCATAGCAGCAATGCGGGATCAACACAACCTGAACCGCGCCCCTACTTGGCCGGCTTGAGCGCCGCGGCGAGGCCCGGGACCTGATCGGCGCCGGCCAGGGCCTGGATCGTGGAGCCCGCGAAGTCCTTGCCCACCGGCTCATAGCGGCCGCCGAGGTGCTCGGCTAAGAAGGCCTCCATCACCGCCCAGAACGAGAGCGAGTTCTCCGGCCGCGCGAAGCCGTGGCCCTCGTCCGAGTAGAGCAGGTAGGTGACGGGAATCTTGTGGCCCTGCATCGCCTTCACGAGCTGGTCGCTCTCGCGCTGCGGGACGCGCGGGTCGTTGACCCCTTGGCCGATGAGCAGCGGGCGCGCGATCTTGTCGGCGTAGGTGATCGGCGAGCGCTCCATCAAGAAGGCCCGGCCCTCGTCGGTGGTCTGGTCGCCGACGCGGTCCTTGAGCAGCGGCAGGATGGGAATCCAGTACTCGGGCAAGTTCTCCATCCAGGTGACGAGGTTCGAGATGCCGACGAGGTCCACGCCGCACGCGAACACGTCGGGGCTCATCGTCATGCTGACGAGGGTCTCGTAGCCGCCGTAGCTGCCGCCGGTGATCGCGATCCGCTTCGGGTCGGCCACCTTCTCCTTGACCGCCCAGTCCACCACATCAAGCACGTCCTCGTGCATCTTGCGGCCCCACTCACGGTTCGCCGCGTTGATGAAGGCCTTCCCGAAGCCCGTTGAGCCCCGGTAGTTGATGCTGAGCACCGCATAGCCGCGGTTCGCGAGCCACTGGTGCACCGGGTTGAGGCCCCAGGAATCGCGCGCCCACGGGCCCCCGTGGATCCAGAGCACGGTCGGAAGCGGCGTCTTCGGGCGGCCGTTCCCTTCGGGGTCGCTGCCCTTGGGCAGGGACAGGTAGGAGACCAGCTCGAGCCCGTCGCGGGCCTTCGTCACCACCGGGTGCATCTTCACCAGCGGCGCCGTCTCCAGTTCGCGGCGCACGCTGAAGAGGAACCGGGTCTTCTTCGTCTTCCGGTCATAGTGGTAGTAGCGCACCGGCCCGTTGTCGAGCATGAACACGACGAGCCACTGGGTGTCGTCGAGCGTGCGGCTGACGACCTGCGGGTCGCCGTCGGCGACCTTCTTCAGGACCTCCAGGTCCTTCCCCACCTCGGCGTCGAGCGGGTGCCACTCGTTGCGGAGGTAGTCGGTGGCATAGGCCTGGACCGTCTTCTCGGTGGGGTGCATCATCACGCCGCCGATGTCCACGCGAGCGTCCTCGGCGATGACCTGGGTCTCCTTGGTCTGTAGGTCCATGCTGAGCAGCGCCGCTGTGTTGCGGCCCTGGCTGCTGATCACATACCCGTGCTCGCCGGACTTGTCGAAGCCCACGGGGCTGGTGGTCAGCGCGTCCTCGGGGGCGATGGCCATGAAGGGCTCGAAGGAGCCGTCGGGCTTGAACTTCACGACCACCAGGCCGCCGAGCGGGCTGAACGTGATCCCCAGCCGCGGGACGTAGTGGTCGTCGGTCAGGATGCCCAGGAAGCCCTTGTTCTCAATGACGAGCGTGCGCTCGCCGGTCTCGAGGTTGACGCGGTAGATGTCATGGAGCTGCTTGTTGCGGTCGTTCAGGCCGACCAGGATCTCAGTCGGGAAGAGGTGGCTGACCTCCTGGATGCGGGCCTGTACGCCCTCGGTGGGCGTGAGGTCCTTCACCTCGTTCGTTGCGAGGTCAACGCAGTAGACGCGCCAGTTCTCGTCGCCGTCCTTGTCCTGCAAATACACGATGTGGCGGTTCGTGTAGGCCCAGAAGTAGTCGCGGATGCCGCGCTTGGTGTCCTTCGTGATGGGCTTGGCGGCCTTCGGGTTGTTGGCCGGCCCGACCCAGATGTTCAGCACGCCATCGACCGGCGCCAGGAAGCTGAGCCGGCTGCCGTCGGGGCTCAGCCGCCCCGCTGCGCGCTCGGGGTTCCCGAACAGCACCTGTCGCCGGATCAACCGCACCCCCTTCGCCTCCGCGGCGCCCATCGCCACACAGATCAACGCCATCGCCAGCACCAACGGACGAATGCAGTCCATGTCAAGCCCTCCTGGAGTTTCCATCGGGGGTACGTTCCCCTCGGCCGCGTCCTCTCCTCCGCCCGGTACGTGGGGTCACGTCTTTAAACTTTAATCTTGGTCCAGACCCCGTTGCCTTGGGTCTGGACCAAGATTAAAGTTTAAAGACGTGACCCCACCGTCCGCCTGGCAGCTTCGTTGCAGTCGTTTGGGTGATGCAGGAATCGATTGGCTGCCGGGTCAATCCCGGCACGAGGTGATGCCGCGACCATGTCCGCACCCACTCCCCCTCCCCCACTCTCCGGTCCGCCCACGCGGCCGCCGTCGGCGCTGGACGCGTTCGGTCCGGCCTGGGCGAACATGACGCGCGTCCTGTTCCGGCCCTTCCGAGCGCGCAAGTGGCTGAAGCTCGGGCTGATCGCGATGCTCGCGGGTGTGTCCGGGGGCGGAGGAGGAGGACCAGGGGGAGGAGGCGGCGCGCCTCCCGGAGGCGGAGGCACGGGTGGCGGCGGAGGAGGGGCAGGCCCGGAGGAGGCGCTCCAACAGCTGGCGACCTGGTTCCACGCCCACCAGGCCGCGGTGATCTCGGGAGCGATCGCGCTGGGGGCGCTGCTCGTCGTCTTCATGCTCGTGATGCTCTACGTGAGCAGCGTGTTCCGGTTCATCTTCCTGGAATCCGTCATCACCGGCGAGACGCGCATCCGTGATCCGTGGTACCGCAACAAGGCGCAGGGGCTCTCGTACATGGGCTGGCGCCTGGGGTTCGGATTCCTGGCTCTGCTGGTGTTCGGGGTCTTCGTAGGCTTGCCGGTAGGGCTGATGATCCTCTCGCTCGCCCGCCAAACCGGCGGCACGCCGAGCGTGCACGTCATCCTCGGCAGCATCGGGCTGGTCCTGGTGGCCCTGCTCCTGAGCTTCGTGGTCCTGCTCATCATCGGCCTGATCAGCGCCCTGACCCGCGACTTCGTCCTGCCCCTGATGTACCTGCGGCGCAGCGGCGTGGTCGGGGGCTGGCGCGAGTTCTGGCCGATCCTGACCCAGCACAAGGTGGGCTTCCTCGTCTACTTCCTGCTGAAAGTCCTGGCTGCGATGGTGGCGGGAATCGCCGGGATGCTGCTGGCCATCTGCGGGTTGCTGGTGGCGGCGTGCCCCCTGGGGCTCCTCGGGCTGCTGGGCTACGGCCTGGTGGTGGGCCTCGGCATCCATGCCTGGCACTGGGCCTACCTGTGGGCCATCATCCCGACCGGGTTCGTCGTCATCGTCGCCCTGGGCTACTGGATCACCTGCGTGACCCTCCCGATTCCCGTCTTCTTCCAGTCCTATGCCCTGAAGTACCTCGGCCTCGTCGAGCCGACCGCGGCGACGATCTGAGGGCAGCCCGGTTCGCGGCGCGGGCCTCAGGGCAGGTGTCTGGCGCCGCGGCGGCGAAGGGTGTGTGGAGTTCAGGAGGCGCCAAGTGAAGTCCCTCGATGAGCTGGTGCAGGAACTCCCGCCGGACAAGCAGCAGGAGGTCCGCGACTTCGCAGAGTCGCTGCTCCGGGAACATGACCGCCCCTGTCAGCGCAGGCGCCTGCGTCTCCCGTGGGCCGGCGGCCTGCGGGAGTACCGTGACCAGTACACCTCGCTGGAGCTGCAGAAGAAGGCCTTGGAGTGGCGGGGAGACTGATGCTCCTGATCGACACCAATGTGTGGTTGGAGTCCCTGCTGGGCCAGCAGAGGGCTGACGAGGTCGACGGTTTCCTGACCACCACGGACACCCACACGCTGGCGATCAGCGACTTCGCACTGCATTCGGTTGGGCTGATCCTGATGCGCCTCGGGCGGCCCGATCTCCTTGGGCAGTTCGTGACGGACATCACCGCTGACCCGGGCGTCGCTGTCCTGACCGTGGACGTCCCGGACCTCGCCAGGATCCCCGATCTTCACGCCCGGTTCGGCCTTGACTTCGACGACGCATACCAGTACCTCGCCGCACAGAGTCACGGCTGCGACCTCGTCAGTTTCGACGCCGCCTTCGATCGCACCGACCTCCTGCGCAAGACTCCCGCCGATCTTACGCCGTAGTGCCGACCTGTCGCTGTTGACGGCAGCAGGTTCCCGCCTGCGTTCGCGGAACTGGCCGCTGAATGCCTGGCGGAGCGTCTCTCCATGTCCTCCCTCGTCATCCATTCCGGCCGCGTCGTCACTCCCCAGAGCGTGCTTGATCCGGGCTACGTGGTGGTCGAAGGCTCGACCATTGCCCAGGTCGGCGAGGGGTCTCCCCCACCTTGCGAGCGTGCCATCGACGCGGCGGGCCTTTGGGTGCTGCCGGGGTTCATCGACATCCACTGCCACGGCGGAGGGGGCAGGAGCTTCCAGGAGGCGGATGAGGAGGCGATACGGGTTGCGCTCGCCGCGCATCTGAGGGGCGGGACGACCGGCATTGTGCCTGCGATCGCCGCCTGTGGGCGCGAGGAGCGCCATGCCTGCCTCGATGCCCTGCGGAATGGGGTCACATCTTTAAATTTTAATCTTCGCGACGCCGAACCTAGTGTCGGGCCGGGGCCAAGATTAAAATTTAAAGATGTGACCCCAGCTGTCCTGGGGGCGTACGTCGAGGGGCCGTACTTTGCCGACAAGGAGCGCGGAGCGCAGCCGCTGGGTCTCATCCGGCCGCCCGACCCGGAGGATTACCGGCCCCCACTAAGGGAGTTCGGCGAGCTCATCCGGGTCTGGGCGCTTGCGCCGGAGCTGCCGGGCGCGCTCGAGTTCATCCGGGAGCTGCGAGAGCACGGCGTCGTGCCTGCGCTGGGGCACTCGGATGCGAGCGAGGAGCATGTGGAGGCGGCGATTGCGGCGGGAGCGCGGCTTGTGACGCACCTCTACTGCGCGCAGTCCACCTTCCACCGCGTCGGGGCGGAGAAGCGCCTGGGGCTGGCGGAGATGGGCCTGTTGCGGGAGGAACTGGTCGTGGAGGTGATCGCGGACAGCAAGCACCTTACGCCGAACCTGCTGCGGCTGGTCCTGAAGAGCAAGCCCCCGAGCCAGGTCTGCCTGATCACGGACGCCATGCCCGCCGCCGGGATGCCGCCCGGGGAGTACGAGTTCCTGGGCGAGCGTGTGTGGGTGACCGATGAGGTCGCGTACCGGGCGGATCGCGAGCGGTATGCGGGAAGCGTGCTCACGATGGCGGCGGCTGTCCGCAACGTGGCCGCGCAGGGGGCGGACATGGTGGCCGTCGCCGAGATGGCGGCGCTGACGCCGGCGAGGGTGGCCGGAGTGGACCGTAGGAAGGGCAGCCTCGAAGCCGGGAAGGACGCGGACGTGGTGCTGATGGACGAGGGGCTGGAGGTGCGGCAGGTGGTCGTGAGAGGCAGAACGGCATAGAGCCTATCCCGAAACTCGGAGGACAGGCATTCCTGTGGTTTGCCAAACCAGCGTAACGCTTGCTCATCATTGAGGCCCGCTCCAGACGTGGAGCATCCCTAGACGCGATGGGTGCGTGAGATGCCCGT
>VGFC01000365.1 GCA_016869045.1 Armatimonadota bacterium
CTGTCTACGCTTCGGACCCGGCGTTACCGCCGCGCCCGCAAGACTCGGTTCCGGCCTGCGCGCTACCGCTTTGGCCGGGCGGGACTCTCACCCGCAAGCCACTGCCAGTTTGCCCAGCGCACTCGTGTATTCCGCGGTTGGCTGCCTTACCCCGTCACGACGGCATACCGGCGCACGACCGTCTTCGTCGCGTCCCCCTCGGTGATCTCCACTCTCACCTCGCCCCGGTCGCCTCCGATGAACGTGTGGTGCGCCCAGTGGCCGTCCGGCTGGCGGTGCGCTGCGCCGCCGTTCACCTTCACCTCCGCGCCGTCTTCGGCCCACACATAGGTGGCGATCACGATGGGTCCGCCGGCGAGCACGTGTGAGGTCGGTGGGTCGGTGACCACGAGGGCCTTCGGGCTTGCCGAGAGCTGCTCGATGTCGGCGGCGATCTCGTCGCGCACACCGCGAAGCTCTGCGGGATCGCGGGTGTAGTCGATCATCGTGCGCACGAGCTGCTGGGCGAACTCGTCGCTGCGCTGCTGCGGATCGAAGAGGTCGGGCGAGGCCTTCAGCTCCTGGGCGAGGCGGCGGTTGGTATCGGCGAGGAGCCACAGGTACTCGTAGTCCTCGAAGCCGTCGCGGAGCGCCTCCCAGCGGAGCGATGAGAGCGGCCCATCCGGGCCGGGGTAGACTATCCAGCAGTCGCCGGGCGGGAGGTCGGGGTTGCCCGTGCTGTGCAGGGGGTCGTCGTCCCAGAAGTTCAGGCCCCAGTGCAGGTAGCCGGGCATCCGGTAGCGCCAGTTGTACCATTGGAGGATGCGAGTCTTGACGAGCGGCATGTCCAGGAAGCGGTTGGGGAAGACGCCCATCGGGTGGCAGCACGTGTAGAACCAGATCTCCTGGCCCGCCTCTCGCGCCCGCTCGTAGTGCGGAAGCCAGTTGTACAGGTGGTTGAGCTTGGGCACCCACACCTCGAGGTCATCGCCGAAGTCCGGGGCCTCAATCGCGTCGATGCGCCGGATACCCGGCGCCAACGAGTGCACCCAGCGGGACTTCTCCCGCCAAGAGGGGGCGTGGTGAACCGCAGGCTCATCGGCGATGTGCAGGACGGTGCGCTCCAGCCAGCCGCGTTCCTCCAGGTGCCTCTGCAGGGCAGGCAGCAGCTTCGGGAGGCACTCCTCGGCCGAGAGCGTCTTCGTGCCGCCATCGGGCGCCTTCGCGGAGTACCCGCCGAGGGCGATCTCCGTGCTCTCCCACCCGTTGGCCCAGTGGCCGAGCGGCGAGATCTCGATCAACCGCCCGCAGCCGTTCGCCGTGACGACCTCCACCCATCGATCGAAGGTGGTCCAGTCGAACGCCAACTCACCGTCGGCCTGCTGAGTGATCGCGACGACGCCGAGGCCGGTCCAGAGCACGTTCTGGTAGTGCTCGGCGCAGGCGCGAGCGTACTTGGCGAGCATCTCGAAGTACGCGTCCGAGTAGACCGGGACGTTGTACTGCTTCGCAAGACCGCCCTGGTTGATCCAGTTGGTGAAGCTGAGGTGCTGCTCGCTGGGAATGGCGAAGGGCCGAACCGTCAGGGCGAGGCTGACCTGCGCCTGCCCGCCGTCCCACTCGACCGTGAGCCGGCCGGAGTAGGCGCCGGGCTGCGCCTCACGCGGCACGTGCAGCGTGATCCACAGCGGCTGCGTACGGTTTGCCTCGATGTCGATGGGCTGCGCCGACAGCAATGGATCGGGCACCTCGACCGGCGCAGTGCAGCACAGCTCAGAGGCCGGAGTGCCTCCCGTGTTCTTCGTTAAGGGCACATAGCCGACCGGGTTCCACGCAACGGCGTCGGCGGGGATCGTGCCGCCCTCGCCCGTCAGCGCCGAGGCGGTCAGCCGCACCTGGCGGATGGGCTCGGCAGAGCGGATGCACACCTGCGCGGACTCGTACTCGTCCTGAGCGGCGCGGATCGCGATCTCCGCGGAGGGCTGCGCGGGAGGCGCGTCCTCCCGGAAGACCTTCACCAGCGGATCGACGGCCCACACCTGCGGCTGGCTGTTCGCGGCACCGTTCATCAGCGCCACTCCTCCGATCGCGAGTCCGATGTGCCAGGCTTTCACGGGTATCCCACCTTACCTGCGCGGCCAGCGTTTGTCGGGGCGACGGTCGAGCCAGGGCTCGGGCGGCTCGATCAGGCCATAGATGCACACCGAAGCACTGGTGCGTACGGCCCACGCCGCGTCGCCGTAGGAGTAGTGCCAGTACTCGTCCTCGCAGTTGCTGAAGCCGACCGATAGCATCGTCTCGTACAGCAGCATCCGGTTCGCGTGGGCGCGGGGTGTGAGGCCGTCGGCGAAGGTCGCCGGCCGCTCCCACGGGCCGAAGGGCGAGGTCAGGTCGAGAGGTTTGCCACTCGGCAGCAAGAGCCACACATCCACCGCCCCACCGGTGCAGTGGCCGGGCGGGGCCTTCGCGTCGGCGGGCGCGAAGTAGCGGTTCGTCGCGCGGCGCAGAACGGCGTAGCTCCACTGCGGGTGCAGCTCGCGGAGGTGACTGAGGAAGTTGTCGTAGGCATCACGCTGCATCTCGAGGGTCCGCAGAGCAGTGCGCACCCACAGCCGGAGGCCTGCGGGCAGCGCTGCGTTCGCCTGGTTCACCATGTCGGCGACGGTCTCGCGCAGGAACGGGATGCAGCGGCGCCCGACGCGAACTCCGGGGCAGCGCCGGCGAAGATCGACCAGCGGCTCGCCGGACTCGTGCAGGGGCACGCGGTTGAGAGCCGCCATCGGCTCGCGGGTCTTGGGGCGGGAGGCTGAGGACTGCACGGCGTGTGGTTCGGTGACCCGGCCCGGAATCCTCGTTGTGGGAATTCGGGGACACGATCCCAATTCGATGCGATCGAACTGGGTCATGTCCCCGAATTCCTGGTAGTGCCCGGGTCGGCCCGGCCGAGCAGCCTGGTCTCCCCGGCCTCCATCGTGAGGGTGAACCCGTTCGTTGCCCTCGCGATGACCTCGCCGGTGATGAGGTCAATGACCGCGGGCCAGCGCTCCGGTAGAGAGATCGTCTTCTCGCCGGCCGTCGTGACGTGTAGCGAGACGAACCCGGGGCCGGCGCCGACGATGTCGCCGGAATCGCAGTAGACGTGCGCGCCCGCGAGCCGCGCCAGCGCTCGCAGCGCGCTCGCCGGGACCTGCAGGCCGCCCCAGAACACGCTGGTCCAGCCACCTCCGGTCTTCATCGCGATGGCGGCTTCGCCGGTGCCCGCGTAGCGGCCCAGCAGTTCGACGCCCGGCTGGCCCTCCGCTACCGCGAAGGACGGCGAGATCGCGCGCGGGCCGCCGATCGTGGGCGGCTCGGCGCCCAGCTTCGCCTTCCCGGCCTCCGTCAGTTCGATGGCGGGCAAGTCGGCGGCCGTGCGCTGTATCATCTGCATGCCGATGAGCCGGCCGATGTTGGCGGGCGAGGCATCCTGATCGACGAACCCCGGCGCATACACCCACAGGGCCGTCTTGCCCTTGCGCGAGACCACCGCGTGCAGCTGCTCGCGTTGCGCGTCGGTCACGCGAAACGCGTTGAGGAACACGTAGAGCTTCACGGTGTCGGGCAGGCGCCCCTCGCAGACGTCATCCATCAGGTACAGGCCGACCGGCGCGCCGCAGCGCTCGAACTGCGCGCGCATCTCCGACACACACGGCCCGGTCACCTCGTTGCTGTTGCGGAGGAAGAGGAAGCTGTCCTCGTCAGTGATGATCGCCACCTGCGGGGCGTACGGCTTCGTCGGCGCGCGGTCGCGGTAGATGTCCCGCAGCTTCGCGAAGTTGTCGAAGATCTCCGGCGAGTTCATCCAGCCCGCGCCGAAGTCCATCCACCAGGTCGCGGCGCGTCGCGGGAAGATATGCCCGAAGTTCCGTCGGTACACGCCCAGCGTCTGCGCAAGGGTCTCCGTCCGCCCGTAGTTCGCCGTCGGGTCCGCCAGGTGTGTCCGCGTGTCGTCCTCGTTCAGCCAGAGCTTCCCGTGCAGTTCCACCGAATCGACGGGCGCCATGAAGGGGCCCGTGCCTCCCGACTGCCGGTCGAAGTACGAGATCGGTGAGCAGAAGATGTCCACGTTCGGCGAATGCAGCGCGCGATGGAGGCGCAGGTGCCCGCTAACCTGTCCGCCATTGCCGAAGCCCGATACATCGTAGAGGTACCCGTAGAAGAACACGCTCAGCTTGCGCCCCTGCGTCTCCTCCCTCACGATCCGCGCGCACTCCTCCAGGTACTCGCAGAGGCACACCTGCGCGTACTCCGCGAAGTCGATCACCCAGCGCTGCGCCTGGGGATCGCGGAACGCCCCGAGCTTTCCCTGCACGCGCTCGTCCTTGGTGGGCAGCCGGAATTCTGGGGACACGATCCCAATTCGATGCGACTGAATTGGGTCATGTCCCCGAATTCCTGGGTCGCCCCAGGCCTCTTGCAGGGCCTTCTCGGAGGGGTATTTGGCGCGCAGGTACTCCACGAACCCGACACGGAAGGGCTCCTCGAAGCAGGGCAGCGGCGGTTCCCACGTGTAGTCGTAGAACCACTCGCCCGCGCTCTGTGCGCCGACGTGGTAGCCGAGGATGTTCGCGCCGAAGTTCGCCTCCAGGTGCTGCACGTACAACCGGAGCGCCTCGGCGGCGTCACGCCGCCAGAGCTTGGACGCCGGCGAGCACTGCCGGTGCTTGCCGTCGTCGTAGACCATGATCTGGTCGGGGTGCTCGTCCTTCCACCACTGCGGGGCGTCCAGGAACACGCGCGGGAGGATGAGCGCCTCGGGGTCGAGGGAGAGGATATGGCGAAGCTGCCAGTCCACGAGCCCGTAGTCCGGCGGCTTGCCGCCCCGGGGCCAGGGAATCTCCGTGGGGCACGTCTGCTGGTGGATTCCCCGCTCGGCAGCGAAGCGGATCAGCTCGTCGGAGGGTGCGCCCGTCCCACCGTAGATCGTCCACGGCGGCCCCTGGTGGATCGCCTGCATCTCCACCGTGCGGTTGTCCGAGGCGCGCAGCCACGCCGAGAAGGTGTAGGTCTTCCCCTCCTCGATCTTCAGCCCCCCGCGGTAAAGGTGGATGTGGTACGCCTCGGTGCCGACCTGCTCCACCTGCACGCGGAGGCAGGCCTGGCCCGAGTGCGGCCGCTCGGCGTCGCGAGTGAACACGGCGTCGGCGCCGGTTGAGCTGTTGAGGAAGTACGCCCACTCTTTCGGGAGCTCGGTGGCCTCGAAGTCGGACTCGGAGATGAGGTTGTCGCCGAGCGGCTGCTCGGGCGTTCCCTCGTAGAACCGCGCGTCATCCACGTACCAGTCGCCGACGGGGGCTACGTTCCGGATGTGGAGGCCCACCACATCGTCGGTGACCGGCGCACGGAAGGTCACTACGAACTCCTGCCACTCGGGGGTCACCGCGCAGCGCAGCGGCGTCGCCCCCGATCCGGCGGCGTGAAACAGAATCACGGGCGACGACGGCTTCCCGTTGACCAGCAGCGTCGGCACGCCGCCCCGCGATTCCACGCGCGCCTCCAACGCCTCGGCGCTTGCGGGGGCCAGAGCCGCCGCGATGGCCAAAGCCGCGATGCAGTACATCATCGTTCTCACTCCTTCAGCATGACGTCCACGATGACCATGCCTCTCCCCGGCACGCGGAACCCGAACCGCGATCCGCTGAAGGCCGGGGTGGTGCCGGGGAAGGGGGTCACGACGCGCACGCTCTCGATCTGCCGCCCCGCGTCGAGATCGGTGATGACGTAGTAGTGGCTGTCGTTGCCGACGAGCAGCCGTAGTTCGCCGCTCTCCATCTCCAGCGTCTGCACCCGGATCACGTCCGACCGGCTGAGCACCTTCACGGCGCCCGCGCAGTCGGCGATGATTCCCGCGCAGGCCTCCACGAAGCTCGTCGAGACCTTGCGGAAGTACAGCTCCTCGAAGTAAGCCTGCGGCTCCGGGAGGCCCATCAGGTCGCCGGGAATCTCCTCGGGCCCGTCGGACGCGATGGTCACCTCCCACTCGCGCCCGGCCCCGTACACGCAGCACGCCAGCGCCAGCAGGTGGTAGCAGTCACTGAAGACGAACTCGGGGCGCGGCCACGCCGGAGTGGGGAGGCCGATCGCGATGACGGGCCCTCGGTCGTAGGCCAGGATCGCGGGCAGTTCCTCCTCGGGGAAGAGGTGCGAGTTCAGCACGACCAGCGGCCCGCTCACGCCCGCGAGGTCCCGCACGTCGGCGACGCAGTGTAGCGGCGCACCCTTCGCCAGCAGCTCGTACAGCAGCTTGTGGGTCGTCCAGCGGCGCGTCTTGAGGTAGTCGTCGAGCTGCCGCTCGTGCGCCGCGTCCGACCACACCACCGTGGCGCCGATGGGCCGACGCACTGAAGCACCGAAGCCCCGCTCCCACCACTCCCGCAGCCACTGCCATTCGTGTCGTTGGATGCCGTCGGCCAGGCAAACCACCGGCCCCGCCGAGCAGCGTTCGAGCGTGCCATCGCTGCGGCGGCGGAAGAGGCTGCTGTTGCAGTAGATCTCGCGCTCGAGTAGCTGGGGCCCGTGGCGCAGCACGTCCCACTGCTCGTTGACGTCGTGGGCGTTGTTCAGGCAGTGCAGGGGCAGGGCGGGCACGTAGGACTTGACCAGCATGACCTTCGCCAGGAGGTCGTACTGCAGTGAGGCGGCCCGACCGCCCTCGCCGCCGATGGCGACTCCGGGGGCCACCGTTTCCAGGATGAAGCCATCGACTCCCGCCTCGGCCATCAGCCGGTAGTCCACGCCGAAGCGGTACAGCGCCTGGAAGGGGTCGCGGGTCAGTGCGTTGTTCGCGACGACCCACTTGCCCTGCGCATGCACCGCGTCCGCCACCTTGCGGCAGAACTGCGCAATGTTCGCGGCCTGGAAGCGCAGCCACTCGCTTCGCGCGTGGCGCCAGATCCACGCAGCGCGTTGCTGCACGATCTCGGGCCGGTCGCCGCTCGCGTCAGCCAGGCCGTCCGGCATCTCGACCCCGGTGCGCTCGACGAACTGGCCGACCATGTCGTCCGAGTAGTCGCCCTCGTAGGCCGGCAACCGCGGGTGGCAGTAGCCGTCGGCCTGGTGGTAGCCGTCGAAGCCGTAGTCGCGCAACACCTCCCCCAGCTTCCGCGCGAAGAAGTCGCCGTAGTACGTCCCATCCGCGAGTCGCTTCCACGGGCAGATCGACCGGATGCGGTCTCCGGCGCGATTCACGTGCAGCAGCTCCGGGTGCTGACCGATCCACGGGTCGGCGACGAAGATGTCGAACACGGAGACCAGCACCGCGATTCCGTGTCGCTGTAGCTCCCGGATCAGCCCGTGCAACTGGTAACGCGTCCAGGCCTGACGCTCGCGCTCGTAGCTGTTCGGGTGCCCCCCGTACGAGCCGCAGTCGAACGGCAGCAGCCCGTCCTCCTCCAGCCCCTCGTGGGTGTGGATGAAGTCCGGGTTGAAGACGAACAGCGACACCGCGTCGGGCACGAAACCCGCGTTCTCGAGATACGCCTGCACCCCGCAGTCGGGGAGTTCGTTGTCGAACCCGATCAGCTCGACCCACAGCCAGCGGTCATAGCGCGCGCCGTTATCGGGCATGGCGAGCCCT
>VGFC01000366.1 GCA_016869045.1 Armatimonadota bacterium
GAACAGCGGGCGGTGGGACAGCCACGGCGGAGGGCTGGGCGGGCTGGAGGTCTGGCGCAACACCGACCGCGAGGACCCGTGTGTCACGCACAACCCGACCGACAGGCACCTGGTCGGGCTGGGCATCGATTGGGCGCCCGGCAACCTGGCCTTCCATCCCGGCCGCAACGGCGAGTACGCGGTGGTCCGCTTCACCGCGCCGGCCGCGGGCGAGTACGCCATCGACGTGCGCTTCCGGACCATCGCGCAGCACGCCACGACGGACGTGCACGTGATCGCCGCAGGGAAGCCGGTCTTTGACGGCCTCATCAACGTTGGCGAGGGCGGGCCGGAGTGCACCCATGCGGGGCGTGTATCTCTGCAGAAGGGCGAGACCATCGACTTCGCCTGCGGCTACGGCAACGGCAACTACGGCGCAGATACGACCGCGCTGGCGCCGGTGATCACGTCCGCCTCAGGTGAGAGGTGGGATGCCGCCGAGCAGTTCGCCCTCGCCTCGAATCCGAACGGCGTGTGGTCCTACGGCGTGCTGCCGCCGGGCGAGAAGCCGGACATCTCGGCGTTCCAGCTCTTCCCGAGCGGGGAGTGCGTCGGGTCCTTCGGGGCCTTGAGCAACCCCGGCTCCGACGAGTGGGAGGACGTGCTCAGCGATCAGCACATCTACCCGCGCGTCCCGCACACGGCGGACGTCATCCGGCAACTCCGGACCACCAGCGGCGGCGAGAATCCCGTCTTCATCTCCGAGTACGGAATCGGCAGCGCGGTCGACCTGGTGCGCGTCACGCGCCACTACGAGCGGCTCGGCGCCGAGCACGCGGAGGATGCGCGCTACTACCGCGCGTGCCTCGATCGGTTCATGGCGGACTGGGAAGCCTGGAAGCTGGAGGATACGTTCGACAGCCCGGAGGCGTACTTCGCGGCGTGTCTCGCGAAGATGGCGGATCAGCGGGCCTTGGGCTTCAACGCGATCCGCTCGAACCCGAACGTCGTCGCCCATAGCCTCACCGGAACCGTCGATCAGGGCATGACGGGCGAGGGCCTGTACACCACTTTCCGCGAGTTGAAGCCGGGCACGCTGGACGCGGTCTTCGATGGCTGGTACCCGTTGCGATGGTGCCTGTTCGCCGAGCCCGTCCACGTCTACCGCGGCGCGACGGTGCACCTGGAGGCGGTCCTGGCAAATGAGGATGCACTGCGACCCGGCGAGTACCCGGTGCGCGTGCAGCTCATGGGGCCGAACCACGCGCGCCTGCTGGACCGCCGCCTCACAGTGACCATCCCGGAGGGCGAGCCCCCCTACGCGCTGCCCGTCTTCGCTGAGGACGTCGCGGTCGATGGCCCGACCGGTCAGTACCGCTTTGTCGCCGCCCTCGAACGCGGTGGCGCGGCCGCGGGTGGTGAGGCACGGCTCTACGTCACCGATCCGGCCTACATGCCGGCGGTCACGACGGAGGTTGCCCTCTTCGGGAGCGACCCGGGTCTCGCCGAGTGGCTCTCCGCGCACGACGTTGTTGTCAAGGCGTTCGTTGGCTCACAGGCGACCCCTCAGGTCATCCTCGCCTCGGGCGCGCCGCCCGGGGACGCGGCTGCCTGGGACGCGCTGGCCGATCATGTGAAGCGGGGTTCCACGGTCATCCTCCTGCAGCCGCAAGTGCTGCAGAAGGGCGACGACCCGCTGGGTCGGCTGCCGCTGGCGAACCGGGGCACGCTGCAGCACATCGGTGGCTGGCTCTACCTGGCCGACGAGTGGGCGAAGGCACACCCGATCTTCGAGGGGCTCCAGGCCGGAGGCCTCATGGACTACACCATCTACCGCGAGATCATCCCGAACACCGTGCTCACCGGGCAGGACGTGCCCGCGGAGGCCGTCGCGGGCTCGATGAAGACCTCGCAGGACTACGCTTCGGGGCTGCTCGTGGGAGTGTGGCCGCTCGGCAAGGGGCGGGTTGTCCTGAACACGCTCTACATCTGCGAGAACCTCGGGACACATCCGGTAGCCGAGAGGCTGCTGCGGAACATGCTCAACTACGCGAGCGCATCGGGCGGCTGAGGGACGCGGCGCGGGGCGCGGAACAGAAGCCACAACCCGAGAGCGATGACCGCGAGCTCCAGCGCCGCCATGCCGATCGCCAACGGCAAGGCAACGCCGGACTCGTGTGTGATCTCACGGTACCCCGGCCCCCACCAGTGCGCCTCCTTGTTCGCCTCCCAGGCGAGGCTCGGGCGCCCGAGCCACCACTTCAGTTGGTCGGGCAGTCCTCCCAACACACCACCAAGGACCAGGTAGACGCGGGTCCACGGGTCGGACTCGCGCTCCCCCCGGAAGCCCTGCCACAACGCCGCGCCGACGATGACTGTCGCGAGCCAACTCACGAGCACGACCGGCGTCCAACTCGCCAGCCCCAGCACGCGCGGATGCTCGAAGTGGGGGATCGCATCGAGGGCGAAGTGGCTGGCGAACGCGAGCGCGAGACCCAGCGGCTTGCAGCGCACATGCCGGCAGATCGCCGCGCCAGCGACGAAGTGGGCCGCCTCGGTCATGTCCGGTCCTTCCCCTGCAAGATCCCTCTTGCCTTCTCGCCGACAGGTGCCGCCCGCCGCCTTGCGGAACCCCCCGCCGTGGCGTTCGCCGTTCACTCATCACTTCGCACTTCGCACTCAGCACTGCCGTTCCTCGGAGGTCCCCATGCCCCTCAAAGCCCGCGTCTCCATTCGCGCCGACCAGAAGCTGGGCACGATCAGCCCGCACCTGTACGGCCACTTCGCCGAGCACCTCGGTCGCTGCATCTATGATGGAATCTGGGTCGGCGAGGATTCGGCGATCCCCAACGACGGCGGCATCCGGCTGGACACGGTCGAGGCTCTGCGCGGGATCAAGGCGCCGAACGTGCGCTGGCCCGGAGGGTGCTTCGCGGACGACTACCACTGGGAGGACGGCATCGGGCCGCGCGAGGAGCGCCCGCGTCGGATGAACCTGTGGTGGGGCAAGGAAGAGCCGAACCACTTCGGCACCGACGAGTTCATTCGCTTCTGCCGGCTCGTGGAGACCGAACCGTACATCTGCATGAACGTGGGCTCCGGCACGCCCTTCGAGCAGAAGAGCTGGGTGGAGTACTGCAACTACGTCGGCGAGACGCACTACGCGCAGCTCCGCGAGGCCTTCGGCAACCCCGGCCCGCACAACGTGACCTGGTGGTCGGTAGGCAACGAGAACTGGGGCTGCGGGGGGCGCTTCCAGCCCGAGGAGTATGCCAAGGAGTACCGGCGCTTCGCGTGCTACCTTCGCCGGACCTCACCGATCCCCCTGCAGCTCGTGGGCTGCGGCCACACGACGCCCGACTGGAACCGGCGCTTCCTGACCGCCCTGAACTGCTGGGACCTGATGGACCACCTGTCCATCCATCGCTACTACAGCCGCGGCCACCAGACCGACTTCACCGATGACGACTACTACGGCCTGTACGCCGAGGCCTCCTTCGTCGATGACGACATCCGCCGCACCGCCGGCGCGCTGGATGACATCGTGCGCGACAAGCCCCTCGGCATCATCCTCGACGAGTGGGGCGTCTGGCATCCGCAAGCGCAGGAGGGCCTGGAGCAGATCAACACCCACCGCGACGCGCTCGTGGCCGCCGGCGTCCTCGACACGCTGAACCGCTGGTGCGCGCGGGTCACCATGGCCAACCTCGCGCAGACCATCAACGTCCTCCAGTGCCTCATCCACACCGACGGCGAGCGCTTCTGGAAGACTCCGACCTACCACGTCTTCGACCTCTACCAGGCTCACATGGGCCACCACGCGGTCGAGACCCTCATCGACGCGCCCGCCGTCACCTCGACCCGCTCCGACGGCCGCGACATCGACCTCCCCCTCCTCTCCGCCTCCGCCAGCATCTCCCCCGACGGCCAATCCGCCGCCCTCACCCTCACCAACCGCAGCCTCGCGGAACCGATGATCGTCAAGGTCGACTGGGTCGGCATGGAGCCACCGAAGACGATAGCGGCGCGCCTCCTGACCGCAGACAGCCCGTCCGCCCACAACGCGGCCGAGGAGCCGGAGAAGGTGACGGCGAGGGAGTGGGAGGTGGGAGAGGCGGGGGTGGTGGAGGTTCCGGCGATGGGGGTGGTGGTGCTGGAGCCTTCTGCCAAGTGATACGAGAAGTCCAAGGCCGCACAATGCCACGTAGTTGACGCCAAGGCCGCGTGGGCGTAACATACCGAGAGACAAGACCTCGGGCGACCTGGCCGATCAAGGCGCCCACGGGAAGGGGGGTCGGCGATCAGATCATCCCCGCTACCGAGATGGCGCAAAGAGGCAGACGGGACGCTGACATGGATCGAGCCGACAGGATCCGTGATACGCGGGCTGAGCGAGGAGCAGCTGTTCGGGAGGGCTCTGGACTGGCGGAAGCAGCATGGGCTAGCCGAGGGGCCCTCGGACCTGATGGCGCGATGGGTCTATGCGCTCATGTGCGACCTTCGCGGCGTCGACAAGACGACGCTGGAGCCGACGGACTCCGACTCGTGACGGGACCCCAACCTGCCACACCTCGGGCCCCCGAAGCTGGCCAACAACCCGTAATCCTAACCTTCCGAGTGGGCCGGAATACGGGGCCAGAACACGCGTGCTGTGTCGATGTGCAGGCGGACTGCCTTCTCAACGGCGCCGTTGGGGGCTCGTGCGATGTAAGAGGTCGCGTCCGGCTCACTGCTGGTGGATAGGTACTCGTCGATGTACGCGAGTACTATGCGCCCGGCGACTACAGGCAGCCTATCGTCCGACGGACTCTCGTCCTCTGGCACCGCGGGAACCCGACCTGCCGCAACTGGCTCCTCGGCCAGCTGCCCCCTGCATGTGGACGCCAGGCACGCGAGTGCAGCAACACGCGCGTCAGCTACCTCCACATGGAACCCAGCGAACGCTGACCTAGCGAGCTGCTGGCAGCGCTCCGTCCCGGGCTCTGCCTCTTCTGGATCGTGGTCACTGATGCGTTGGGCGTGCTGGAGGACACCGGCCAGGTGTGCCTGTGCCTCTCTGAGGAACCTCCGGATCCGGCTATCTGGAGACAGCGTGCTGGCCAGTTCTGCGTCGATCTGCGCCAAGGCCGTGATACCCGCCTCGGCGCTCTGAGCCAAGGCACCAGGGCCTACCGTACGGCTCGCGGGAGTCGGCGCCGCAGCCCAGCCGCCGGCCAGTGCCGATATGCGGGTCTCAGCTCGTAGGACGGTCTCGTAGGCCCCCACCTCTGCGTCCGACAGCGCAGAGACACCTAGCCACCTGAGCAGCCTTACGGCCCACACTCGGAGGGTTACCATCATGTCGAGGCCTCCCTCATGACAGCTTAGAGGTGACACCGGCGTCAGCGCTTGCACCTAGCGCGCGCACGAAGGACTCACTGGCGACCCCAGCCATCACATCGTGCCGCACAAGGTTGCACCCACTCAACGCTACGGCGGCCACGATCCCCAAGAAGCAGCAGCGGAGCAGGCCTATCACCAGCGGAAGTCGCGGGGTCCCAAACAGCCCCTCGACAGTCTTCTGCGCCAGGAAGGCACCAAGCCCCCCTAGCATCCCCCAGAGCGCTACCGCCCACATCGGCGTCACCATGTGCCGTCCCTCCCTTCAACTCCCGTTGAGCGCGATTGGTGCCCTGAGCCTGGACTCCTCGGCAGCGGCGGCCGACTCCGAGGCCCCTGGCCGGCTCCGACCCGCCGACAGGCCGCTGTCCGCACCGCTCTGGCCTACGCTGCTCGTGTGGTATGTAGCAGCGCCAACCACGACGCGCGCGCCAGCCTACTCCCCGATAGCGGACGACACACCGGAAGCGG
Organism: Armatimonadota bacterium; assembly: GCA_016869045.1. GTDB lineage: Bacteria > Armatimonadota > Zipacnadia > Zipacnadales > VGFC01 > VGFC01. Next base: position 5,830 of record VGFC01000366.1, read on the forward strand.
CCCGATCGCCGGTCTCGGGCGCTGCAATCACCGTTGCCGCTCGCTTGGTCCCCGGCGGGAGTGCTAACACAACGGGCTCCGGAGCTTCGGCGGCAAAGGGCCGGTGGCGCGCGAACCACAAGGACGCGCAACCCCGTTCCCCCAGAGGGGTCGGATCGCGCCTCTCACGATCGGACATCACACGCCTCTGGTACAACCCATGTTCGACACGGACGGTGCAGGTTCCTGCCGGCTCGTCCGCGATCCCGCAGTACCGGCCTTCCCGCGCCCACTGCCCTGCCGCGCGCCTTGTCCGACCTGAAGGAGCGCGTGCCAGCGGCCACGAAGATACCCACGCGCTCTGTGCCACTGAACATAGGCTGAGGTACGCACCCCCATGCTGACCTTCCTTGTCGCTTCGGCCCTGCCGTTCGGCGCCGTGTGCCGCGCCGCCAGTGTGAACCCGGTTGACCTCAAGGCCGATGGTCAGACCGACGACACCGGTGCGCTCCAAGCCGCCCTCAACAGGGCCGGGCAAACGGGTGGAGGGGTGGTGCAGCTACCGGTGGGGCAGATTCGGATTGAGGGGAACCTGACCGTCCCGCCGGGGGTGACGTTGGAGGGGGTGTGGGAGGGGCCGCACTACTCGTCGCCGGAAGTGGGGACGACGCTATTGGCGTATGGGGGGCGAGGGTCGGCGGAGGGGCCGCCGCTCATCATGCTGGAGACGAACAGCACCGTGCGCGGGGTGACGATCTACTACCCCGAGCAGCAGGCCGATGACGTGCAGCCGTACCCGTGGACCATCCAGGGGCGCGGGACGCATCTGAACGTCATCGACGTGACGCTGCTGAACCCGTACATGGGGATCGACTTCGGCACGTATCCGCACGAGATGCACTACATCCGGAACGTGTACGGCATCCCGCTGAAGATCGGCGTGCACCTGGACAAGTGCACCGACATCGGGCGTGTGGAGAACGTGCACTTCAACCCGAACTCCTGGACGCGCAGCAACACGCCGACCTCGCCGACCGGCGAGAAGGGCGCGAAGCTCGTCGAGTACATGCAGAACAACCTCGTCGCCTTCGAGATCGGGCGGAGCGACTGGGAGTTCATGACGAACACGTTCGTGTGGGGCGCGAAGGTGGGGTATCGCTTCTACAAGAGCGACAACGGGCCGACGAACGGCAACTTCCTGGGCATCGCGGCGGACTGGTGCGTGGTGCCGCTGCTCGTGGAGGGCACGCAGGAGCCCGGGCTGCTCATCACCAACGGGGAGTTCGTGGGTTCGCCGGCGTGTGAGTCGGTCGTGCGCATCGAGCCGACGCACGCGGGCGTGGTGCAGCTATCGAACTGCTCGTTCTGGGGCCCGCACAAGCAGATCGTGCACGCCGAGGGCACGGGCACCGTGAGCCTGTCGCAGTGCAACTTCTGCCAGTGGGCGAACGGCGTTCCGGCGGTCGAGGTGCTCGGCGGCGCCCTGATGCTGCAGGCCTCGCGGTTCGGGCAGGGCAAGCCGCACGTGCGCCTCGGGCCGGACGTGAAGAGCGCGGTCATCATGGGCAACAGCTTCCGCGGCGGCCCGCAGATCGCGAACGAGTCACAGGGGGATGTTCAGCTTCTCGGCAATGTGACGTTGCGGTAGAAGGGCCGGGAGGGCCTGATGATGCTCGTTCATTTGCTTCTGGTTGCGTTGCTGGCTTCACCTTCGTCGGCGGTTGAGGACTTCTCCTTCATCCACATGAGTGATACGCACATCCCGTACTCGACGAC
>VGFC01000367.1 GCA_016869045.1 Armatimonadota bacterium
TGTACTTCTCGGCCTGGTACAAGACCTCGGTGGGCTCCGCACTCACCGGCGAGAAGGGCCCGGTCGTGCGCTTCCTGTTCTTCCGCGACGCAGCGAAGTGGGATCATCCGTGGATCCCCTCCTTCGCGGCGCCGCCGAGCAATGAGTGGAGGCAGTTCGTCAAGGTACTGCCCGCGTCGGCGGAGATCACGTCGCTGGGAATCGAGCTGTTCAACCTGAGTGCCGCCGGCACCGTGTGGTGGGACGATGTCGTGGTGCGTCCCGCCACCGACGAGGAGGCGCAGATGGCCCGCCAGGACGAGCAGGCGCGCATGGACCGCGCACCGCAGCCCGGCGAGACCGGCTGTGCGCCCGAGAAGGGCACGCGCGCGCCCCTGAACCCGCCGGTGTTCGTTTGGCTTCCGGTACAGGAGGCGACCGAGTACACGCTCCAGTGGAGCCGCGATCCCGCTTTCCCGGAGGGTCAGACGGAATCGGCGCGCTGCACCCTCACCATCTACGTGCCGCGCCGCATCGTCGCGCCCGGCCGCTGGCACTGGCGCTTTGGCCGCGAGCTGCCGCCGCCCGTCGGCATGGTGTGGAGCCGCACGCGCAGCTTCATCGTGCCCGAGGACGCGCCCAAGATCCCATTCCCCGATGTCGCTGAGGTCGTGCGCGCGCTGAGCGCCTACCGACCGCGGGACTTCCTCGCGCCCGGGGACCTCGAGCGATTCCGCGCGCTGGCACAGGGCGAGCTGAAGCCCACGGTGGACGCCATGCGACGGGACGCCGAGCGATACATCGGCCAGGAGCTGCTCCCTGAGCCGCCCGAGCTGCCGCCTCCGGGCGATCCGGATCGCGGCGCCGAGTACACGCGCATCTTCCGCATGACCCGGCCCTTCAACGCGGGCATGGTCGCCTGCGCGCAGGTCTACCTGCTGACCGGCGATGAGCGCTTCGGCCAGGAGGCGCGCCGGCGGCTCATGCACCTGATGACCTGGAGCCCCGAGGGAAGCACCAGCCTCTTCCACCACGACGAGCCGGGCACCGAGTTGGTGCGCCTCTGCCCGCGGACCTACGACTGGATCTACCCGCTGCTGACCGAGGAGGAGAAGCAGAAGTGCCGGGACGTGCTGGCGGTTCGCATCCCGCAGCTACACAAGGCCCTCACAGACATGCGCTTTGAGACGCATCCGTACTCCAGCCACGCGATGGACTACTACATCAGCGACCTCACCGAGGCGTGCATCGCGATGGCCGGCGAACTGCCGGTCGAGGGGATGCTGGAGTACGTGCTGACCCAGCTCTGGAGCCCGTTCTACCCGCCCTTCGGCGGGCCGGAGGGCGGCTGGTGTGAGGGGCCGAGCTACTGGCAGTGGAGCACCGGCAGCTTCCTGCGCACCTTCTACCTGGCGAAGCTGGCGACCGGCTGCGACCTCACCCAGCGACCGTGGCTGCGCAACACGCCGTACTTCAAGCTCTACTGCAACCCGCCGTACTCGAAGATGTCGCCCTTCGGCGACGGGCAGTCGAGTAGCGCCGGCGGCGGGGATACGATGTTCAAGCTCGGGGTGGTGCTCAAGGACCCCTACGCGCTCTGGTTCGCGGAGCAGCAGAAGCAGAAGGCCTGGAATCTGGAGGAGTTCCTGTTCCGTCGCGAGGGACTACAGAGCCGGCCGCCAGGCGATCTCCCGCAGGCGCGGTGCTTTGCCGGCATCGGCCTGGCGTGCATGCACAGTGACCTTGCGAACGGCGAGCGCAACGTGCACTTCATGCTGCGCAGCAGCCCCTATGGCGCGATCAGCCACGCGTACGCCGACCAGAACGCGTTCATCCTGCACGCGTACGGAGAGCCCCTGGCGATCGCCTCCGGCTACTACCCGTACTACGCCAGCCCACACCATGCGCAGTGGACGTGGCTCACGAAGGCCGCCAACAGCATCCTCGTGAACGGCGAGGGCCAGCAGATCCGCGACTGGCGCTCGCACGGCCGAATCACTCAGTTCGCGACGACGGACTACTGCCACTACGCGGTCGGCGATGCGCGCTGGGCGTACCCCGGACGGCTCACGCGCTTTGACCGCCACGCCCTCTTCTTGCGCCCGCAGACCGCAGACGAGGAGCCGGTGGTCGTGCTCTACGACGACCTGGAGGCGCCGCAGCCCGCGACCTACCAGTGGTTGCTCCATGCCCTCGAGCAGGTTCAGATCGACGAGGCGACCGCTACGGCGACCATCAACCAGGCGCGCGCGCACCTACAGGTGCGGTTCCTCGCGCCCCAAGGCCTGAGCTTCAGCCAGACGGACCAGTTCAGCGTCCCGCCCGAGGCGCCCAACATGCCGAACCAGTGGCACCTGACGGCAAGCACGTCCGCGCCGGCTGCCCGCCAGCGATTCCTGACCGTGCTGCTGCCCTACCCCGAGGGCAAGCAGCCCGCCACGGTGCGTCTGACGGACATCCCGGGATGCCTGGGGGTGGAGGTTGTCGGACCGGCGTTCACCCACACGGTGCTGTTCCGCACGGACGCTCCGCCGGGCGCGCCGATCACTGTCGGCGATACGCAGACCGATGCCGACGTCTTCGCGGTCGCCCGCGACGCGGATGGACGCGTGAAGGCTCTGTTCTCCGTGAAGCAAGGGGCGTGATGAATCACGCCCCTACATGCTCGGGCACGATGAATCGTGCCCCTACACGACGGCGGCGTGTGGTCGTCCGCAACGTAGGGGCGCGATTCATCGCGCCCAGAGTGTAGGGGCGCCATTCATGGCGCCCAGCCTTGACTCTGGGCTGTGGAGGTGCACGATGGCTCGCGGACCCCGTCTGCTGTTCACGACGGAGGAGATCGACGCGCTCATCGCGCGGCGCAAAGCCGACGCGGTGGGACGCGACCTGTTCGCCGAGTTGCTGGCCGCCGCGAACTGGTGCCGCAAGCAGCCGGTCCTCCCGCAGCCCGACCCCGGGCCGGACAGGCTCTTCCGCGACGGACCGTTCGCGCCGGGAACGTCGCCCTACTCCGACGAGTACCTGCTGTGCCACGAGGCCTTCGAGGTGCTGACCTTCGCCTTCGAGCGCTCCGTGCAGCAGATGAGCCTTATGTACCGGCTCACCGGTAAGGAGCGGTGGGCTGAGGGCGCCCTGGCGTGGCTGGATGCGGCGATGAACGCATGGCAGGCCTGGGGACCGCAGTCTAACCGGCTCGATCAGTTCGCAGTAAGAGTCATCAGCAGCACAGCGCTTGGGTGTGACTGGCTCGGGGAGGCCGTTCCCGCTCCGCTCCTCACCCAGTGCCGCCGCCGCGTGAGCGAGTGTGCGCAGCAGTGCGTGGACGAATGGGGCGCATCGCTCGACCGCTCCGAGCCGCACCAGCTCAGCAACCACTACTGGTTCAACGTGGGGATGCTGGGGATGGCGACGCTGTGGTTGGGATTCGAGGAACCCTCCTGGAGAGAGGTTGCGGACCGTTGCGGGCGGCAGCTCGAGCGACTCTCCGAGTGGGCCATCGGGCCGGAGGGGGACTACAACGACAAGCCCGGCTATCTGCTGTACTCGTTCCGCTGGGCGCTGCCGTTCCTGATGGCCTGGCATCACGCGGGCGGGCCGGACGTGGTGAGTCGGCCGCGCTTCGGTGCGGCGGCGCAGTGGCTGTGTGGCATGCTCGTCCCCGGCGAACTCAACCTGATGGATACCCCCTGGGGCTTCTTCGACCGGTGGATCTACCTGCTCCTCGCCGCGAAGCAGAGCTGCGGCCGGGCGCAGTGGGTGGGCCTGAACACAACCGACGCCCCGTACGTCCGCCACGAACCGACCTGGCTCCGCTGGATGCACAAGGGCGCCGCCTGGGCGTACCTGTTCTACGATGAGACCGTGCCGCCGATCCCTCCCGAAGCCCTCGAACTGGAGCCTACGCGGTGGTACCGATGGTCGGGCTGGGCGGTGCTGGACCCGGACGGCACGGCGAACACGCCCACGGTCGTGCTCCACGCCGGGCCGGCCTCGGGGAAGAACTACCACAACCAGGGCCAGTTGCTCGTATCCGCGTATGGCGACCGGCTCCTGCAGATTCCCGAGCAGCCCAACTTCGGCTACCTCAGCGAGCACCGGGCGATCGCCTTTCTCATGAGCAACCTCTCGGGTGAGGTGCTGATCGCCGACGGCCTCGGGCAGGCGAGCGGGCACTACCCGAACGAGTGGCCCGGGGTCGAGGTCTTCGGCCATGCGGTGACGCCGCCGGTGGGGCAGATCGTGTCCGTGGATAGCGGGCCGGGCTGGTCGGCGGCCACCGCCGACCTCACGGCGGCCTACCAGGACTTCAGCTTCCAGGGGATGTGGGGCGTGGAGGTGACGCCGCTACCGGAGTGGGAGGGCAAGCGGGGGAACCGCCTCGCGCGCTTCCTGCGGCACATCCTCCTCCTGGGCACCGAGTGGGTCATCCTGCTGGACGAGGTCACCCCGCACCTCGGGCAGTCCGTAGACCTGGAGTGGCACTTCGGCACACACGCCACCGTCACGCTGTCAGGTCCGCGGGAAGCCCTGCTGGAGACGGGCCGCGCGGTTCTGGAGGCGCGGCTCATGCGCCCGGAGGACTGCGAGTTCGGTGTCCAACCGGCGCACTTCTCGGAAACCGGCAAGTGGCTGACGGTCAGGGCGCCCGGATGCGCGCGGGACACGACGCTGCTGATCACGATGAGAGTGCGTCGGCGGGGAGCGGAAGCGGGGTAGTGGGTCAGTCTGGGGTGGAGGGCCCACTGGCGGGTAGCGACAGTGGGTAAGTCTGGGGGGTATCATCGCAGCGCGATGTCGACCTTCTCCAACTCGGCCCGAACGCTCTCATCGAGTTCCGATACCGGGTGGGTGATGAACCTCCCCGCATTGTCGCCCGCCTCGATGTTGTCGAAGTCCACCAAGATGACATCCACGTCGTCGGCGTGCACGCGCTGCACAACTCCTCCCGAGACGACGATCACGCAAGCGTTGCTCCGGGCAATGATGTCACTCACGGCAACCTCCTCCCGGTGTGCTGTCTGCGGAGGAGCGGCATGACCACTTAGTGCTCATGCCTTCCCCCACTGCTCGTGATCGACACCCAGGATCAGTACGGGTACGTCTATGTCCGCGATGCCCCTCTGTTCGAGGTCCCAGACGAACTGCTCGAAGTAGGATACGCCAGATGACATCTCCGCCGCGAACCGCTTGACGGGGACGATCTCTACCCCTGCGTCTATATGCCCCAGGTTGCGGAAGATTGTCATCTTGGCTGCGACGTTGTAGACCATGAAGGAGTACTTTCCGAACTGGACCTCGACGCCAAGGGCATCCTTGATGAAGTCCATCTCGCGATAGCCGGGGCGCGTCAAAGCCTCGGCGCGATACCCGCTATCCTAGTCTTCGGTGGAGTACCGGCATGAGACCCGCTTCTTCCTCCAGCCAAGTTCGTAGAAGGCGGCCGTGAAGGCCTTGTTCAACGCAACCGGGCTGAAGAGCACCTGCCCCGGCATGGTCTTCTCTTTGCTGACCTTCACCTTGCACGGCACGGCACCCACGTCAGCGATGACCAGCTCGATCTCTTCGAGAAGGCCGGAGTACTTCTCGGCCACAACCTCAGCTCCGCCGTTGAAGGAGTACCGCGCCGCGACGATCACTTGGGCCCCCTGTCCTGCTCAAGCCACTGCAGGGGGAGTTGTGCGACCCGTTCCCGTCCCGTGGGCTCGTGGACCGGCCTGCCAACGGGTCTGAGCTTCAGGCTCCCGGCGTACAGGCTCGCGAGCCGCTTCCGGGCGACTCGGCAGTACTCACGGTCGCGGTCTATCCCGACGGCTTTGCGGTCATGCTTCGCCGCGCCTATCAGGGCGCTCCCCACACCCATGAAAGGGTCGAGAACCCAGTCATCCTCGTTCGTCAGCGCGAGCACGCAACGCTCTACAAGCTCAACGGGGAACTGGCATGGGTGAATGGTCTTCTCACAGTGGTTTGACTTGACGTTGGGTATCTTCCAGAGGCCCGTCTCCCACTCGTCCGCAAGGAACTCCCAGAAGTCCGACGGGTTCTTGCCCAGGGAATTGCCGCTCGGGAGACCACGTTTCTCGCCCTTGTGATGGGTCTTGCCGGGGTACTTGGAGGGCACGCGCACAGAGTCCAGGTTGAAGACATAGGTTCCGGTCTTGGTGAACCAACTCAGGGTCTCATATCTGCCGGAGAAACGCTTTGAGGCATGGAGTCCGTGCCCGAAGTGCCAGATTACCCGATTGCGGAGCCTGAACCCTAGTTCCTTGAAGATCGGGTAGAAGTACGAGTCGAGCGGGAACACCTCCCCGTCATCTACGTAGTTCCCGACCTGCCAGCAGATCGAGCCTCGGGGTCCCAGAAGCGTCGCGAGCTGCTCAATGACCCCTCTCTGCCACGCCAGGTACTCCTTCAGGGTTGCCTGTCTCTCGTAGGCCTTGCCGATGTTGTACGGCGGAGACGTGATGATGAGTTGGAAGAACTCCCGAGGAAGCGACCGACAGGCGACCTCCGTATCCGACTCCAGGATGACGAGCCGGCTATCCTGGCTGAACGCGCTGGCGATGACCGGAACCTCGGGTAGCATGACATATGATTCGCCGGTTGTGGTCGTACGTCCTCCTGCGGCAGTCGTCAAACTGACCCACTACCCAGGCGGCCGGGCCCTCAGCCCGCTGACCGTAGGGCGGCGATGCCGGCGGCGAGGCCGTCGGGGTGCCTGAAGATCGCGGAACCTGCGACGAGGACAGCCGCGCCGGCGGCTACGACCTCGCGCACAGTGTCGTGGTTGATCCCCCCATCGACCTCCAGGCGAATGTGCTGCCCCGAGGCATCGATGATCTCGCGCGCCTGACGGAGGCGGCCGAGCGAGCGCGGGATGAACTCCTGTCCGCCGAAACCGGGATCGACGCTCATAATGAGCAGGAGGTCCAGCTCGGGCAGCAGTTCCTCGATCGCGTGAACCGGCGTGGCGGGGCAGAGGGCGAGGCCGGCGTGCATCCCGGCCTCGCGGATGCGGCCGAGCACGCGGTGGGCGGCGTGGGTGGCCTCGTAGTGGATCGTGAGGTTGTTCGCCCCGGCTTCAGCGAACTGGCGAATGTAGAAGTCCGGGCGCTCGACCATCAGGTGGCAGTCGAAGTAGCGGTCGGTATCGTCGCGGAGGGCGCGAACGACCTGCGGACCGAAGGTCAGGTTAGGGACGAAGCGCCCATCCATCACATCGAAGTGAATCCAGTCCGCGCCGGCCTCGGTCAGGTCCCGGGCGTTCTGCGCGAGGCAGCCGAAGTCCCCGGACAGCAGGCTGGGGGCGATGGTGAGCACGGAGGACCTCCGGGTATCCAGTACAGAGCGCGGGCGCCATGAATGGCGCCCCTACATGACTGGGCGCGATGAATCGCGCCCCTACATCACAAACGACCGTGGATCTCCGTCATGTAGGGGCACGATTCAGATTGTGTTGATAAAGGCATTGTCGGGATTGGTATCCCGACCTACGAGCCACGTAGAGCGCGTAGGAGAGGGTTCTTCCTTTGACGGGGCCCTTTCTCAACACAATCTT
>VGFC01000368.1 GCA_016869045.1 Armatimonadota bacterium
AATCGCGGTGCGGACCACGCCTCGCCCGCGAACTCCGCGAGCCAGATCCCCACATCCGGTTGCCCCTCCTTCGACCCGCCGAACCACGCGCACAGGAAGCGCCCCGGCGCGACCTCGGCGACAGTCGAGGCATGGCATGACGCGACCGGCGCGTCCTCGAGTACGAAGCGGGCCTGCATGGTGGAACCTCTCACTTCCCCTTCTTCGCGGGCTTCTTCGGCGCCGGCTCGGCGGCCTTGGCCTGCAGCCGGCGGGCGGTGACCGGGTCGCCGATGTGCAGGCAGTTGTAGGCCTGCTCCGACGACTCGAACGGGCCCTGGTGTCCGCCCGCTCCGCCGTGCCAGTTCAGGTTGGTATACATCGGGTTCGGGCGGCGCGTCTCCTTCTCGCGCTTGGCGATCCACCGCTGCATCTGGTCCTCCAGCGCCGCCACGATCTTCGGCTCCGACTCCGCCCGGTTGTCGTACTCCTCCGGGTCATCAACGAGGTTATACAACTCAACTTCCGGCTTGAAATGGAAGTCCGGCTCCAGGGCGTGGATCAGCTTCCACTCGCTCGTCCGCCACCCGTGCTTCCGCATCCACGTACACTCGGTGATGTAGAAGCCGCTGTAGTTCGTGGGCACGCTGCCCTCGATGAGGGGGAGCTGGCTCGCGCCGTCGAAGCCGATGCCCGGGTCGATGTCCAGCAGGTCCATGATCGTCGGCACCAGGTCCTGGTGGAGCGTGATGCCGTCCACGACCTCGCCCTCCGGCAATACGCCCGGCCAGCGCATGATCAGCGGGATGTGCAGCGTGCAGTCGTACATCCCGTGGTGATCGTACCAGCATTCGTGGTCGTACAGCGTCTCGCCGTGGTCGGAGTTGAGAATCACCAGTGTGTCTTCCGCGATCCCGAGTTCCTCCAGGCGGGTGAAGATGCGCTGCATGGAGGCGTCCATGTAGGCGAGCGCGCCGTCGTACTGCGCCGTGATGTACTCCGCGTCCGTCACGCCCGGCGGCATCCAGCAGGCGAAGTAGTCGCAGAAGGGCTTGAAGGTCATCACAGGCTTCATCGACTTGTTCTTCGGGTCGAACTCGTTGCCTGAGTAGAACATCCGCTCAAACGGCGCCGGCGGCAGGTACGGGCTGTGCGGGTCCATGTGCCGCAGGAAGAGGAGGAAGGGCTTCTTGCCCTTCGCGAGGCGGTCCAGCTCGGGGATCGCGACCGCGTTCAGGTTGTCGGCCTTCAGGCTCGGGCGATGCTCCCAGTCGCCCCAGCCCTCGAAGTTGAGGTAGTTGTCGAAGCCCCGCGCGGCCGGGTTCCCCTGGAAGCCGACGCTCGTCGTGTCGTACCCGTGCTTCCTCAGAATCTCCGCCAACGATTGCACCCCATCCGCGAGGGCGCCCTCGTGCCGCAGGGCCACGATGCTGGTGCCGAAGCAGTCCAGCCCGGTCAGCATCGTGCCATAGCCCGAGGTCGTGGGCACGTGCGGGCAGTAGTTGCGCTCGAACAGGACGCCCTGCTCAGCCAACTCGTCGATGTGCGGCGTGGTGAGGCGGTCGTAGCCATAGCAGCTCATGTGATCGGCGCGGAGGCTGTCCACGCCAATCAGTAGGATGTTCGGCATGTGAGGCATCGGTTGGCATCTCCTTTTGGGGGGTGTATCGTGGTTCGGTCGAGCGCGAGGCCTACCGGGCCTCGGCCGGGGGAGTCATTCGCCGGAACGTGCCGGGCGGCCTGCCCACATGCGCGGGGTTTGGAGGGCGCGGCGTGCGAGGGCACCGGCGTGGGTCCCCACGCCGCGTTCGGCCCGCCGCAGGGGTCGCGCCCGACGAGGATCGTCACGGCAGACCGATTCCTGGGGGCAACTCGGCTGTCTCCACACACGGCCACTTGCGCACCCGTGCCAGGAGCCGCTTGAGGTCAACCTCTCTGGGCACCACCACGACGTAGTATCGGGCGAGTTCGCGCTCGGCCTCTGAGAGCGTCTCTTCGGCGAGGCTTGCGAGTGAAGCCGCGGTGGGCTCCACCTTGGTCCAAGGGAGCGGCCCCCTGCTGGGGCAGACCGCCCGACTGTCCACCGAGACGAAGGCGTTCCGGCTCGGCGCGTAGTGCCATCCGGGCTTCACCTTGATGGTCACGTAGGGGGCCTCACTGCGGGCCACCAGGGGCCTCGCGGCGGGTTGCAGTTTGGGCACCGCTTACACCTCCTCTACAGCTCCCTCAGGGCTGCCGGCAGGCTCGGCATCGGGCCGATCCGGTCCGCGACGGTGCCGGCTGTCCCCGGTTCCTGCGGAATGCCTGTCTTCACGAGCAACTCCCGGACTTCCCCCGGCTTCAGAGGCGGTTGCTTCCTCCGCTTCTGGTAGCTTTGGATCAGGGCGACTACTCCGGCAACGAGTGCTGACGCGCTTGACGTCCCACTGAACTCGTACGTGTAGGTCGCCCGGGGCCCCTTGCCGCCAGGAGCATCGCCGTAGCCGGCCGTCGTGACGCTGCCGCCCCAGGCCTGAACGTGCACCGGCGATCCGTAGTTCGAGAACTCCATGCGCGTCAGGGGCCTGCCGAGGCTGTCATAGGAGGCAACCGAGGTTCCCTGGCCGGAGTTCCGGAAGTTGAGCCCGGGTACGCCCGCTCCCACGAGGATGGCCCCGCAGTCCTCCGTCACGCCGCTCTTGGCGTAGGCCGTCGCGTCAAGGTCCTGGCCTCCGTTCCCGGCCGCGGCCACCACACAGATGCCGCGGTCCGTGGCAGCCCGTACCGCCAGGCGAACGTAGGACCAGTACGTCATCGGCATGAGCGGCCCGCCCTCGTGCTCCTCGGCATTCAACTCCAGCAGGATGACGTCCCCCGGGCTGAGCTTCTGCGAGGCTTCGACAATCGCTCCCGCGGCGTTCCAGTAGGTTCCGGTATACGCCGAGTAGACCGCCCCGCGTGCCTGGGGGGCGATTCCGCACACGCCCTTCCCGTCCGGCAATCCCAGCAGCAGGCCCAGGACGGCTGTCCCGTGGTCCTCCCATTCGCGGGTCTCAGCGGGCGTCCTGCCGTCATATAGCTGCCCGCCGATGTGGGTGACGGTGGTCGGCAGGTCCTCGTGATCGAGGGTCCAGCGGCCCTCGATGTCGCAGACAGTGACCCCCTGACCGGTCGCACCGAAGTCGCGCCACGCCTCCACAACCCCCAGCCCAAACGGCGGGGAAGCGAGATGCGCCTGCGCCGGTTCGAGCCTCGGGCTAGCGCCCTGTGCCTGCCGTCCCGCCGTCGCTGTCCGAACGCCGGATCCGCGTCGGGCAGCCGGAACCGGTCGAGGCGCCAGGTAGGCGCGCAACACCCAGTTCCGGCGGTTGAGTCCACGCACCACGGAGGCGACGTCCTGGCCCGGCACAAGCTCCACGCGCTTCACGCGCGCCAGTTCCACGATGCTCGCCGCCGCGTGTGCGGCAGCCGCAGAGGCGGGGCTGAGGCCCGCGACGGAGAACAGCCCCTCCACCACGGCACCCGGGAGCAGGTCCGCAAGGCGACTCACCAGCGGATCGAGGCCAGCCGCCAGAGCCACTGGCGCGGACGGGGGAGCCACCCCCTGACCTGGTGGCTGCTCCGCAACTTCGACCACGACGTAGTCACTCCCCGTCGGTCGCGGCAGCGTCCACACTGGCCTTCCCTGCGGTCTGCGGTCTGCCACCGGCGGTCCCTTCCTTTGGCCACAGCCAGTCAAGCGGTCGGTCCGATCTGACCTCTGGTCGCTCCCTTCGTCGGCCGGCGTCCACCCACCTGCCGCAGGACTTCAGACGCCGAGGAGGGCGGACCTCGCCTCTCGGCCAATACTCGCGCCCATGCGCGAACTCATCCTCGTCCGCCACGGCGAACCCACGCACGTCCGCGACGGCCTTACCGGCGGGTGGACCGACTCGGCGCTGACCGAACTCGGCCGCGTGCAGGCCGCGGCGACCGGCGGGCGGCTGGCCGAGATGTTCGCGCAGCGGCCCTTCGCGTTCTACTCCAGCGACCTCCGGCGCGCGCGGGAGACGGCCGAGATCATCAGCGAACATGTCGGCATCCCTGCGCTCCTCGAATCGGGCCTTCGGGAGTTCAACAACGGAGAGGCAGCGAACAAGACGCTGGCGGAGACGGAGGGCATGGTGACGACGCCGCCGGAGGCGCGCGAGGCCGCGCTCGACTGGGCGCCCTATCCGGGCTCCGAGACCTGGCGGACGATGACGGCGCGCGTGGGGGAGTGCTTGGACACGATCGCGCGGGAGGCGGCTTCGACCGCGCTCATCGTCTCTCACGGCGGCTCGGGCCAGGCGGTCATCACGTGGTGGCTGGGTCTGACGGACCTCGTCGGCGAGCGAGCGATTGCATTTGACCTAGACCTGTGCAGCATCACCCATCTCACCCTCAACCGGTGGGAGGAGCGCACGATCACGAAGCTGAACGATATGGCACACCTGGCGGGCATCGGCCCGTAGCCCGTCGGCGCCGACAGGAGGCAGCACGTATGGACGCGCAGACCCGAAAGCAGATCATCGCCGAGCACGGCAAGCCGGACCCGACGTGGCCCGGCGAGCCGCTACTGGGCGGGTGGTACACTGAGGAGGAGATCGAGGTCGCGGTCAAGGCCATCCGTGACTCGATGGACTGGCGGGTGGGGTTCGGCTTCATCGTGCAGGAGCTGCTCGACCTGGAGGCCGCCTTCGCCGAGTACGTCGGCACGAGTGAGTGTGTCTCGATCAACGGCGCCGCCGGTGGGCTGGACATGGCGCTGGAATGCCTGGACCTCGCGCCCGAGGACGAGGTGATCGTCCCGGCGATCAACTTCCGCGCCTCGGCGATGGCGGTCATCGGCCAGGGCGCGCGCCTGGTGCTCGGCGAGATCGATCCCCGCACGTTCCAGCTCGATCCCGCCGATGTACTCAAGCGCCTCACCCCCAACACGCGCGCGATTCTGCCCACCCACATGAACGGTCTGTCGGCGCCGATGGACGACTACCTGGAGATCGCCGAGAAGCACCCGCACCCCAAGCACGGCCCTCTGAAGGTGATCGGCGACGGCGCGCGTGCGTGTGGCGGCGGGTATCGCGGCACCCGCATCGGCAAGCGCGGCTGGATGAACGTCTTCAGTTTTCACACCATGAAGCTGATGACCACGCTGGGCGAGGGTGGTGCGATCACCACCGACGATCCCGAGGTGGCTTCGCGCCTGCGGGAGATGCGGATGTTCGGCGGCGAGCGCTACTGGGGCAGCAACTACAAGATCACCAAGGTCCAGGCTGCCGTGGGCGTGGTTCAGCTCCGCCGCCTGGATGAGATGAACGGCTTGCGTCGTAAGCGCGCCTACGAGCGCACGGCGATGCTCGAAGGCCTGCCGGGGATCACGCTCCCCTACGAGCCGCCTGACTGCGAGCACACCTTCTACCTCTACACCTGCCTCATGCCCAAGGAGTGGGCCGGTGAGAAACGTGACCGGCTGGCCGCGATGATGGCCGAGGAGTTCGGCGTGGCCTGCTCCATCGCGAACCCGCCGACTCATGCCGTCGTGCCCTTCATCCGCCAGCACACGGTCAACGTGGACCTCCCGCTCTCCGAGGAGATCGGCGCGCGGCTCTTCTGTCCCTCGCTTCATCCCCTGATGAGCGAGGAGGACAACGCCTACGTCTGCGCCGCGCTTTGGGAGTGCGTGGAGAGGCTACAAGGGAGCTGATGCCAATGGGTGCGGTCCTGGCAGCGACTGTCCTGCTGTGCGCGCCCCCACACGTTGGGGCGCAGGCGACCATCGACCAGGTGCACCTTCTGGAGATGGAGGGGGTCGCGCGGGCGTGGCTGGACTTCCTGCTGAAGGCCCAGCACCAGGGCGCCCTGACCGTGTCGGTCGCGTACGATCCCGCAAGCGACACGGTGGAGCGGTTCACGCAGGTCCAGAATGACGACCACGCCGTGCCGCTGACCCAGGCGCTCATCTGGGGCTACCGCGTCTTCGAGGACGAGCGCTATCGGCGCGGCGTGTGTGACATGGCGGACTTCTTCGCCCGGGCGCAGTTCCCCGAGGGTGGCTGGGCCTACTCGTTCACGCTGAACGCCGACGGCACGATCACCCCCGTGTGGAGGATCGCTAACTTCGAGGAGTGGGTACAGAGCAACGGCCTGCGCGTCCTGGCGGCGGCCCACGTCCTGACCGGCGAGGCCCGGTACCTCGAGGCCGCGAAGAGGGCTGGCGAGGTGATCCTCCGGGCCCAAGACCCCTCGGGATGGTGGCCGTGGGGCGCCGCGGTTGCCGAGCCTGACCAGCGGCCTGACTACCTCAAGGGCCCAACGCTCAACGATTGGAGCCTCAACGCCTGCATGGGCGACTGCCTCGTGCTCTACCATCTGACCGGCGATGCGCGCTATCGGGACGCCATCTTCCGGGCCGGGGAGTGGCTTCTCGCTGCGCAGATCAAAGGGGTCACGCCGGGCTGGGCGGCGCAGTATGACGTGAACAACGAGCCGGCCTGGGCGCGCTTCATGGAGCCGCCGGGGGCGGATACGGTCTTCGGGACGTATGGGGCGGGCTCGGTGCTGCTCATGCTCTACGACATCACCGGGGACGACAGGTATCTCGCGCCGCTGCGTGTGCACCTCGACTGGCTGAGGTCCATTCCGGCCGAGCAGAAGGGTTGGATGTGGTACGCGCACCGCTCGTGGACGGCGGAGGAGAACCGAGGGACGGTCAGCGAGTACACCCGCAAGCTCACCGAGCAGTACGGCGGGGCCCTGCCGTCGGCGGAGGCCCTCAACGGCCTCGCTATCGAGGCCGGCGAGCCGATCATCGCTTACCACTACCAGATGGTGCCGGTGGACCACCCCGAGATGGAGTGCTACCTCAAACCCCTCAACGGGCACTACGGCTCGCGCTCGGAGGGGGCGGAGGCGTGGCTCGATCGAGAACTCGCGAAGCGAGCGAACGGCCCGATCCTCGACGCCTGGAACGCCCCGGTCGCGATGGCCGAGCGTCAGTCGGCCCGGCCTACTCCGGAAGCGTGCGCGAGGGCCTACCGTCCCGACAGCGTCGCCCAGCCGCTCGATCAGCTCCGCAGGTGGAGAGCCGGCGAGCTGGTGCCGGGCTTCGTGTCTGCAGCCGGTGACAGGCGCACGATCGAGGTAGCCAGAGGGTGCTCCCACGCCATCGGCCTGCTGCGCCAGCTCGCCCTCGCCCGCGTCGCGCTCGGACAGGCGAAGCCCGAGGTCGTTCCCTTCTACCGGGCGCCCAGCTACACGGGCGACTTCCCCTTGGTCGATCCGGCGAGGGATTGGTACGGAGTCGGCAGGCCTTAGAGCGTGTATGAAAAGGGTGGGCGGGCGCCATGAATGGCGCCCCTACACAATTGGGCGCGATGAATCGCGCCCCTACGCCACAAACGACCGTACATCGCCGTCATGTAGGGGCACGATTCATCGTGCCCGACCGTAGGGGCGTGGTTCACCACGCCCGATGCCGTGCTTCTCATACACGCTCTTACA
>VGFC01000369.1 GCA_016869045.1 Armatimonadota bacterium
TGGGACACGAAGGTCGCGGGCGAGGGCGGCGAGTTTGATTGCGAAGTGGAGCATCAGCCTCCGGGCGAGCCGGAGGAGGAGAACTGGCTCCGCGACGCGACGGGGAGCGAGCGCGAGAGCTTCGTCGCGCGGCCGGACGGCGACTACAGGGCCGAGGTCGAGACCGCGAACGACCTGCGCGTGGTCGTGAAGCTCTCGGGCTGGCTGACGAACGCCTCGGGCCGTCGCCTGCTCCAGTACGTCATCCGGGCGCATGCGTATGCAGGACGGAGCGAGTTGGGAATCGTGCACACGCTGGTCTATGCGGGCAAGTCGAAGGAGGACTTCATCCGCACGATCAGCCTGCGCTTCCCTCGCGAGGTCGCAGGCGACACGCGCTGGGCCCTCGGCGGGGAGTCGCGTCACGAGGGCACGGTGACGCCGGACGCGAGCGTGAGCCTGTGGGAGGTGGGGCCCAAGAAGATCTACCACCTGGCGCCCTACACGCTCGACAAGACCGTGTACTACACGCTCAACCAGGGCGACCGGGAACTCGCCATCGGCCAGGAGGCGGCCGGCTGGGCGCAGCTGGCCGACACGCGCGCCTCGATGGCGTTGGCGCTGCGCAACTTCGCGCAGATGCACCCCAAGGAGATCAAGCTCGACCCCGGCGCGATCACGCTCTACCTGTGGCCCGAGAAGGGGGGCAAGGTCCTCGACCTGCGGCGGCGGTACGACTACGTCGAGAACACGTACCACTACGACCTCAGCCTCTGGGAGTATGGAGGCGAGGGCGTGGGGCTGACCCACGAGATGACGCTCCGGTTCGGCCCGCCGGGGGAGCAGGTCGGCCCGGACCTGTCGGCCATGCTCGATGCGCCGTTGCTGCTGGAGTGCTCGCCGGAGTGGTATGCGGAGTCGGGCGCCTTCGGCCCGTTCGCAGTTGCCGATCCCGCGCGCTACCCGCAGCTCGAGGGCGTGCAGAACGTCATCCTCGAATGGGTTCGCCACAACCAGCGCATCTTCCATTGGGACGGGATGATCGACTACGGCGACACGATGTTCCACGGCTACGCGACGCCCTCGCACTATGGCTACGTGGGAGAGAACGCGTGGTGTAGTCGGGGCTACGTAGGCTGGCTATGCAACGACGGCACGCTGACCCACTCGCTCTTCCTGCAGTACCTGCGGACCGGCGACTACGAGGCCTTCCGCACGGCGGAGGCGATGGCGCGCCACGTGATGGAGGTGGACACGTGTCACTACTGCGCGGAGGACCCCAAGTACGTCGGCGGCGGCCATCGCCACGATCAGCAGCACTGGGGCAATGGCGTGCGTGGCTACGGCACTGCGACACATGGCGCCATCGACTACTACCTCCTCACCGGCGACGAGCGCGCGCTCGACGTCGCCAAGGAGTACGCGCAGTTCCACACCGACGGGAACATGGGCGAGGATGAGGACCGAATCGGCGGCCTCATCCGCATCTGGGAGATCACTGGCGAGCCGAAGTGGAAGCAGACCGCCGACGAGGTCTTGGCTGCGGAGCTGAACGTGCCGGCGGACGCGGGCTGGCGGTTCGTCACGGCGCAGCATTTCCGCTTCGTCTCCAACACCAGCGTCAGCCTCCTGTACTACCTCTACTCGGCTCCCCCTGAGGACACGGCTCGCCTCCGCGAGGCGATCCTGCGAAGCGTGGACTTCCGCGAGGCCGCGTTCCGCAGCTCGTGGGATGAGGCCGGCTACCTGACGCTGATCCTCGCCTCGCTGGCCTACCAGGAGACCGGCGACGAGCGCTACGCGCTGACGACGGCCTGCCTGGCGCAGCGGGCCGCGAACTTCCCGCGCACGGTGATGCCGCCGGATGACTTCCTCTCCATCCTGCGCGACATGGACTTCGAGACCATGCTGGCGACGGCCCGCCAGTGGTCGGTCAACAACATCTACATCGCGAACATCCACCAGCTCTGCAGCCTGCCCTATGCGATCGCGGCGTTCGAGAAGGCGGGGCTGGACGAAGCGGCGGTCTACGCGGTGGAGCGGACGACGAACATCCCGGAGCCCTTCGAGGAAGTGCTGGACCCTAAAAACATGGGCCACGAGATCGGCTTCGCGTACACGGTCGGCATCCAGCACGGGGCGCCGAGCGACGTAGCCGGTGGGCACTCGGACCTCGTCCTCATGGAGGACGGCAAGCCCCTCGGCCCGGCGCACTCGGCCCACGCGGACATCCGCAAGGACGGCCAGGGGCGCTACAGCCACTGGGGCGCCCGCACGCTCTGGTTCTCAAGCTCGGACAACAGCGACCCGAAGACCAACGGCCGGGAGTACAAGGTGGTCTACCCCGGGCCCGGCAAGTAGGGCCCGCCGAACAGGAGCTGCACGTGAAGGGGATTCGGCCGCCGCTCTGGTCGCACCTGACCGCCGCCGACCTGCCGGCGGCTCTGCGCAACCCACCCGACCGCTACCGACCCGTGCCGTGGCTCGCGTGGACGGGCGACCTCGACTGGCCGGTGCTGCAGCGCCAGTTGGCCGACATGCGCGACAAAGGCATCACCGAGTTCTTCCTGTTCCCGATCTACGGGATGGAGCTGCCGTACATGTCGGCGGCCTACTGGGAGCGCGTGCGCCAGACGCTGGAGTTCTGCCGCGCGAACGGGATGAAGTGCTGGGTCTACGATGAGTACAACTGGCCGAGCGGCGTGTGCGCCGGGATGCTCCTGCGCGACCATCCCGAGGCGTGCGAGGAGATCCTCTGGATGCAGCCCGTGGGTGACGATGAGACGCCCTCGCCGCTGCCGATGGAGGCCACGGAGTCCGGCGGCGTTCGTTGGGGGATCGCCAAGGCGGCCGAGACCAGGATCAACGTGCAGGGCTGCGACTGGCTGAATGCGATGCCCGGCTACCTGGCCGTCCTCGACAAGGAGGCGTGCCGGCGCTTCATCGAGTCCACCCACGACCGTTACCTGAGCGAGGCGCGCGAGTCCTTCCCGGAGACGATCCCCGGCTTCTTCACCGACGAGCCCGGTGCACACACACGTGCGGCGGGTGGCTGGATCGGGCTCCCCTACGCGCCCCACCTCTTCGCGGACTTCGAGGCGCGCTTTGGCTACGACCTGCGCGAGAGACTGTCGGACCTGCTGGCGGACAGCCCGGAGGCCCGCCGGACGCGCTGCCACTACTGGCGCTGGGCCGCCGAGAGCTTCGGCGAGGCGTACTCCGCCCAGCAGCGCGCGTGGTGCGATGCGCACGGCGTGGCGCTGACCGGGCACTGCCTGGGCGAGGACTCGCTGCTCACACATGTCCGCATGAGCGGGGACCTCTGGGAAGCCCTGAAGCACTTCACGGTTCCCGGCATCGACGTACTCGCGAATGCCGACGGATTCACGTACCCGGAGCGCACGAGCTTCTACGGCCCCATCGACCGGCGCGCGTTCCACCTGACCTGCAAGTACGTCCACGGTGTCGTTCGCCACTGCGGCGCGCGGGAGATGCTGAGCGAGGCGTACGGGGTGTGCGACTGGGGCATGAACCTCTTCCGTCAGAAGCGCGGGTTCAGCTACCAGGTCGCGCTCGGCGTCACGCTGTTCAACGACAACTCGCTCGTGACGAGCATCGCGGACTTCCGCAAGTACTCCATCGCGGGCAAGCACTTCACCCAGCCCTGGTGGCGCCACTATCGGCAGTACGCGGACTACAACGCGCGCCTCGCTGCCCTTCACGCCGAGGGCGAGCCGGTCGCGGACGTCGCGGTGCTCTTCCCTCGCTCCACGCTCTGGGCGCTAAGCGATTCCGCGCTCTACCGGGGCGATTGGTTCCGTGCTCCCGATGGTCATCCCGTCGGCGAACTGCAGACCTTCATCTACGACCTGCTCGACGAACTCGTCCGTGGGCTGTACCACTTCGACTTCATCTTCGAGCCGGTGCTGGCGGATGCGGAAGTCCGTGGCATCGGCGGCCCCGCCGATGCAGACGGCGATCACGGGCGGGCCGCCCGTGCCACGGCCGAGCTGGTCACGCAGCACGCCCGCTACCGCGCGCTGGTCGTGCCCTCAGCGAGCGATCTGCCGCAGACGTGCATGGACGTCATCGTCCGGTTCGCGCAGGTGGGAGGTGTGGTGATCCTTGCCGGCGACGTCCCTGAGCGGGAGGTCAATACACAAGCCGACCTGCGGGGAGCCGCCGCGCAGGCGCTCCAGGGCACGAGGGCTGCACAGGTCGCGGCGTCCGGGCGTGCAGTGTGTGAGGCCCTCGCCCCGAACGCGCACCGCCCGGTCACGCTCTCGGGCGCAGATGCGCGCGAGTTCGTCTGCTCCTGGCGGCGGCTCGCGGACACCGACTTCGTCTTCGTCGCCAACATGGCCGAGCGCCCGGTCGAGGTCACGCTGAGCACCGACCTCCCCTCACCCATCGCGGTGCTGGACCCCGACACGCTCGAGGCGTACCGACCGAGAGCGGACGGCGGGGGCTTCCCATGGCACTTCGCTCCCTGGCAGGCGTTCGTGATCGTCTCGGGCGCAGCTGCTGAGCCCGACGTACTTGCTGGCGCGGGTGCTCCGGCAGCGCCGCTGTGGCTCTTGCCGCAGCGCATTGAGACGCCGGATGGAGACTGGGACTTCGCCCTCGAGCCGGGGAACATGCTGCGCCTGAAGTGCGAGGTGCGGCCCGATCCGGGCAACCGCGGCGCCGCCGAGGGGTGGCATCGCGACACGGGCGCCGAGGGCTGGATCAGCCCCGAGGGCCGCTGGCTGCCCGAGCCCATCAAGCCCGGAGACGCGCCGTGGTACTGGATGCGGGCGCGGGTGACCTGCGAGGCGGGCGCATTGCCGCAGCACATCGTTGCCGACAACCCGGACTTCCTCGAGGTGTTCGTCAACGGGCAGCCCGCGCGGCAAGCCCCCGGCGAGCCGCTCTGGACCGAGGAGAACGTCCACTTCGATGTGGGGGGGATGCTGGCGGAGGGTGAGAACCTGATCTGCATCCGCGCGCGTACGAGCAAGTACAACGACCCGCGCATCGCCCCCATGCCCGGCGCCACCAACCGCCTGCTGCAGCCGGTGGTGCTCGTCGGGGAGTTCCTCGTGGATGAGGATGGGCGGCTGGGCTCGTGGAGCGGGAAGCTGCACTGCGACGCGCCGTGGGAGCGCCAGGGCCTGCCGCACGTCGCCGGCGTCGGCGCCTATCGGCGCGCGATCGAGTGGTCGGGCGAGGGGCGCGTGCTCCTTCACCTGCCGGAGTGTCACGACGCGGTGGAGGTCGTCGTGAACGGCGCAAGGTGTGGCGTGCGCGCCTGGCCGCCGTACGTCTTCGACCTGACGCCCGCCCTGAAGCCCGGCGACAACGCCCTGGAGATCCGCGTCGCGAACACACTCGGGAACATCATCCTGGAGACCTACGCCGGCCAGCAGCCGTCCGTCTATCCGACGAGCGGACTGAAGCAGCCGCCGCGGGTGCTGCTGTTGCCGTAGCCTGCTGAGGAGAAAGGCCGATGCTGACTCCCACGCCGTGGTTGATAGCCGGTGCTCTGGCAATCCTCGCGGCCTCGCTCACGCAAGCCGAGCCGCCCCGCATGGGGCTGCAGGTGAGCGACCGACTCGGCGTTGCGCGCGACCAGGAGCCCGTTTGCTCGGGCGTGCCCTTCGCGAAGGGCATCCTGCGGCCGGAGGCGCCCATGCACGTTGAGACGGCCGACGGACGTGCGCTGCCGACGCAGTTCAGGCCCCTGGGCTTCTGGCCCGACGGCAGCGTCAAGTGGTTGCTGGTGCAGTTCCAGGCCGACTGTCCGGCCAACGCGGAGCGCACGTACACCCTCGTTCCCGGCGAGGGACCAGGGCCCGAGCAGCGCGTGACCGTCCAGGAGACCGACGGCGAGGTCACCGTCAACACGGGTGCCCTGCGGGCGAGTGTGCCAAAGACCGCAATGACGGTCGTCGGGGATGTCCATCTGCTCGACGGCGCTGGGCGGCAGGTGCTCACCGGAGGAACGCCGCTGGCCGTCGTGCTGGAGGATGGCTCAGTGCATTCGTCCGGATCGGCGAGGCCGGAGTCGGTCATCGTGACGGAAGCGGGCCCGCTGCGCGCGAGCGTTCGCGTCATCGGATGGCTGGAGGGGCCGAACGGGGAACGGCTCTACAAGCTCGACACTCGCCTGCGCTTCCACGCGGGACGGGCGTGCATCCAGGCCGAGTACACGCTGATCTGCCTCGGCCAACCGGCCCTGCACCACATCCGGGAGATCACACTCGATGCGTCTCCCCTGATCGGCCCCGACCCTCGCTTCACGTTGCCCGGGGACGCGCAGCCGCTGAGCGGCCCCTTGCAGGATGGGAAGCCCGCGGTCCTCTTTGTCGATGACGGGATGACGTGTCATGTCGGCCTCGAAGGCGCGCTGAACGCATCCACCCTCCCCCTCGATGGGTGGGCCTTGCTGGGCGGAGGGGACGCCTCGCTCGGCGTGGCCGTGCGGGACTTCCGGCACCTGTTCCCCAAGGCCATCGAGGTGTCGCCGGGCCGGGTCCGGCTTGCGCTCTGGAGCGCCCGCGCGGGGCGGGCCCTGAACCTCGGGCGCACGCGGGCCAACACGCACCATGTCCGGTACGTGTTCAGCCGGGACGCCGACCCGGCGCCCGTGCGAGCCTTCCAGGAGCCCCTGGTTGCCACGACGAGCCCCGAGTACTTCTGCAGCACCGATGCGCTCGGGGCGCTGTCCCCCGCGGGCGTGCCCGAGACGGTGGAGTACGACCGGAAGATGCAAGAGTTCTTCGCGCCGCTCAGGGATGCGCGCGCGAGCCAGCCGATCGAGAACGGCCTGCTGCACTACGGCGACTACTTCCACGGCGGCTATGGTAACCCGGCCACGCGGGGCGACCTCGAGTACGACACGGGCCACGGCTGCTTCATGCTTTATGGGCGCACAGGCGAACGCGACTACTACGAGTTCGCAGTGGCCTGCAACCAGCACTTCATCGACCTGGACGTGAACCAGGAGACGGGCGATCAGCGCTACCACGGCTACACCGAGTACGCCGAGACGCATGAGGCGGTGACCACCAGCCTCGAGTGGGGACACATCTTCGTGGACTGCTGCGCCGACGCCTACTTCCTGACCGGTGATGAGCGGAGCCTGGAGGCCGTTCGTCTGATCGCCGATCGGACGGCCTCGATCGCCGAGAGCGAGGGCCGCATTCGCGACGTGTTCGCCGGGGCCGAACGGCAGCTCGGCTGGCCGCTGCTGGCGCTCTGCCGGGCCTACGAGGTGACCCGCGACGACAAGTACCTCTCCGCGGCCACGAAGGTGGTGGATTACCTCAAGCGCTACGCCGCAGACCCGCTCTCCGCGTACCAGGAGGGCAAGTGGTGGCGTTGCTGGATGATGGACGGCTGCAAGCTGTTCATGACGGGCGAGCTGCACAACGGGCTGTCGAAGTA
>VGFC01000370.1 GCA_016869045.1 Armatimonadota bacterium
GTTCAGCCCCGGCGGCTCCGTGTAATACTGCACATACCAGCAGTCCAGCACCACGTTCCCGCTCGCGTCGCGGATGCACGAATCGCGCCACGGCGAGGCATCCACCTTCGCGGTCATCGCGGGCGTAGCGGGTTGGCCGTACTTGCCGCCCTTGTCGCGACCGATGGGCCAGCCCTCGGCGGGAATCGTATCTCCGAAGAAGGTCAGCGGCACCGGCACGAGATTGGTCTCGGTGCAGGCCAGGCACTTCGCCCCGGGCACGGCTTCGTGGATGAAGGCTATCGCCCTCGTCATCATCTCCCGGTACTGGTCGCGCGTGTACGGCCACCCGCTGTAGTACTCGAACCAGGGCACCAGCGCAAAGAGCTTGAGGTGCTTGCGCGCGAGGAGCGCCTTGGCGGCGGCACGGCCCTCCTCGGAATCGAGCTGCCGCACGCTGAAGAAGTCGAAGGGCCCCTCGACCGTGTAGTTCACATCCCAGTCGCGCCGGAGTGCGTTGATGAAGTCGAAGTAGTCCGTCGAGCCCGGGTAGACCGCCCACCGGAGCGTGTACGTCTCCTCGGGAGCGAGGCCGAGGCGGTCTGTGCGCAGGCGGACCTGGTTCACCATCGCCAGTGTGGACATCTGCAGCCGCATGGCGTCGTCTTCAGCGACGAGCCCCACGCCCGATTTCCCCTGCGCCGCGAAGACCGTCGGGTTCTCCGGGCAAGTGCCCGCTCCCCGAGCATACTCGTCGAGCCCGCCCAACCGCACGACTCTCGGCGGCTGCGGAGTGATGATCGAGTGCTCGACGGCCAGCCCGAGCACCTCGTCCGTGAGGTTGGTGATCGCGTCGGCAACCTCCAGGCGCTGGTTCCGCCAGCGGACCTCGCGGCGAAGGCGGTAGGGCTTCGCCTCTGCTTGCAGGACAAGTGCCTGGCCCTCGCGGGCGATCCTCCGGTCCCACTCGTCCGCCCCCGGAGGGCCGCAACGCAGACGGTTGAACGCCATCGCCGGCTCGGCGGGGTAAGAGAAGCCGGACTCGATGAACCATGTCTCGTCACCCGTCTCGATCTGCAGCCCGCCGGCGGGGGTCATGCGCACCGTCGCCGCGGGCCCCTTCAGCGCCGGCTGCCCGGTCCATCGCTGCGGCGGCGCGAAGAGGTCTCCCTGCAGTTTGGCGACCTCGGTCTTCGACACGCAGCCAACGGACAGGTCGCTGACAATCATCGCCAACCCCGGCGGCATCCGGTCGCCCCAGTACTCGGCGAGCGCGGTGTCCACAAGCTCCAGCGTGTTCGGTGCGTCGGCCCGGACGAGATCGTCGATGTTCAGCACGTACCAGTAGCCCTCTTCGGCCTCGATCGGCAGCGTGGTCTTCAGGTCGGGCTCCGGCGGCCCGAAGAACACCTGCAGGCAGGGCAGGCCGGCGCGGCTCTCGACCAGTTGCACCTGGGGCCAGTTCGGGTACGTCGTCGCGAAGAGCGGCTCGCGGTTCAGCGCGCGCGGCCAGCCCTCCGGCGTTTTGTGGTCCACCTGGGTGCCGTTCAGCACGAGCGCGAGGTAGTTGTTCCAGCCGGCGGGGCGCTCCGTGTGCAGACGGGCCTGGAACCGCACGCACACCACTGCGTCGTCGGCGTGGGGGAGGGGCGGGAGGTCAAGACGCTCTCTCGCCGGGTCCTTGACGACCGGCAGGCGCACCGGCGCCTGGGCCTGCCAGAGCGCCCGCCATGTCAGGTTGAGGGCCCGCGGGCGCCCAAGGGTCTGGCCCGAGGCCACACTCACGGCCAACGTCAGTAGAGGGAGCAGCACGGTCCGCATGACGCTTCACCCCTTCCCGGGACGGTAGGACTGCGGGGCCCTTCGACTCACAGGCTCGTTGACCCTTTGCCCTAGAGGTCTCCCCTCGCCCGCTCCCGAATGGCCCGCGCGCTGTGCGGAGGTGATTCATCGCGATGCGCTTGCCGGTGCGCCAGTATCGCTGCTACCCGCTCGCGGGCGCCCAGTACGATGAGAGCGAGTTCGGCTACGTCGAGCGAACGCTGGAGCTTGACCCCGCCCACACGGCGCTAATCACGGTGGACCTGTGGGACATGGGCTGGCACGAGGAGCCCCTCGTGCCCGACCTCGGGCGCTACTGGGAGCACAGTTTCGTGGGCCTCGGCCGGCGCGCGTGTGCGGAAGCCCGGCGCGTGACGGAGGAGAACCTCGCGCCCGCGCTGCAGGCCGCTCGCGAAGCCGGCCTCACGGTGATCCACAGCACCATGCCGCACATCGTGCGCAAGCACCCCGCGAACGCGCGCAGCGCCTCCGCCTCGCCCGCCCCCGCGACCTCCGCTCCCGACCCGTGGCCGCCGCCGGAGGTGTCGCACGCAGTGCTCCGCGAGTACACAGAGACGACCTACGGCCCAGGCGCCGAGGCGGCGTGGGAGCGAATGCGCGAGGCTGCGGACTTCCCGCCTCCCGTCATGCCCGCGCCCGGCGACTTCTGCGTGTCCGAGCAGGCAGCAATCGATGAGATCCTGCGCGAGCGGCAGGTGACGACGGTCGTCCACGTCGGCTTCCTGCTCGCCCACTGCCTGCTGGACAAGCCCGGCGGCGTGCGGAGCATGTCGGCAATCTGGCGGTCCGGCGGGTACCGCGACATCGTGCTGCGCGACTGCACGGTGGCCCAGGAGTCACACGAGACCATCGCCGACTTCGGCGTAACCAAGGCCTTCATCTTCTGGCTGGAGGCCGCCGGCACGCCGACCTCGACCAGCCGGGAGTTCGTGGAGGCACTTACTTCGCCTCGCACAAACACGGAAGCAGTGGGGCGGGCATTCCTGCCCGCCACGGGCTCTTGGCGGGCAAGAATGCCCGCCCCACCGTCTCCCGACCGATGAGGGACTCGGCAGGGCAGAAGGCTGATAGAGAGGAGACCTCGCCCGTGGAGCCGGAGAAGGGCGATCCGAAGATCAAGGTCCGTCGAGCCGACGTAGCCCAAGCCGCCCGCGACGTCGGCATCGTGCCGGGCGACACGGTGATGTTCCATAGCTCGCTGAGCAGCATGGGCACGGTAGTCGGGGGGGCGAACACGGTCATCGACGGGTTCCTGGAGGCCGTCGGGCCGGAGGGCACGGTAGCGGTGCCGACGCTCTGGTGGCATCAGACGGACCCGCCGCTGCGGATGGCGGACTGGGACCCCGACACCTCGCCTTCCTACCCGGGCCTCATCACGGAGACCTTCCGCCGGCGGCCCGACAGCGTGCGCAGCAACAACCCCACGCACTCCATCTCGGCCATCGGGGCGCGGGCGGTCGAGCTGACCCGCGACCACGGGAAGGCGGGCCTCCGGGTGTGCATCTTCGGGGACAGGGCCTTCGCCCGCGAGAGCCCCTGGGAGCGCCTTTACCGGTGGAACGCAGCGTACTGCTTCATCGGGGTCGACTTCACCGTGAACACGATGTCCCACTACATCGAGACGCGCATCGTCGAGGCGGCCTTGCGCAAGGCGCCGCGCACGGTGCGCGACGACCTCATAGCGCAAATCCAGCGCATGGACAAGGCCGGCGTGTGGCCCTGGTATGACCGGCCCGCGATGTGCGACCTGCTCGCCGAGAGGGGATTGGTGCGCTTCGGCAAGATCGGGTCAGCCACGCTCCGCTGCATCCGCGCGCGTGACATGGTGGACAAGACCCGCGCCATTCTCCGCGCTCGCCCCGAGCAGTGGTTCCGCCCGGACATGCTGGCCTGGTTGGCTGTCGCGCAAGGGAAGGAGGCCGGCGAATGACCCGCCGCGTGTGGATCGACACTCACGTGCATGTCTGCGACCTCGGCCCGGACGGCAACGTGCGGCCGCGCTTCGTCGAGGAGGTGCTGGCCGTCCTCGACGCCGACGAGGCCGACCTGCGCTTCGTGCTCAGCCCCGACGGCGCCCGGCTGTCGCGGGTCGGGCAGGCCGCCGAGGGCGTGATCGAGGGGAACGAATTCATCCGTGATGTCGTGCAGCACGCGCCCGGCCGGCTGTACGGAAGCTGCATGGTGAACCCGCACTTCCTCGACGAATCCCTTGCGATGATGGACCGCTGCTTCGGCGAGTGGGGCTTCGTGCAGCTCGGCGAAATGCTGCAGTACATGATGGACTACCGGATGGACAGCGACCCCGTCGAGCGCCTCGTGCGGCAGGCCGTCGAGTTCGACGTGCCCGTGCAGGTTCACATCTCGACCTCCAACCGCATGAGCCACAACTCGAGCTGGGGTGTCGAGCAGCTGACCGACCTCTTCGGCCTCGTCGAGCGCGTGCCGGAGGCGAAGTACATCCTGGCGCACCTCGTCGGCATGATGGATGACAATCCCCCTGTGGTTGACACGTACCTCGACATGATCGACCGGCAGTACGGGTGCTGGCCCGATGGCTTCTGGGCCGAGATTCGCGACTTCAACTCGCCCGGCGTACGGAGCGTACTGGAGCGCGTCCCCGCGAACCGATTGGTCGCGGGCACGGACTGGGTGACCCGCATCGGCCCGCCGTTCCTCCCCTACGGCGTCGTCTTCGACGTCCAGCAGGCCGAGGACAACCCCTACCCGCCCTGTGTGGCGAGCATGGTTGGCTTCCTACGCGACGCGGGCGCGACCGACGAGACCATCGGCCTCATCGGCGAGGGCAACGCGAGGGAGCTACTGAAGACATGGGACTGACCAGAAGGCCGTTGCTGGTGTTGCTGGGAGCGCCGGCACCCTTGCCGGCTGCTGTGGCGGCCGTCGACGTATCCATCGGCCCGACAACCCTCGGCACCCACGACAACGGCTCGCCACCACTGCCGGCAAGGGTGCCGGCGCTCCCAGCAACGACACTGCCGTCGTTGCAGAGCGCCGCTGCTCGGCAATGGCAACTGACACTGGCCGCCGCCCTCCTGCTTGCCTCTGCGGCCCACGCGATTCCGCTGCGAACGGCCATGCCGGCGCTGGAGCGGCCCGGCGTGCCGCTGCTGTGGGCGACGGTCCCGGACGCCGACCGCATGGAGAGCAACGTCTCCCTGCAGCCCGAGACGCCCTATCGGTGGGTGATCGAGCCGGGGCAGCCGTTCGGGGCGCAGGTGAAGGTGGCCAACGGCGCGCGGGGCGAGCGGGCGGTCCTCACGGTCTGGGACTGGAACCGCAACCCCGTCGCCCAGCAGCAACTCAGCAAGCCGTGTGACGAGCGGGTCAGCTTCGAGGTCGAGGGCCGGGGCACGTATCTTCTGACGCTGGACCTGTTCGCGGGCGAAGAGTGCGTGTCGCGCCTCGTGCGGAGCTTCAGCGTGTGCCCCTCGAACCTGGCCCGCCGCGAGGCCTGGCGAACGGACGAGTTTTGGGTCGGGACCTGCGCGTTCCCCGGCCGCCAGCACTGGACGAACGACTTCGGACCTGCGAAGCCGCCGGGCCTCACGGAACAGGAATCGCGCGATCTCGATGCGGAACTCGCGGCGCGCGCGGGGCTGCAGATCGTCCGGCCGGACCTGCCCATCGAGTGGCGCTCTGGGACGGACCCAATCGACTTCACCCGCGCCGACGTCAGCCTCGCCGCGTGGACCTCGCGGGGTTTCCGGCTCGACCTACAGGTCGGCCAGCCGCCGGACTGGGCCATCCTGCCGCAGTACGCGGGCGTCACCGATCCCAAGTGGCGCTACCCGCGCCGCGAGGGCCTGTGCCGGAGATGGCTCGCCGGACTGCTGCCGCGTTACGCCAAGGACGCGGCGTTCATCGAGTTGTACAACGAGCCGGACAACCGGGACTTCTGGCGCGGGACCCCCGAGGAGTACATCCAGTGGGCCGGCTGGGCCGTCGACGAGATCGAGAAGGTCGCGCTGGACGCGCTGATCGCGGCGGGCGGCTACTGCCTGCTGGAGCCGGAGTGGACGGGCCTGTTCGCCCGCGCGCTCGTAGGCAAGCTGGACCTGATCGGCTACCACTCGCATGGCGATGTGACCGCCTTGGAGGCCAACTTCCGGGCGATGCGGGCCACGCACGCGGCGGCGGGCTACGCGAAGCCGGTCTTCGTCAACACGGAGATGGGCTACGCCGCCTGGCGGCTGGACATGGAGCGCCATCAGGCCGCGACCGCCATGCAGAAGCTCCTCTACTGCTGGGCGCACCAGAACCGGGGCGCGCTGCTCTACTGCAGCCGCGACATCGGCGGCCCGCGCCTGCGGCCGGACGCGGACTGGGGCTTCGTCGATCACTTCTTCTGCCCACGCTTTGCCTATGGCGCGTTGTCCGCGTTCATCGACACATACGCGGGCGCGAGCTTCGAGCGCATCCTCACCGAGGCGCATCCGTTCTCGGCGTACGTCTTCCGCCGCGACGACGCTCGGATCGTGACCGCCTTCACGACCTACGACGGCGACCGCGCGGTGGTGGTGACCAGCGATGCCACGCGGGCGGAGATCGTCGATCCGATGGGCAACCATACCGAGGCGCCGACGCCCACGCGCGTGGAGCTGAAGACCGGCTTCTACCCCGCCACGGCCATCCTCCACGGCGCGACGACCACCTCGGTGGAGTGATGCGAAGCGAGATGAGGTGCGCACGAACACGGAAGCAGTGGGGCGGGCATTCTTGCCCGCCAGCGGCCCCGGCGGGCAAGAATGCCCGCCCCACTGCTTCCGCATCTATGGAGGAGGCCGCCGGATGCTCGCGATGGTTCCCCTACTAGCCGTCGTCTCCCAACCACCGGCGCCGCAGGGCCCGCCCTTCCCGCGCATCGCGAATTGCTACGGCATCCGGCTCGTGCCGGACAACTCGCCGGAGGACATCGCCGAGGTCGCGAAGTGGGACCTGCTGATTGGCGGCGTGTGGGCGAACTGGGCTGATCCGGAGAGCGTGCGCCTCGTCCGCGAGAAGATGCAGGCCGTCCGCGAGAAGAACCCGCACGTCATCATCCTCGACTTCTCCTCCTCGGCGCCCTATGCGGACCCGAAGGACAAGACCTTCCCCGAAAGCGGCTGGCTCCTGCAGCCGGACGGCAGCCGCATCGAGGGCTGGCCCGGCACCCAGATGATCAACCTCACGAAACCCGAGGTGATTGACTGGCTCGCGGCTCGCTCGGTGGCCAGCGTGCGCGAGAAGGGCTTCGACGGCACCTTCATCGATTGCATGGGCCGCAACTTCGATTGGTGGGCCTGCAACATCGAAAACGGCCAGTCCTACATCATCGACGCGGACGGCGACGGCAGAGCCGATGACCGCCGGCGGCTCGACGAGCAGTGGACCGCCGCGAAGACCGCCCTCTCGCGCCAGGTCCGGGAGGCCCTCGGGCCGGACGTGCCCTTCATGACGAACCAGGCCGGCGAGTGGGGCTTCCCGCACATGAACGGGATTCTGCTGGAGGACTACCTGGATTACGTGCTCGAGGGTCGGATGGACTGGGACTCCGTGATGCAAACATACCTGCATTGGATGCAG
>VGFC01000371.1 GCA_016869045.1 Armatimonadota bacterium
GACCTCCTTGGAGTCCGACCCTGATGTACCCAGTACGACGACACCACCGATGACTCGAAAACCCCCATTCCTCGGCACTTCTCCGGGTTTGGGGGGACGGAACTTCGGGTTAGGCTGTTACCTCCCCCACCTCAGCTCGAGCGGCAGCATCGGCGGGAACGCGCCGTGCGGCTCGTGCTGGTACCAGTAGCCGACGGAGGCGATGTCGTCGGTGAGGGGCTGGAACTTGCCGTTGGGCCACCAGCCGAGTTCCTGCATGGTGACCTTCAGGTCTGAGTCGAAGCGGATGGGGTCCATGATGTGCCAGCGGTACAGGCCGTGCTTCGGCACGCGGCCGGGTTCGCGCTGCCAGAGCGGGTAGCCCAGGAACGCGGTTGAGAAGGTGTCGCCGAAACCCCACGCGCCACCGAAGTAGTCCTCGGTGCCGGTCCCGCAGATGGTCGGGTTCTCGGTGTCCCCGTCCATGAAGAACTTGATCTCCCCCTCGCCCCACCAGCCGTCTGAGAGCTGCGTCCACGCGAGGTAGGTGCCGACGTACTGCCCCTGGCCCCTGATCCCGTCGAGGATCACATGCTCGGGGACCTCGCGCGTGCCGAGCGACTTGCGCCACTGCGCGTGGAAGTACGCGGCGTTGTCGGGCACGTCGGTGAGCGCGTACGTGATCTGGTAGAAGAAGCCGCCGATGTCCTCCCAGCGCTGGTTCTCGATGGTGACCTTCGCGCGCTGGCGGAATGGCTTCGGCCAGTACGTGTTGAAGCCGCCGGAAGGGTTCACCGCGATGGGCAGCGAGTTGATCTTCGCCCGGAGCGAGTGCCCGCAGCAGAAGAAGTCGCCGAGCGGCACCTCCACCGAAGGGCTCTCCTCGTCGTCCCAGTACATGCGCAGGACCGTGTCGCGGTAGGCCTGCTCGCCGACCGTGATCCAGATGTGCTGGATGACGCCCGGCCCCTCGATGTCCGCCAGCGTCGTCAGCGACTGCTTCGGCAGCGTGATGCACGGGCGGACCTTCCAGCCCTTGCCCAGATCGCCCGCCGCGCCGCCCTGGGGCACCTCCTGCGCGCCCGCTCCCTTGGCGCCATCGGGGTTCTCCGCACAGATCGATCGCGTCTTGGCATCCGCGAGATACGGCAGGCCCCCAAGGCCGAAGTTGATGCCGGGAGAGATCATGCTCATCGTCCTTTCGAGGAACGGCAGTTTGCAGGTTGGCAAGTTCGCAAGTTCCAAGACGGAGAGCGGCGCACCTCTTGAGAAGGGAACGCAGAGGGCCAGGGGAACCGTGAGCCCATGGGCCGGTTCATGCTCCCCATCCTGTCCATCCTGTTGACTGCCGTCCCGCGTGCCCTCGCTGTGCCCGCTGACTGGCAGCTTCGCTTCGCGTTGCCTGCCGACCAGAAGCCCGAGTGGACCCAGGCGGGGCATCTGCCGAAGTGGACCGTCACGTTCACGGATGAGCAGCGGCCGATCGTGGAGATCACAGGCGACACGGAGGGGCACTTCCGGGGGCACGTGCTGATCGGGAGCCGCTTCGTGGTGCCGGAGCCTGTGCCAGCGGGGATCGAGGTGAGCTTCCGGTACCAGACCTACTGCGCGATCGGCACGGAGACGTTGAAGCGCAGCGGCGAGGTCGCGTTTGGGGTCTTCACGGTCGAGGGCTTCGATGCCCTGGCGAAGGAGCCGGAGCAGGCGGCGGTGCTGAATCTGGCGATCGCGCCGGGGGCGCTGCTGTACCAGCGGCTGACGGGCGGCGGCGAGGACGTGCTGGACTGGCAGGACTGGCGGAGCGGAGACCTGGCGCGCAAGCTCAGGCAACATGCGGGGCGGGAGGTCGTGTTCGCGATGGTGTGGGGCTGCAACCACTACAGCGATGAGGAGTGGGGGAAGCTCGATGGGTTTGAGGTGCACACGATGACGCAGGCGGAGCAGGACCGGCGGCTGTTCGAGGCGCTGGACCTCGGGAGACCCGACCTGGCGGCGGTGAAGCGGGCCTACGAGGCGGGCGACCTGGTGGCGGCACGGGCAGCGCTCGTCGAGCACTTCCGCACGCGCGAGCAGCCGCCCGGCCCCGAACTCGCAACCACGGCGAGCGCCTCGGTCATCGCGCAGGCGGACGACGTGCTGCAGCACACGTACCGCCTTGTCGGGTGCCCTCCGCACAAGCTGGGCGAGACGATCCTGTGGAACGAGGACCCGTTCAGCTACGATCAGTGGGCGATCCAGCTCAACCGGCACAGCGAGTGGCTCACGCTCGGGCAGGCGTACGCGGCGACGGGGGATGAGAACTACGCGCGGGAGTTCGCGGCGCAGGTGCTGAGCTGGACGAGCGCCATGCCCGTGTACATCGGGCCGCGCTGGATCGAGGGGCCGTTCTTCGAGGCGGGCAAGGCGCCGCTGACGCTGGACGGCGGCATCCGCATGGGGCACACATGGTTCCCCGCATACTACTACTTCCGCAACTCACCCTCGTTCGGGGTGGATGCGCAGCTCGCGATGCTCTCGTCCTTCCACGATCATGCGCTCTACCTGATGGATGAGGCGAACTACCACGAGACCTCGAACTGGGGCACGATGGAGGCGAACGGCCTCCTGCACCTGGGGTTGATGCTGCCGGAGTTCCGCGATGCGTCGGTGTGGCGCGATACCGCTGCAAAGCGGCTCACGAACCAGCTGACCGCGCAGGTCTACCCCGACGGAGCGCAGATCGAGCTGACGCCGGGCTATCACGGCGTGACGCTGAGCAACATGCTGGGCGCGCTGAGGGTGGCGCGGCGTGTGGGCTTCGCGATGCCGGAGGGCTTCGAGTCCGGTCTTGAGCGCATGTTCGAGTACTACGTGCGGATCGCGACGCCCGACCTGCGCACGCCGGCGCTGAACGACTCCGGTGCAGGGGGTGTGCAAGGGTGGCTGCAGCAGGGCCACGAACTGTTTCCTGCGCGCTCCGACTTCCTGTACCTCGCCACCAACCGCCAGGAGGGTCAGCCGCCCGCCTACACCTCCTGCATGATGCCCCACGCCGGCTGGGCCATCATGCGGACCGGCTGGGGCCCGCAGGACCGTTACGTCCTCTTCGACGCCGGTCCCTATGGCTCGGGGCACCAGCACGAGGACAAGCTGCACCTCATCCTCCATGCGAACGGGAAGACGCTGCTCACGGAGCCCGGCAACTACTCCTACGACGCCTCGGATTGGCGCCGCTACGTGCTCTCGACGCGGGCGCACAACACGGTCCTTGTCGACGGCCTGGAGCAGGACCGCGCGCGGGTTCGCGACACGTGGGTCGCCAGGGAGCCCACGACCAGCCCCTGGGTGACGGGGGAGGACTTCGACTACGCCGAGGGGACCTATGCCGACGGCTACGGCCCCGAGGGCGACCGGACCGTCACCCATACGCGCAAGGTCCTCTTCGTCAAGCCGAGAAACTGGATCGTGATCGACGTGCTCTCGCCAACGGACGACGAACCCCATGCGTATGGCACGCCGTTCCATCTCGATGTGGAGTCAGCCGAGATGGACCCGGAGACGCTTGCGACCGTTGGCAAGAGCGGCGACGTTGGCCTGGCGATCATCCCGCTATCGCGCGACGGCCTGAGCGCGCAGATCGTCCAGGGCCAGACGGGGCCCGTGGTCCAGGGCTGGCTCCCCACTGGCCGTCACAACGAGCTGCGGCCCATCCCCACGCCGGTCTACCGCATGGAGGGCGCCGGCGAACGGGTGATGGCCTACATGCTGCTGCCCCTCAGCGGCGCAGAGCCTCTGCCGCAGATCACCCCCCTTCCCGCGCCCGAGGGCGCGCTGGCCTGCGCCATCTCGTGGGCGGATGGCAGCGTGCACTACCTGGCGCACAATCGCAACGGGCAAGCCATCGCACTCGGTCCCGTCGAGGCCCAGGGCGGCCTCACGCTGGCGGTCGTCTCCCCTGACGGCACCGTGGAACGCCTGTTCCGACGCGAGCCCTGAGCCTGCGAGGTGTGGGTGACCGAAATCACTATTGACGGTAGTAGCAAAATCCACTATACTGCGTAGTAGAAGCTGATCGCACCACACACCACACCACGCGGCAAGGGAGGGCAGGGCACGGTCAACAAGGGCAGCCGTCAGGCCCCCGCGGCGCTCGGGGCAGACCGAGCCGACGCGGGGGTTGTCGTTTTGGGGCGTTCGTCTTGACATCGGCCACCTGCGTGCATACCCTTGGGCAGACGGACTCTGACGGGCGGAGACGAAGCATGGACATCATGGGTAGCGCACGCAAGGCGTTTGGGAAGGCGGCGGATGGAGTGTCGCGCGGAGCGGAGGCGTTGCGGCTGGAGTCGGAGATTGGGGACCTCAGCAAGCGGCTGGACGAGGACTGGGCGGCGGCCGGGCGGCGCGCACAGGTGCTATTGAAGCTCGGGCGGCTTGAGGACCCCGAACTCCGGACGCTCGTCAGCCAAGCCGAGGCGCTGGAGGAGAAGATCCTGGCGCGGCAGGAGATGCTGCGCGGCCTTCGCCAGGGCCAGCGCGTGCGCCGGTGTCCCGGCTGCGGGGCGTCAGTCGTCGAGATGACCGAGTTCTGCGGTGGCTGCGGCCGCAAGCTGCCGGTCTGCGCGAAGTGCCTGGAGCCCCTCTCCGCCGAGGACACCGAGTGCCCCGCCTGCAAGGAGCCCGTCACGCGGGCGTGAGGCGGCCATGGCGACCCTTGCGCGTCTGCTGACGGTGACGGCCCTTGCGTGGTGTAGCCTCGCGAGGGCCGGCTCTCTCACGCCGATCACCGTCACCAGCCCCAACCCCTCCCCTCAAGGCACTTCCCCCTCCGCCCTCGCCGATGGCGACACTCACACAAGCGACCTGGAACCGAAGCTCCTGGGCGCCGAATGGCTCATCCGACCGGCCGCGCCGACCGTCGTTTCGCTCGTGGCGGTCCATCACTCCTCAAGCCCTGGCAGAGCAGTCCCGCAGACCATACGAATCACCTTCGACGATGGGACAAGCCTGCCACTGAGCTGCGGCGCCGACGGCTGGTCCCGTACGCGCGTTCCGCAGGTGAGGACGGGGAAGCTCCGGCTGCGCGTGGAGAGCACGGTGGATGGCGTTACCGCGCCAGGCGGACTCGATGAGGTGCGGATCGAGACGCCCGGCGCGTCGCAGACGAGCGGGCCGATTCGGGAGGTCTCCTACGACGTGGAGCCTCCGCCGGACACCACGCCCTGCAACCCGCTCGGGCATAGCTACATGACGGCCTACTTCGAGCGCGGCCTGACGGATGGGATCACCGACCCGGCCACACGCCGGGAGTTCTCGCGCGTGGCCAAGGACTTCGGCATCACTGCGCTGCGCTTTCCCGGCGGCTCATTCGCGTACTCGTACCCAACGCGCAGGGAGGGCCTGGCCGCCCTCAAAGCCGCCGGCCTCGCCGAGCTCTCCTACAACCTCTGGGAGCCGGAGAAGTGGGGCTGGTGCAGCCCGGAGGAGTTCCTGCTCTTCTGCAAGCAGGCGGGAATCGTCGCCTGGTACGAGCTCAACCCGGGTTACTGGTACGATTCCGAGCGCAACGTCGTGCACCAGATCGCCGACTTCGACGGCCGCAACAAGCCCGCCGACGGCAGCTACCTCGACGACGCCTGCCGGGACGTGGCGAAGCTCGCGGCGTGGTGCAGGGACAACGAGGTTGAGGTCGTCTGGGAGATCGGCAACGAGGACTACGTCTACTACAAGCCCGCCACATACGCGCGGATTGCGGCCGCCTTCATGCGCGCGATCGAGGCGGCGGTTCCGGGCTCGCGGTTCGCGCTCTGCTGCGACAGCTACGACTGGGGCAACTGGCGTTGGCGGGACGAGCTGCTGCCGGCGCTGCGCAGCGAGGGCGTCGAGCGATTCGACTTCGCTTCGACCCACATCTACATGACCGGCGCGGGAACGTGGGTCGATGAGAAGATCTGGAAGCCCTTCCCGTGGGCGACCGGCGCCGACATGCTCGACTCGACGCAGCGCGCCTGGGCGCAGCTGCGCTCCTGGCACCTCCCCGGCCAGCGGAGCGCGCTCGACGGCGCGGGCTTCCGGGACACGAGCATCGCGATCACCGAGTTCAATGTGATCGGGCCGAACACCGTCGGCGAGGAACAGGAGCACAGCCTCGGGCGCGCGCTCGGGGAGGCGATGATCTACCCGGGCCTCATCGAGTCCTGTGCAGCGGTGTTCCACCACGACCTCGTGCGCAACGGCCCCGGCTTCGGCAACTACTTCCAGCGGCTGGACTACTACCCCGACCACAAGCCGGGCTGCCGCTATCACGCGCAGATCGACGGCGCGGTGATGAGACTCATGCAGCCACACCACCGCGGTCATATCTGCTTCGAGCAGGACGGCGTCGTGGTCTCGCGCAACGCGGACGGCTTGTACGTGAGTGTGTGTAACCCGACTCCGGAGGCGAGGCGAGTCACGATCCGCCTGAAGGGCGTGACCCTCGCGGACCGGCGACCGACGATGCAGGTGGTGCAGGCGGGATCGCTCGACGCGTGGGGGTATGACTACGTGAGTGCCACCGCCCGAGCCCATGTGGACGCGCTCTCGGGCTTGACAGTGGAGTCCCCGCCGTGTTCACTGGTAGCCGGAACGGTTCGGTAGGTGCTGACGACCGACCCGAGGAAGACGCAAGGGGCGGGTCGCACCAGTGCCTGTAAGCTCTGGCCCATCTCAGGAGGCCACCATGCCCAACCATCGACTGTCCCGACGCGACTTCCTCTCCACCACCGCCAAAGCCGTCGCAGCGACCGCGGGTGCGGGTCTGGCCGTGTCGGCCCTGCCTGCCAAGGCGGCTGAACCGGCGCCGACCGACGCCCTAAACTACGAGCCGGGGATGCGGTATCGGCGGATGGGGAAGACCGGGCTGATGATCTCTGAGATCAGCCTCGGCGGGCACTGGCGCACGCGGGAGGGCGCGCGATACTGGGGGGACTTCCCGGGCGACGTGCCGCCGCCGGATGTGCAGCGGGACCGCGAGGATGTGGTTGGGCGCGCCATCGATCTCGGCGTGAACTACGTGGACATCACCACGCCCGCCGAGGCGACGGTCTACGGCACGGTGCTGAAGGCGCTCGGCGAACGGATGTACATCGGGTACTCGGACTACATCCTGTGCATCCGCAACCCGGCGAATCGCACGCCCGACAAGATCATGCTCGAGATCGACGAGGGCCTCCGGCGGCTCAAGATGGACTGCATGGACATCTTCCGCCCGCAGGCGCTCACCGATGGCAACCACACCGATGACGAGATCAAGGTCGTCATCGAGACGGCGATGAAGGCGAAGGAGCAGGGGAAGATCAGGCACCTGGGGATGTCCTCCCACAGCCGCGAGTTCCACATGCGGGTGATGGAGAAGTTC
>VGFC01000372.1 GCA_016869045.1 Armatimonadota bacterium
CGAAGGGGCCGAGGAAGATAGCCGGGGGCGCCAGCCCCCGGACACTGCGGCTACCCTCCCCCAAAGCCCCGAAGGGGCGACAGAAGACGCCAGCATCGATGCGAGATAGCGCACCATCACCCATCACTTGGTCCGTGGGCTTCGCCCACGGCTAGCCATCTCTCGCCCCTTACGGGGCTAGAGCCCGCCAACGGCCCCGAAGGGGCCGAGGAAGATAGCCGGGGGCGCCAGCCCCCGGACACTGCGGCTACCCTCCCCCAAAGCCCCGAAGGGGCGACAGAAGACGCCAGCATCGATGCGAGATAGCGCACCATCACCCATCACCTGCCGTCACGCCGCCCACCAGGCCCATAGTCGGCAGACCACCTCGGCGGCGAGGAGTCCGCCGGCGAAGCTGACGGGGAGGCGCCAGCCCGTCAGGCCGGTCACGCGGCGGTAGGCGGTGTAGAGCACGCCGACCACGAGGATCGTGAGCAGCAGCGTGACGACGACCGTCGGGAGGAGGCCGGAGAGGGCGGCGGCGGGGTTCTTGAGGAGTTCGTCCTCGCCCTGCCCGCTGACCGCATGGGCCACGGTCGCCGCGAGGATTCGGCGACCGACCGCGAGCGCGACACCCGCAAGGGGCAGTTGGGCCGTGGCGACGGGGAGCATGAAGTGCGCGAGGACGCCCCGTTTGCCGACGAGGGCGGCCGCCGCCCAGAACGCGATCGTGCCGAGTGCCAGCGCGACGAGGACATCGGCCACGGCGAGTCGCCAGCCGGGCGGAGGGTGGGCGAGCGCCACAGTTGCCACGCCGGTTACCCGCACGCCCTGGGTCGCGGCAATCACCAGCAGGATGGGCGGGCCAATGGCCGCGCGCGCTATTCCAAGGATCCGTCGTGTTCTTGCCTGGCGTTCATTCATCGAGGTCGTCGTCGGTCGGCCGCGAGTCCTCGGGCGGCTCGGCCTGCGCCAGCCGCACCGTGACGGTCGTGCCGCCCTCCGGCCGGGTGTCGATCTCAATCGAGCCGTTGTGCTCGTCCTCCACGATCCGCTTGCACGAGAAGAGACCAAGACCCGTGCCGCCCTCCTTGGTGGTGAACAGGGGCTCGAAGAGATGGGGAAGCACGTCTTCGGGGATCCCGGGCCCGTTGTCGATCACGCTGATCGCGACCTCGCCCTCGTCCGTCTCGGTGCGAACCGTCACCTTCCCTTCGCCCTCCGGCGCGGCCTGAATGCCGTTCAGGATGATGTTGAGGAACACGCGGTCCAGTTCCTGCGCATCGCCCAGGACGGGTGGCAGGCCGTCGGCATACTCCCGAGCCAACTCCACCCCGCGATGGTTCGCCTCCGTCTGCAGCAGCTTGGTCGTCTCCTCCAGGACCTCGTGGATGTCCACCGGACCGCGCTCGATGCTGGAGGGACGTGAGAAGGAGCGCAGGCGCGTGATCATCGCCGACAGGCGGTGCATCTGCCGCTCCGTCATCTCGGCGAGGTCCGTATCCGGCTCGCAGGTCCGAAGCAGCAACCGCACGAGTGGCATGAGAGGGGTGACGACGTTCCCCATGTCGTGCGCAATGCTCGCAGAAAGCGCGCCGATCGTGGAGAGCTTCTCCGTTCGCAAGATCTGCTCCTGAGCGGCTCGCAGGTCGTCGTAGGCTTCTCGCAGGTCGGTGTACAGACGCGCGTTCTCGATGGCGATCGCGGCCTGATTCGCCAGACTCGTCAGCATCTCCAGGTCGGCCTTCGAGAAGACCTTCGAGGCGCTGGTCGTGTCGAGGTAGACGGCGCCCAGGACTCGCTCGCCGCGGAGGATCGGTACGCAGGCCGCCGAGCGGATCTGGAAGCCGACGACGCTGTCCATCTCGCGAAAGCGGCGATCGTGCATCGCGTCGCTCGTCTGGATGGCCGCCCGCCGCTCCAGCGCCCGGTCCACGATATGCCGGCTGATCTGCATCGGCCCGTCTTCCTCGGCCGTCTGCTGGCGCACGACGCGCGGGACGGGCTCCCCCGTCTCCTCGTCCACCAGCAACAGGAAGCCGCGGTCGGCCTTCATCACCTGCATGACCGTGTCCAGCAGCGCATAGAGCACGGTCTCCATGTCGAGGGTCGAGCCGAGAGCGACCGAGACCACCTCGAACGCGTGCAGCCGCCGCCGCAGCTCCTCGGCATCGACGAGTGCCGCCGCGCTCGGCCGGTCCGGCTCGACGGGGTACACGACGCTCTCGGCCGGCTCTTCGGTCGTCTCGACGTAGTCCTCATCCTCCTCGACCCAGACGATCTGACCGCTGACGTCCACCTCCGGCGCGGGCTCGGGCGCCACCAAGTCGAGCTGTAGCCACGTCCGTCCGACCCGCACCTGCGCCCCGGGCGGGAGGGTCACCGGCGTGTAGACCCGCGTGGATCCGACCCACGTGCCGTTGCCGCTGTTGCGGTCCTCCAGCACGATGCCCTCGGGGGTCACCGTCAGTTGGGCGTGCCAGCGTGAGATGCGAGGGTCCAGCGGCAGGCACAGATCGTTGGCCGCGTTCCGCCCGATCGTCAGCGTCTCACGGTCGA
Organism: Armatimonadota bacterium; assembly: GCA_016869045.1. Lineage (GTDB taxonomy): Bacteria > Armatimonadota > Zipacnadia > Zipacnadales > VGFC01 > VGFC01. Next base: position 2,539 of record VGFC01000372.1, read on the forward strand.
GCGCCACGACATGGCCGGCCATCTCGCCGTTCAGCACGCTCAGGATGTACTCGCCCGGTCTCGCCATCGCCCCGACTGGGTCCTCGGTGGAGAGAGAGGTCGTGGGGCGGGCATTCCTGCCCGCCGCGAGGCCCTGGCGGGCAGGAATGCCCGCCCCACGACCTCTGTGCTTGTCCGACAGTCAATGATGCGGCTACCTGGTAGACCCCGTACATTCCATAGGTTCCAGACCGACCCCCTTCCCTCCTGCCACGCCTCGCCCCGACGTCTCACACGGTCAGGGTCTTCCACTTCCCACGGTGGAACCACCACATCGTGATGGCCGCCTGCGCGTACATCGCGATGACGATGGCGCCCCACAGGCCGGGCGGCCCGGCGGGGGTGAGGTACACGATCAGCGCGCCGCCGCCGATGCCCATGCACAGCTGGGTGAGGATCGTGAAGATGAGCGGGGAGAGCGTATCCCCGCCCCCGCGCAAGGCACCTGCGAGGGACATGTTGATCGTCCAACACGGCTCTCCCAGAGCGAGGATGCGCAGCGCGACGGCGCCGTAGGCCACGGCCATCGCGCTCGCCTCGCGGCCGACCAGCCGCACCCACAGCGGCGCGCCCAGCACGTAGACCGTGACCGGGATGAGCATCAGCCCCACAGCGAGCTTTACCACCGCCCACGCGCCGGACTCCGCGCGATCCGGGCGACCTGCCCCCATGTTCTGGCCGACGACGGTCATGCCGGCGGGCATGGCTGCGAAGCCGATGAAGCCGGTCAGCAGGAGGACCTGCTCCGCGATTGCGTTGCCACCGATGACCGCCTCCGCCTGCGGGGACGAGGCCAGGATCCTCACCACAATCCACCCCGACATCGCACGCACAAACCCCTGCAGTGCCGAGGGCACCCCGATGCGGAGCATGCGCCACCAGAGGTCGAAATCGGGGAGGAAGTGCTCCGCCCAGTTGACCCGCAACGCCAGCTTGCCCGATGACAGGAGGAGAAGGGCCGCCCCGGCGCCGATCCAGCGCGCGATGAATGTCCCGAGCGCCGAACCGAGCACTCCCAGCGCCGGGAAGCCCAGGTGGCCGAAGATGAGCGCCCAGTTCAGCACGGCGTTGAGCACGTTGATGCAGGCCGTCAAGACCAGCGGCGACCGGCTGTCGCCCGCGCCCTGCAGGCTCCCGGCGAAGAGGAAGCTCGTCAGCATCGCCGGACCCGCGAGGAACATCAGCCGCAGGTAGGGCGTCCCGAGCTCCATCAGGTCGGGCGTGGCGCCGGTCACATGCAACAGCCAGGGCGCGAAGACGACGCCGATCGGCATCAGCACGAGGGCGACCGTCAGCGTCATCAGCAGGAAGGCCTGGCCGGTGGCCTGTTCGGCGGTTCGCATGTCGCCCCCGCCGACCGAGCGGCTGACGACGACCTGCGCCCCCGTCGAGACCGCGAAGACGAGCACCGACAGGACGAAGACGATCTTCCAGCACATCGACACGGCGGCCAGGGCGGCGGTGGCGTTGGGCAGGCGCCCCACGAAGATGATGTCCACGAAGCCGACCAGCATCTGCAGCATCGAGGCCAGCATGATCGGCCAGACGAGGCGCAGCAGGCCGGCCACCAGACGGCCGCGGGTGAGGTCGATTCGGAAGGGTTCAGGAGCCGACGGAGCAGGCGTCGTTGGGGAAGGGGGAAGGCGGCCTCCGGGAGTCTCACTCATGTCCCGGTGCGCTCCCCGCCGGGTGGGCCGGACGGCTGCTGCGGGCGGGGGGCGCGCCGCAGCAGGTACCATTCGCGGCGCGCGCCGGTTCGGTCAACATACAGATCGTAGATGCGTCCATCTTCGCCGCGCACGCGATAGTGTGTTCGGTGGCGCCGCTCCAGCCACGTCCGCCGCCGCGACGTGCCGGCGAACCCCGAGTCGTGCCACTGTCGGAGCACCTCGGCGATCCGAACCACGTCCTCGCCCAACACGAACTCCGCCGGAAGCAGGAAGCCGGCCGTGTCCTCCCTGCACGTGACCGTCACACGCCGCCCGAAGAAACGCTCCTCTCGCACCGGTACCTCCGATGCGATTCCCTTCGTTGGCGATCCGCGCGAAACCTCCGGCCTTGGGGGCAGATGGCTCCTCACCATCCTGGCGGGGCAGGGACTGTCCAAGCCTCGATCCCGTGTGCGGGATCGAGACGCAGGACTGTCCCTTGTTCGCGGTGCTCCGGGTTGGCCCGTCGTTCGGACGACAGCCCAGCTCCGCAGTGCCTCAGAACCAATCCGGCTTGCCGTCGCCGTTCGCATCGGTGCGCGCGAAGAAGAGGCTGATTCGGCTGTCGGGCCCGGAGTAGGCCGAGGCGGGCAGGCCGCCCTGCGCGTCACGGATGAGCGCGCCGCCGCCGGAGTCGGCCCGGATGGTGGGGCTGCGCGCGACTCGGCCGCTGTTGTCCACGAAGCGCGACTGGCAGAAGTCGCCCGGCTGCAGGCCGGTAATTCGGACAGACTGGTCGCGGGCCAGGCCCCGAAGCGGCACGTTGAAGGCGAACGTCGCCGGGGCGACGACCGTGCCGTCGTCGAGGGCTTCGAAGCCCAGCCGCAGGCGCCCGATCTCCGTTCGGCCGCCCGCCATCGCATGGGCCACGGTGAGCGGGCCGATCGACAGGATGTTGAGGCCGCTGCGGCCGCCGCCGCCTGGGCCGGCGCCGTCGTAGACCGGCGGCCAGTACACGGGCGGAGGCGTGCGCTTGTACGTGCTACCGAAGCACATTTCTACATGAGAGTTGGGACCGGAGAGACGGTCGGCGGTGAACTGCCCCAGCGTGTCGGGGATGACGGCCTGTCCCGTGTCGTCCGCCATGTAGGCCTTGCTGTAGGTCACGCCGCCGGAGTTGTCCGTGATCGCGGCCCACGTGTAGTCATGGTCCGGCGTCAGCCCCTCAACGACGACGCGCCGGTCGCTCGCCACGCCGATCGTAGGAATGCACGCCCGAACCGCCTCCGGCACCACCACGTGGTCGGCCTTGTCCACGCCGAACGAGAAGGCCAGGCTCCCGATCTCGGTGGTGCTTCCGGTCGGCCCATCCTGGACGCGGACCGGCCCCTCGATCACCAGCCGATTGAGTATCCAAAACCAGCGCCAGCTCGGGGTTGGCTCGACGGTGAAGGGCCCGAGGGTCACCTCGGTGCCGTCGCCGTTGATCGTGAGGTCCACGGCCTCGTAGTTTCCGTCGGGGCGCTCGACGTGGGCCTTGGCCCCCGTGATGTCGAGCGTGTCGCCCGGATCGCGCGCCGTGAGGGTCACGCTATCGATCACCCCGGATTTCGTCGACTCGACCCGGGCCACGACGCGCACATCCGCCTGCGTGGGGGCCTGAGCGCCGAGGTCGAGGGGCGGCGTCACCGCGGCCTGGCCGAGGGTCAGCGTCATGCCATCGGCGCTGAGGGTGAGGTTGACGTCCTCGGTGGTGCCGTCCGCGCGCTCCATCGTTGCGGTGGCACCGGCAGCCTCAAACACATCGCCTACAGCCGTGGTCGCCAAGGTCACGGAGTTGATCGCCGACGGCCCGACTTGGATCGTGCCCTGAAGGGGCGCGTCGGTGCCGGGCGCGTTCGCGCCCTCGTCGCCGCAGCCGACCAAGAAACACAGCGCGGCGACCAATGCCGCAGCCAACGACAGACGCAAGGTTGCCGTTCTCAACGGAGCTTCCCTCCCGAGGTCCCGAGTTACCCGTTGGACGAAGGGCACGCCTGGCAGGTTCCTTCGCCGTCCGGTAGGGGATGGCCTGCCGCCGTTTCAATGGGGAGTCGGGAGGTTCAGCCGACGGGTCGGGGAAAGGGAGACGCCCCAAAGGAGGGCAGGCCCATGCTCTCGATCCTGCTGGCGGTTACTCCCTTCCTCGCCCAGCCGACCCCGTCCGACATCCCCGCCGGCGCCGACATCACCTGGCGGAACGTCGGCCCGGGCGGCGGCGGGTGGATTCAGTCGATCGCCTGCGACCCCCGGCGCGAGGAGGTGCTCCACGTCGGCTGCGACGTCGGCGGGTACTACCGTTCGGACGACGGCGGGCTGACCTACCGTATCCGGAACGCGGGCCTGCGCGACTACTTCGTGGAGTCCATCGCGGTCTGCCCCGGCGATCCGAAGGTCATCCTGCTCGGCAACGAGGGAGGCGTCTACAAGAGCACCGATGACGGCAAGACCTGGCGCTGGATTCGCCAGGGCTTCCCGGAGCCGCAGCGCTACGCCTTCGCCGCGCCCATCGGCTGCGTCGTATTCGATCCGAACGACCCGCAGAGGGCCTACGCGGGGATCGGAAGGCCGCGTTGGGGCAAGGACGGACGGGGGCGCATCTACGCGAGCGACGACCAGGGCGAATCGTGGCGCGTCTGCACGCCCGAGGGAGTACTGCCGGGCGACGCCATCGTGAGTGACATCGAGGTCGCGCCGGGCACGGAGTCCTATGTGCTCGCCGCGACGACCAAGGGCCTCTACCGCAGCGCCGACCGTGGCGCGACGTGGCAGAGGATCGAGGGCCTGCCCCACGATTGGGTGCAGGAGGTTGCGGTCGCGCCCTCCGACCCGAAGATCACCTACGCGACGCTGCGCACGACGGCCCGCGACGCCGAGCCGTGGAACGGCGGCGTGCTGCGCAGCGAGGACGCGGGCCTCACGTGGGAACTGCGGACTGACGGCCTGCCGAACCGCGTCGGCAAGCGCGACCAGCCGCACCAGATGACCTCCACCTGCAAGGAGATCGTCGTTGATCCGACTGACCCAGACGTGGTGTACGTCGGCGACACGGCGTGGGTCAGCGC
>VGFC01000373.1 GCA_016869045.1 Armatimonadota bacterium
TCTATCTCAATCCTGTCAAGCATAAACTTATACTCTACATGGGTACCAAATCGCAGGCCAATCAGCCCAAAAGCCCCAGATCACAGGCCAAACACCCCCTCAGATCGGGGAACTTCGGGCTAGACGCCGACTACCATCCCCCGCAGTACTGTGACGAGCAGCTCCTCGTCTGGCGAACGGTGCAGCAGATCGACGCGGACGAGGGCCTCGACCTGGCGATCTTCGCCGCCGCCTACACGATGGGCGCCGCCACGCTCCCGCCTTACCTCTTCGAGTGGTTCGTCCGCGACCGCGAGGCGCTCCATCGCTACTACGAGCGCAACGCGGTCCTCGGCCGCGACCTGGGCCTCCTCTTCGCCCGCGAGGGCGCGGACATCATCGCTCTCGGCGGCGACCTGGCCTGCGATCACGGCCCGATGATCTCGCCCACCGACTACCGCGAGTTCATCATGCCCGGCCTCCGCCTCCAGAGCCGCGCCATGCACGAAGCCGGCGCCCTCACCACCAACGCCTCTGACGGTAACCTCTGGCCGATCCTGGACGACTTCCTCCTCGGCGCCGAGGTCGATGGCTTCGAGGAGATCGACCTCGTCGCCGGCATGGACCTGGCCCGCCTCAAGGCGCAGTACGGTGACCGAATCACCTTCATCGGCAACATGGACATCCGCCACCTGATGACCTCCGGCACCGTCGAGCAGGTCCGCGAAGCGACCTTCCGCTGCCTCGACGCCGGCCGCCCCAACGGCGGCCACATCCTCATGTCCGGCAACTGCATCCACGAGTCCGTGAAGACCGACCTCTTCCTGGCCTCCGTCGCCGCCTACCGCGACTACTTCGGCCTGTGACGGTGGCACGGGCGGCCCGCCCGTGAGCACGAAGAGACCGCATCGCCCCCGGAGGGCACGTATGCTCGCTCACACGACCTCAACCATCCTTGCCCTCGGAGCCTTCCTGCCGACGCAGACCCCGCCTCCTATCCCGACCGACGCGCAGCCCTACCCCGTCGTCGCGGACATCGACTTCGCGGAGGGACCGATCTTCGATTCGCGGGGCAACCTGTACTTCGTGGACTACGTGCGGAACGGTACTATCGGCGTGAGGACGCCGAACGGTACGGTCCACATCCTGTGCGAGACGGGCGGCCGCGCGAACGGGCTGAAGGTGGACGCGGCGGGCTACCTCATCGCCGCCGACTATGAGGGCAAGCGCGTCCTGCGTATCAAGCCCGATGGTAGCGAAGTGAAGATCCTCGCGAACTCCTGCGCAGGCAGGCCTTTCCTGGGCCTCAACGACGTGTGCCTCGATCAGGCCGGCAACGTCTACGCCACGCAGTGCGAAGGGTCGAGCAAGGAGCAGCCGACGGGGGTCGTCTACCGCATCTCGCCTGATGGGAGCCAGGTCCTCCAGGTAGCCGGCGGCATGGCGTACCCGAATGGGCTGGCCGTGTCACCCGACCAGAAGCGCCTGTTCGTCTCCGAGTCCGGCGAGAACCGCGTCATCGCCTTCGACCTGCAACCCGACGGCACGGGCGCCAACCGTCGGATCGTCCACCAGTTCCCCGACGACACCGCCGATGGCCTCATGTTCGACGAGTTCGGTCGCCTCTGGGTCGCGCGCTGGACGCACGGCACGCTGGATGTGATCTCCCAGGAGGGGGAACTGCTTGGGAGCCTCGACGCCGGCGGGACGCAGGTCACGAACCTGTGTTGGTGGGGGACGCAGCTCTACGTCACCGTTGCGGGCCGCCACTCCATCCACCGTTTCGAGGTGGGCTGCCGAGGAGCCCTACAGACGGCCCGTCAGCCTTGACGCCTTCTGCCGCGCCGCGTATACTGCGCACGTTCTCACGCGCCTGGGGTGCGGAGCATAGCTGCGGTTCTGGAGGGTCGGATGCTTAACGCCGGTATGATCATCGCCATTCTCAGCGGAGGCGCGCTCATTGCCTCGGTGCTGTTCCAGACCACCACCGCCGAGGGCTTCTCGGCGTCGCTCGGTGGCCGCGAGACCTCGCGCTTCCAGAAGGGCAGCCGCGACGAGCTGCTCGAGAAGGTCTGCAAGGTCGCGGCGGTCGTGTGGGTCCTGTCGATGCTCTTCGTGGCCTCGGTCTGGTTCAAGTCCCAGTAAGTCGGGCCGGCCTACGGCAGTCGGAGGCCCAACGTCTTCCGCAGCCACTCCAGACTCGCGGTGATGGTGGGCGTCGCGTCCACGAGCCCGACGGTGCTCCAGATCGGCTCCTGCCGCACCGCCTGCGCTTCCCCTGAGACGTACCGCGAGGCCAGCTTCTCCACAGCCGGCGCGACCTTCGACCGGCCGGACAGGTTCAGCACCAGCGTTGGTCCGGGGTAGGCCTTCGATTCGGCCAGCAGGTCGATCTCGGCGATCTGCCGCTGAATCTCCGCAGGCACAAGGTACCCGTCAAAGTCCACTTCCCCGGCCTCTTCCTCTTCCTCCTCAGCCAGCGCCTCGCCCCCCTCGTGTTCCGTCAGCTTCCTTCGCAGCATCGACCGCCGCATGGTCAGCGACAGGTAGCGCTCGCCCTCCGCGACTGGCTCCCAGAGCAGCAGAAACGCGAGTTCCAGTTCTTCCTCGGCCAGCTCTGCCGCGAGCGCCGCACCCAGCCGCAGGCCCAGCAATCCCATCCGCGGCGCGCCGAACGTCTCCTTCGCCAGCGAGAAGGCCCGCCGCAGATCACCCCGCCAGGCCTCCGGACCCGCCTCCTCGAACAGCCCCTCCGAATCCCCGCACCCCCGGAAGTCGAATCGCAGCACGCCACATCCCGCGTCCGCCGCCGCCCGCGCCATCTCCACGAAGACGCGGTACGAGGACTTCTTCTCTTCGGCGAACGGATGCACAAACACGATGCCGGCGACCGGCGGCTCCTGCACAGGCCGGTGCACGACGCCCCGCAGCGTGAAGCCGCCCGACTCGAACTCCACCGATTCCTCGCCGTGCCTGCCGTGGCCTTGCCGTTCCCGTCCCCTGTGACCTGTCACCTGTCACCTGCCGTCCTCTGCTTGCTTGCGTTCCACCAGCTCCGCGATCGAGCCCACGGTGGAGAATGTCTCCACATCGAAGTCCTCGTCCGCGAACGAGATCCCGTAGTCCTCCTCCAGCGCGACCACGATCTCGAACAGGTTCACCGAGTCCACGCCGTGCACTTCCATCAGGTTGTCGCCATCGTTGATCGAGGAGGGCTCGACATCCAGGAACAGGCATTGCACCACCAGCTCCTTGATCCGCTCCCTCAGTGCTGCCTCAGACATGCGCTCAAACCTCCGAATGTGTGGGTCCGTCCCGCTGTTGGTTCCCGCGCGCCCCCTCGCCGTTCCCGTGTAGGGGCGCGATTCATCGCGCCCAAATGTAGGGGCGTGATTCATCACGCCCAAATGTAGGGGCGCCATTCAGATTGTGTTGACAAAGCACTCGATCGAGGAGCAGTACCCCTCCTCCACCGTCTACGTGTCTCGTAGGTCGGGATACCAATCCCGACACTGCCTTTCCCAACACAATCTTCATCGCGCCCAAATGTAGGGGCGTGATTCATCACGCCCAAATGTAGGGGCGCCATTCAGATTGTGTTGACAAAGCACTCGATCGAGGAGGAGTACCCTTCCTCCACCGTCTACGTGTCTCGTAGGTCGGGATGCCAATCCCGACACTGCCTTTCTCAACACGATCTTCATCGCGCCCAAATGTAGGGGCGCCATTCAGATTGTGTTGACAAAGCACTCGATCGAGGAGGAGTACCCCTCCTCCACCGTCTACGTATCTCGTAGGTCGGGATGCCAATCCCGACACTGCCTTTCCCAACACGATCTTCATCGCGCCCAAATGTAGGGGCGTGATTCATCACGCCCAAATGTAGGGGCGCCATTCAGATTGTGTTGACAAAGTACTCGATCGAGGAGGAGTACCCCTCCTCCACCGTCTACGTGTCTCGTAGGTCGGGATGCCAATCCCGACCATGCCTTTGTCAACACAATCTTCATCACGCCCAAATGTAGGGGCGCCATTCAGATTGTGTTGACAAAGCACTCGATCGAGGAGGAGTACCCCTCCTCCACCGTCTACGTATCTCGTAGGTCGGGATGCCAATCCCGACACTGCCTTTCTCAACACAATCTTCATCGCGCCCAAGAACCGCTATCCGTGGTTCCCCTATCGGCCCATTCCCTCGCCGCTTGCATCATGATGTGCACCTTCGCCGGCGGCGTATCGAGCGTCACGGGGCTGCCGTGGCTCGTGACGAAGGCCTGCGGGCCTCCCGCCTCGATCAGCCGCCAGACCTCCTGCCTCAGCGCCTGCGCCGGCAGGTCGCGCAGTTTCACCGCGTCCAGGTTGCCGAACAGGCACCGCTCGGGTCCGATCCGCCGCCGCACCTCTCCGATGTCGATCGTCCAGCCCTTCTTGCTCTCCTCGAAGGCCAGCGCGTCTGCCTCCAGCTCCTCCAGCTTGCTCAGCCGGTCCTCCAGCGGCCCGCAGAAGTAGAAGACGCTCCGGAAGCCCAGTCGTTTCAGCTCCGAGCACAGGTCCCTCTCGAAGGGCCACGCGAACCTGAGGTAGTCGGTGGGGCTGATCAGATCGCCGCTGCACGCCCATTCCTCTATGAACACCACGTCCAGCCCCGCGTTTCGCGCCGCCGTCGCGTGCGCCACGCTGTTCGCCAGGCTCCGCTCCGCGATGGCGGTCACCAGCTCCGGCTGCTCCCGCATCGCGATCATCAGCCCACTGAAACCCAGTTGGTTGTACGCTGCGGGGTACGGAGCGCTCACCGACCAGTGCAGTGCGTGCGTCTCCCCGATCTCCCCCCTGAGCCCCTCGACGAGCGTGTATGCGCCGGACCCCAGAAGCCTCTCCGGGTCGCTCACCGGCATTCGCGCCGCGACATCGTCTACCGTCCGCGGGCCTTCGCCGATCTCCCAGACCGGCGGCGCCATGTTGGTGAACGGTGTATCGAGTTGCCAGCCCGACCCGTTCGGTGATCGCCAGAAGCACCCCTCCGCCGTCACCTCGACGGCGCAGTCCTCGACCGCTCCCCGTCCTGAGACCACCGGCGCCGCCAGCCAATCCGGCAAGTCCGCGAACAGCCGGTACCCATCCCACCACACCCCCAGCTCAACCTCCAGGTAGGTCGCGTGCGTCACCTCCACTGCGCCGCCGGCAGCCTCCGCGTACGCGCGCCACCGCCGGGCCCGCGCCTCGTGACGCGGACCCGCCAGGTACAGCGTCATGTACAGCGGCGCCACCGGCTGCACGCTCGGTCGCCCGCCCTTCAGCGCCGCTAGCAGTCGCTCTCTTGGAGACACGGCCCTCCCTCACAGACGTGCCGCCGACGCCTGCGCCGACGGCACCTCGCCAAGTGCGGTCCCGAGCAAACGCGCCCTCAACTGAACTTCCCGACCCTCTCCGCCACCTCGGCGCAGAACCGGTCGATGTGCTCCTTCACCAACTCCAGCGGCTCCTTCGACGGATCATGGATCAGCGGCGTGAGGTCCATCCCGTAGATCATGTGGGTCGTCTCATCGACGCCATGCGATTCGAAGAAGGTCGCGTTCGCCTGTCGGCGGCCGATCGAGGCGAGGTCGTAGCGCTTCCCGCCGCAGACCTGCGAATCGAACACCCCCATCAGCGCCGCCGCCAGGTTCTGGTGCGGAGCCACGTCGAACAGGACCTTGTCCTTGTCGATCATCCAGTCGAGGTCCCGCCACACCTCACAGCCGTACAGCGCCTCCGGCCTCGCCTCGGCGGGCAGCTCCCGGAGTGCCCGGATGACCCTTAGCGTCACCGCGACGTGCGTGTCGTGCTTGTCGGCGAGGTTGTGCGTGTAGATGACGCGCGGACGCGCGGCGTCGATGAGCGCCTTCAGGTCCGCGACCGGCCCCGGGTTCGAGGCGTCCTTGACCTCCTTGCTCGGGAAGTCGAGCAAGGCCTGCGCCCCGTAGTCGCCGATGACCGCGGCCTTCTTCTGCTCCACCCGCCGAATGCCGCTCATCATCTCGTCGGTGTATTGCAGGTACAGGTCCGCCCGCGGCGCGCCGCTCCCGTCTGTCACGGAGACGCCCGTGAACCAGTTGCCCTCGACATGGAAGCACTTCAGGATTCCGTCGAAGGCCATGATCTCTAGGTCGTCCTGATGCGCCCCCACGCCCATGTGCGTCGTCCGCGCCAGCGCCTCATCCACCGGCCTCCCATCCGGCACGAAGAACTCCGCTCCCGGCTTCGTCAGTTGCACTGAGCCCGCCCCCCTTGCGCCCTGTCGCGCCGTGGGTGTTGCCGTCCACTTCGCACTTCGCACTCAGCACTTCTCACTGCCGTACCTCCGGCAGACTCGCCGCGGCAACCGCCTGCCCCACGCGCCGGGCCATCTCATCCGGCAGGTCCATCTTGATCTTCGCGGCCAGTTCCGGGAATTCGGCCTTCAGCACTTCCTGCGCCCCGTTGAGGATGATCGGGCCGCCCTCGCCGGAGGTGACCCGGCCGAGGATCAGCAGCTGGTTGATGTCATAGAAGTCCGCGTAGTAGGCGACGCCGTACCCCATGTAGACGCCGATCGTCTCGAAGATCAGCCGCGCCCGCTCGTCGCCCTTGGCGTGCAGCTCCTGCACGACCTTCAGCTTCTCGGCGGGCGTCGCGAGGCTCGGGTCGATCTCGATTCCCGCCTTCGGCGCCAGACGGATGACCGCCTCCTGGCTGAAGTACTGCACGCCGCAGCCCAGGTCGCCCGACCACTCATCTACCGGCGCGTTCGGGCTGAAGTCCACCGGCACGAACGCGAGTTCGTTCAGCCACCCCGTGATGTTCCCCTCGGGCGTAACGTAGCCGCCGGCCTCGCTGGAGCCGAGCGCGATGCCGAGCACGCCGTTCGTGTTCAGGTTCATCGAGCCCGCGAGAGCGGTCACATCGCCGTCGTTCGCGACCTCCATCGGCACCCCCCACTCCTTCCCGATGCGGATGAACAGGGGCGCGATCTCCGCCTCGAAGCGGTCCTTGGGGATGCCCCGGAACAGCGAAGCCACGCGGACGCGGTTGTCGATGTAGATGCCCGCCGAACTCACGCCGATCCCGTCCACGCGCGGCATGTGCGCCGCCGCCATGTGCAAGGCCGACTGGATGTGGTGGTAGTGGTAGCCGGGGTCGGCCTGCGTCCTCGGGTTCCACACGACCTCTTCCTCAAAGACGCTCTCCCCCTCGATCACCGCCGAGACCTTCCGGTCGCTCGCGCCGGCGTCAAACCCGATCCGGCAGCCGTCCAGGTGCCGCCCGATCGCGACCGCCTGCTCCTTCGCCCTCGGAACACTGTCGGCGTCGCAGACCTCGACG
>VGFC01000374.1 GCA_016869045.1 Armatimonadota bacterium
CTTCGCTTTGAGCACCGCGTCGCGGTGCTGCTCGCGGGTCATGGTGGAGGGGTAGTCGGTCGCGTCGCGGCGGGGGAGCGTGCCGGGCGTCACCGAGAAGCGCTTCGCCTGCGGAGCGGGTTCCTGCAGGACGCGGATGGTCTCGTCGATCCGCTCACAGGCTTCCTCGTAGGCGGAATCCGGGCTATCCGTGACGGAGGCGTTGCTGAGCACCCGGACCCGATGCATGACATGATCGAAGATCACGATGGTCCGCGCGAACATCAGCGCGCAGTCGGGCAGGCCCAGGTCGTCGGGGTTCGCGTCGGGCAACTCCTCGAAGAAGCGCACCATGTCGTACCCGATGTACCCGACCGCGCCGCCACAGAACCGCTCCCAGCCAGGGATCGGCACGAACGCATATTCCTCCATCAACCTCTTCAGCGCGTGCAGCGGGTCCTCGCCGGGCGGGAGCACGCTCACGTTCTCACGGCCACCCTCGGTGATCGTGATCGCTCGACCGCGCGCCGTGAAAAGGCGATAGGGGTCCACGGCCAAGTAGCTGTAGCGCGCGATGTTCTCGCCGCCCGCCACGCTCTCCAGCAGGAACGCGTTCCCCTTCGAGTGTGACTGCAGCTTGGTGAACGCCGAGACCGGCGTCTCCAGGTCGGCGACGATCTCGCGATAGACCGGGATGAGGTTCCCTCGTTCGGCGCGGGCTCTGAACTCCTGGAGGTTCGGGACGTACATGGTTCAGCTCCCTCCGTCGGCTTGGGGTCGGGGGACGTGGGCGCCATGAATGGCGCCCCTACACGATAGGGCGCGATGAATCGCGCCCCTACACTGCACGCACGTGACCCCCGGCAAGGACATTCGCCGCGTTCGGCGAATAGCAGGCCGGCGCCCCGGCACGAAAAAAGGCCGCCTGCGCTTCGGATGCCCCGATCGCCTGCGGCCTGTCTGGTCATCTCGCGCGAGCGCGCGACACCGGTCCGCAAGCTCAGGGCTTGCGCCAGCACCACCAGGAGAGGGTGTCGCTCAGTCGCATGGTAGCCGGAGTGTAGCCAAAGTCGGCGGCCGTGTCAAGGCGCGCACAGCCCGCCCAAGGGATCCTCGATCGGTGATCCGACCATCACGCTGTCCGGCGCTCGCCCAGGAGCTGCACTACGAGGCCGCCGTTCACGTCGCCCGGCTGGTCTGCGATGGCACGACGAACCGAGGGGACCTGCTGGCCGCGGCCGCGCCGCTGGCCGACGCCGACACGGAGGCCGCGCGCCGGAAGGCGGCGGCGACGGTGCTGACTCGCCTGGGGATCGGCCGGAGACGGCACGCGTCGCCGACGGGGCTGCACCGGCTGCTGGTGGGCCTCGACGAGCAGGCGAGTCGGCAACTGCTCACGTACGTGGTGGCGCTGCGCGAGCCGCTGCTGGCGGGGCTCGCAACCGAGGTCTTGTACCCGTACTTCGTGGAACGAGCCACGCCGCGCGGGATGACGACCGAGGAGTTCTCGGCGGTCAACGCGAACGGGCTGTTTGAGGTCGCGGGGGCGATCACCCACGCGGCGGTCGCCGAGTATGCTCGGCGGCGCTGGCGCATACGGGACCTGTCGGCGACGCGGCGGGCGCTGCGCGTGCTGCGCAAGGGCGGGCTGTTCGGCTCCGCGTGGATGCACCGGTCACAGGGGCGGTGCCTGGGGCACTTCCCAATCACCGGGATGCCCGCCGACGCGGTGTTCGCGTATGCCCTGTATGCCGTCCATGGTGACGGCGACCACGTACGAGTCGATCGGCTGCGGGCGGGGCTGATCGTGCGGCTGTTCATGCTGCGACCGATTGCGGTCGATTACTTGTTGGAGCAGGCGTTCCGGCACGGCCTGCTGGAGGACGCGCGGTCGGAGATTGCGCGCTTGACGTATCGCTCGCTGGAAGAGGCCATCGAGCCGATCCTGCACGCACACCAGATGGAGAGATAGAGCGTGGAGAGGCCCACCGACCCGGGAGATCCGGGACGCCGCAACGCCAAGGTGACCGACCTCGTTCAGGCGACGCCGCTGGAGCGGGCCATTCAGCTCGACCAGGTGGCCGCACTCAGGGCGGCGCTCGAACGCGAGGATGGGCGCCTCATCGACGAGACACGCGCGCGCCTGCGCATACTGGTGGGTGACTACGTGCCGGACGGGGCGGAGAATGACGCCGCTCTGCGGGCGATGCTGCGGTCGCTCACGCGCCCCGAGCGCCACGGCGGCGCATTCTACCTCCACGGCCTGGCGGGGGTCGGCAAGTCGCACATGCTGGCTCTGCTCGGGCTGCTGGCCGAGTCGCAGCCTGCGCGTGATCTCTTTGCCGCGACGCACGCGGGCCTGAGCGACCTGTGCGACGCGCTCGCCCATGGGGGGCGTTTGCTGGTCGTGATGGCCGACCTGACCGCGCATCGGAGCCAGCAGGATCAGCTGGAGGACGTGTTGTTCCAGTGCGCAGAGGATGAGCTTGGGCGGCCCGGATACGGGCTGAAGGTGCCGCTGACCGAACTCTCTCATGCGCTGTCTCTGATCGACCGCTACCTGGCGCCGGGGCATCTGGGCGAGCTGAACGCGGCGGTGGCGGAGAACGTGCCGGGCTTTGAGAGCTGGGAGCACTTGCGGGCCGAGAGCCCGGTGGGCGCCCTGCGTATCGCGCGGCGGATCGTCAAGGACGTGGGGCTGCCGATCGACTTCCGCCAGTCGCGGGTGGAGCGGCTGGCCGCGCTACTGGAGGCAGTGCGGCAACTCGAACTGGACGGCGTGTTGTGGCTCGTCGATGGCTTGACACCGTTCCTCGCGGCCTCGAACCCGCGCGGGATCGGCGTGGACTTCGACTTCCTCTCCTTCCTGGCGCAGCGGGCGAAGATCGCGCCGCTGTGGACGGTCATCGCGATGCGCCACAGCCCGGAGGCCCTGGCGGAGACGCACCCGTATGCCGTCGGGCAGGTGGAGTCGTACGCCGAGGGGTCCTTCGCCCTGTCGAACAGCCACGTGCGCCAAGTGGTGGCACGGCGGGTGATCCGCAAGCCGGATGAGCCGTCCTTCGCGGAGGCCATCGAGCACCTGCACGCCGCCCATGCCCGCCGGATGGAGATGGAGCCGTTCTCCGCTGCGGAACTCGCGGAGTGCTATCCGATCCACCCGTTCACCATGCGGTGTGTCGAGTCGGTGGCGGCTCGGCTCTTCTCGGAAGTCAGCAGCCTGCCCGCCTTCGCACAGGCCGCGATTGCAGGTGACGCCGCGCGCGGCATGACCGCGGGGGAGGCCCGACCGTACGGTCGGCTGGTCTCGCCGGCCGAGGCCTATGACTACTTCGAGTCGCAGATCGCGCATCACCCGGATGTCTCGGTCTACGCCTTCGACGTGGTGGACTACTACGCGCGAAACTCCGACACGATCGCGCCCGGGCAGCAGCACCTCTGCCTGGCCCTGGCCAAGGCGCTCGCGTTCTGCCGCCTGGCGAATGAGGCGCCGACGGTTGCTGAACTGGCGGACGCGCTATTCCCCACCCCGGAGCATCCGGATCTCCCCGTGCCGGAGGTCGAGGGTCTGCTGGCGCGCATGCGGCTCAAGGGGCGGTTCGTGGAGGTGCGCGAGCAGGCCGGCGAGGGGAAGAACCTCTACCGGGTGGATGCACGCACCACCTTCGCCGACGCGGCGCGGCGGCGGCTGGCGGCCATGAAGGCCACGCTGGAGGACAGCGACGCGCGGCTGCGCGAGTACCTGATCTCCGTAGCCTCCGATGCGTCGCTGCCGCTCGGCGAGTTGGCGCTGGGAGCGACGCAGCATGACATCGAGTGGCATGACACGACGCGGTACGTCGTGCTGGAGTCGGTCAACGTCGCGGCCCTACAGCCGGGCGACCTGACGGACCGGATCAGCCTCTTGTCGGACACCGCGACCCTGGAGGACTGCGCGGTCTACATCGGCGACGTGACGCACGCCTCTGCTCAGCGCGACCGCTGGTTGGCCTTGGCGCGTACGCTGGGGGACGCGCGCTGGGCGGCGGGGCTGGTGCTGTGGGCGCCACGCGCGCTGACCGACAACGAGATGGACGCGGTCAAGTCGGGGCTCGCGTGTCGGCTGCTGCTGCAGGAGCCCGGCCTGTCGGCGAACCCGGAGGCGGCCGGACTGCGCCGGCGGCTGGACGAGGAGCGGGCCGCGCTGGACCAGGAGGTCCGCACGATCGCGTCGGCGGCCTACTACGAGGGTCAGGCGCTCAACAGCCGGGGCGTGGTGCTCTCGGCCGATGAGCTGCGTCCGCTGAGGGGCGACTGGAATGGCGCCATCACCGCGATGGCCTCCCATGCGCTCAGCCGCCTTTTCCCCGGCTTCCCGCCGATCGCGCCATCGCGAAGGCTGGAGGGCCCGGCCGAGACCGACCGTCTGGTGGCGGAGTTCGTCTGGCCCGGGGAAGTGCCGGTCGAAAAGGAGAGCCCGCTCAACGCGCTGATCGAGGGGTACGCGCGGCCGTTGGGCCTGGCGGCCATCGACGGCGACCGGTGGGTGGTGACCGCCGACGGCTCGGCGGTGCGCGCCATCATGGAGCACATCCGGCGGCGCGACACGACGCCGGATCACGAACAGGGCCCAGCGTTCAACTGCGTCGATCTCGCGCTGCAACTGATGAAGTCGGAACTTGGTCTGCCGGGCGAGCTGAGCGAACTGACGATCGCGGTGCTGATCCGCACGGGCCAACTGTCCGCGATCGACGAGCATGGCGTAACGCAGCCGTGGCGCACCCTGACGCTGCCGATTCGGTCCAGCGTGAAGTCCCTGGCGCGGTCGCCCGTCCTGCGGATGGCGGAGTGGCAGGAGTTGGGGCGGCTGGCGCGCGCGATCCTGGGCGTGGGCGTTGTATCGCCCAATCGCGCGACGCAGCAGTCGCTGTGGGAGCAGTTCCTGCAGGCGCGCGATCAGTATGCTCGGCACTCCGCGCGGGTGAAGGCTCAGCTTCAGGAGCTGTCGGCGAGGCTCGGGCATAGCGGGCAGCGCTGGGAGGAGACGCGACAGGCGCTGGCGGCGTTAGACAGCTTCTTCAGCGCGTTCGACGAGACGCTGCCGGCGCCGACGGGCCTGCAGCGCGCGCTGGAGTACGCCACGCCGTACCTCGGCGCGTCGGGCGGCCGTGTGCAGTTGAGGACGCTGTTCGACTTCGCCCAGGAGTTGGACGACTTCCTGCGCGGGCCCGCGCGCGAGATTCTGTCCATCCATGCGTACATCCACGATCCGAGCCTGACGATTGACAACCACTCGGAACTGGTGCGGATTCGGAACCGGCTGCTGCAGTATCTCGGCTCGGGCGAGGCCTTGTTCCGCGACCGGACGCAGCTGGTGCGCACGGCGCAGGCGTTCATGACGGCCTATCGGCGGGCGTACCTGGCCTGCCATGCCGCCCAGCACCGGCCGGCGCGGTTTGAGCCGTACGGGACCTTCCGCGACTCCATCGAGTACCAGGCGCTGGAGCGGCTGTCGCGGCTCGCGATTGAGGTGAAGGTCGGCAGGGATGCGATCGAGGGAATCCTGGAGGATCAGGTCGCGCAGCGGTGCATGGTCGGCGGGCTGGCCGAGGCCCTCAACGAACGGCCGACGTGTCCGCGGTGCGCGCTGCGGCTGGATGACGAGATTCGGCTGATGACCGTGGACCAGATCCGCGAGGCAACCGTCGAGGCCATCTGGGCGTACATGGATGAACTGCGAGCCCCGGCCATTGCCAACGCGATCGCGGCGTATCAGGAGTCGCTCGGGCCGGAGAGCGAGGCTCGTCGCGCGCTGGAGCAGGCTCTGGCCCTGCGCCCCAAGGCCCGGCCGCGGGAGGTCCTCTCCGCGTTCACGGAGGATGTCATCGCGCACCTGAACCGCGCGCTTGGGGGGCAGCTCGTCCACTCGCGGCGCCTGGATGTGCTCGCGGCCAAGCTGGTCGATCGCACCCTGACGCCCGCTGAGATCACCCGCATCTTCCGAAGCTGGCTCAACGAGGACGGCGAGCTGGGCGACAGTGACCTCGTCGTCGTCGATCACTAGGTCGAAATTAGGGACAGTCACCAATTTTCGACGTCTAAAATTGGTGACTGTCCCTAATTTCGACACTGCAGGAGGCGGCTATGCAGGACGCGCTGCATCGCGCCATCACCGAAGCACTCGCCGCTGCCATTGCCGATGGTTCGCTGCCGGCTGTCGAGACGCCTGAGTTCGCCGTCGAGACCCCTCCCCGCCCGGGCATGGGTGACTTCGCCTGCAACATCGCGATGGCGCTGGCCCGCCCGGCGCAGATGGCCCCGCGCGACATCGCGCACATCATCGCCGACCACCTGCCGAGCACGTTGGCCGTCGAGCGCGTCGAGGTCGCCGGCCCGGGCTTCCTCAACGTACACACCGGGCCGAAGTGGCTACACGACGCGCTTCGCGACTGCCTGACGCAGGGCGAGGACTACGGACGGAGCGACATCGGCGCCGGGACGAGGGTCCAGGTCGAGTTCGTCTCGGCCAATCCCGTCGGGCCGCTGCACATCGGCAACGCCCGGGGCGGGCCGTACGGCGACGTGCTGGCGAGCCTGCTGGCGTTCACCGGACATGAGGTCGAGCGCGAGTACTATGTGAACGACGCCCGGGACAACACGCAGCTCCAGACCTTCGGCCGCTCGCTGTTGCTGCGCTACCGACAGCTCTGCGGTGAGGAGGTCGAACTCGAGGAAGGCCTGTACCGAGGCGAGTACATCGTCGAGTACGCACAGAGCATCTTTGATGAGCACGGGGACTCGCTGCGGGACGTACCCGACGATGCTGAGGGCTGGGTGCGGTTCGCCGATCTCATCCTGCCCGGCGTGCTAGAGGGCCTCAGACGGGACCTCGCCGACTTCGGGATCACGTTCGACGTCTGGTTCAGCGAGCGCAGCCTGCACGACTCGGGCGCGGTGAGGGCGGAGATCGACCGGCTGCTCCGGATCGGCGCGGCCTACGAGAAGGACGGCGCCGTCTGGCTGAAGACGAAGGAGCACGGCGACGACGAAGACCGCGTCATCGTGCGCGAGAACGGCGCCCCAACCTACATCGCGTCGGACCTGGCGTACGCCCGGGATAAGTTCGCGCGGGGCTTCGACCGCGTGATCTACGTCTGGGGGCCGGACCACGCGGGGTATGTGCCGCGCATGAAGGCGGCCATCGAGGCCATCGGCATCGACCTGGACCGCGTCGAGATCGTCATCTCGCAGATCGTGCGCTTCCTGCGCGGCGGCGAGCTGGTGCGCCTGTCCAAGCGCAAGGGCGCCGTGGTCACGCTAAGGGATCTTCTAGACGAGGTCGGGCGGGACGCCGCGC
>VGFC01000375.1 GCA_016869045.1 Armatimonadota bacterium
GGGCCGTAGTCGCGGCTGTCCTCGCTGTGGTTACGGTTGTCGCCCATCACGAACAGCTCATCGGGGTCCAGGCGGCCCGCGACCGGCCGCTCTCGGACCATCGGCTCGGCGATGTACGGCTCCTGCAGGCGCGTGCCGTTGCGGATCACCATTCCGCCGCCGACGAACAGCCGGTCTCCCCCGATCGCGATGACCCGCTTCACCTCGTACTCACCCAGGCTCGTGGACCAGAACGCGATGACGTCGCCGCGTTGGGGCGTGGTCTTGCGGTAGGCGCCTACGTAGGCGAGCAACCGATCGTGGGGCCGGATCGTGGGCTCCATCGATCCCGTGGGAACATACACGACTTGCACGACGCGCGTGTGGAGGTAGAACAGCACGAGGATCAGCCCGGCGACGGCCGCGACGTCGATCAGGCGGTTGCGCCGCCGGCGGCGTGGCCGACTGGGTGGAGGAAGGACGTCGGCGGGCGAGTCCGCCGCCTGGGCGGGGTGCTCGTCGCTCACGCCGACTCCTCGTACAGAACCATGAGGGCGAAGAGCACGGTCGGGATGTTGATCCGCCCGCCGATCGACTTCTCATGGAGGCACGTGCTCATCCGGACGTCCCTGACTTTGGGGCCGAGCCGCTCAAGCTCCTCGTTGACGCGGATGGTGAACGCCTCCAACTCCTCCTGTCCGTGCTGTGCGATGAACATCGTCTTCACGGTGCACTCGCCCTCCTCCGAGCAAGGATGGTCGGTCCCGCTGGACTACCCGTAGGATCACCACAAGAGGCGCCCGAGATACGCATAGGCCGCCAGTCCCCCCAGCGCGCCCAACTCGCCCAGTTCCGCCGTCGCCTCGTAGGCATCGGCGGTCAAGCCCCGCACTGCGTGCGTCACCCAACGTGCGAACGCGTGAGACAAAGCCCAGGTTCCCACCAGCGCCGCCGGCACGGACACAGGACCCAGGAGCCCAAACCCAAGCGCCAGCACCGGCAACGTCAGGAGCAGATCCCGCGCTCCGGCCAGCCCGGCCAGCCACTCTCCGATTCCGGTATCGATCCCGGCGTACGGAAAGCGCCAGCAGACCCACACGATGGCCGCGCGGCTCAGTCCGCCCCCCAACAGGAGCGCCCCAAGTCGCGCCTCGCCCGGGAGGGCCATCAGCAGGGCGTACTTCAACAGCAGCCCCGCCATTCCTGCGAGCAGCCCGAACCGCGTCGGCCACCCGCGCGCGGCGAGCTGGGCAATCCCCTCCGGGTCGCGGCCCCCAAACAGCGCCCCCGCGAGCACCATCAGCCCCCGCGCCGGCCGCCCCTGGGTGATCAGCAGGCCGAGCAGCACGGCAATCCCGCACCCCAGGGCATGGCTGCCCGAGAGGGCCCGCACGCCGCGTTCCGCGAGCCCCACTACACCCCCGATGGCGGCGCCCACGATCGGGAACCACACCATACTGCCGATCAGGCGGCCGGGAGTCGCCTTCGCCGACCGAGGCGTCGGCAGGCAGGTGAGCAGCCGGATCGCCACCCAGAGCGACGTCACCCTGGCCCCCCGTCGGTCGGCAGATGTGACAACGATTCCACTTCCGCAAGCAGGTGCCCTCGCCCGGCAAGACGAAGGCACAGCCGAAGTGGTTTGGCGCATGCAGGGCTTGGCCCAGGCGGCGAGCCGCCACGGACCCCTGCGGGTCTGGTGTGCGTTTTCCGTACTGAGACGACCACTGCGTGAGGATTGTAGGGGAGCGCCTCGCCGGTGTCAACGGCGAGGTCCTCCTCAAGGCCCGGTAGGTGTTTGCCGAGGAGGGCAGGCCAACATGTACATCCCCTGCTGGAACTGCGGTCACGATGTCTGGATCGAGACTCAGACGGAGTGCCGACACTGCGGCGAACCGTCCAAGCGGTGCGTGGACTGCGCCAGCTACCAGGTGGTGGGCAGTTCCTGCCGAGCGCTGGGAGTGCAGATCAACCAGGCCGATGCCAGCGACCCCACCTCGCTCTCGCAGTCATACCGCTGCCCGGACTACCATCAGTCGCCTCTCGCCGCCCAACAGGCCAGCGCCCGCAAGGGTGGCAAGCGAGCGAAGGACGAGTCGGCGGCCGCTCCCGCCGCGCCGGCCGGAACCGCCGCCGCAGCTGCTCGACCCGCGGCGCCAGCCAAGCCTGCGCCCGCCTCGCCGGAGGCCGCTGAACCCCTGGCCAGGCCAGCCCGGCCCCACGTCATCGCCCACCGTGGGTGCACCGAGACCGCTCCCGAGAACACCGTCGCGGCCATCGAAGCCGCCGCCAAGATGCGGTGCGATGCCATCGAGTTCGATGTCCATGTGACCTCCGACGGAAAGCCTGTCGTCATCCACGACGCCACGCTCGAGCGCACGACCAGCGGCGAGGGCGCCGTCGCCGCGACTTCGCTGGCCGAGATCCGCACACTCGACGCGGGTTCGTGGTTCTCCGAGGAGTTCGCCGGCCAACGAGTCCCCACGCTGGACGAGGCCATTGCCGCGGCCGGCAAGTCCATGATGGCCGTGCACGTGCGCTGCCACGAGAACGAATCGGACCGCGCCGAGCGGGCGATCACAGATGAATTGAGGAATCAGGGCGCGGTCAAGCGCGCGTGGATCATCCACCACACCCGCCACGGCCTCTACCGGTTCCGCAAGCTGCAGGAGGACCTGCGACTCTGCTGGCTCCCGCGGGACGGCGGCCGCGACATGGAGTACATCGACGACGCCTTCTACATGGGCTATCGAATCATCCAGCCCACATTCCGCGTCGTTACACCCGAGTTCGTCGAGTACGCCCGCAAGAAGGGGGTCTGGATCAACGTCTTTTGGGCCGACGAGGAGGACCAGATGCGCCAATTGACGGACCTGGGTGTCAATGGTATCCTGACCAACAAGCCGCGGCTGCTCCAGCAAGTGCTGGGTCTTCGAGGGGATGCAGCTTCGGCCGAGAAGTCCTGAGGGCCAAAGAGGGATCCGACGACGGGCGGGGAAACTGACCGCGCGCGGAGGACGGGCGGGGGTTAGTGGTGTCTACCGAGCCGCCCGTGGCTGTTGGCGCGGCACCACACTAGCCGGGCGCCGACGTTCCCGGGGCGCCTTCAGAGGGCAGACACGCGTATGGCTTCCGAAGCGACCGGTGGGATCCTCGACAAGGGTGTCCAACGCCAGATCGCTCTCCCCTGGCGGCAGGCCTTCACTATCAGCATGAGGAATGTCACCCTGCGTCTGGGCCGCGCCGCCGTCACCGGCACCGGCGTCGTGCTCGGAATCGCCTTCCTGATGTCCGTCTGGACCAACCAGGTCATCCAACAGGGCCTCCACGACTACGACATCAAGAGGGCCCGGTCGGTCGCGGCGACCGACATCGGCCAGGCCGAGGCTGAAGCGGGCCGGAAGGCCGACCTCGCCAAGAACTACTGGCTCGTCGTCATGTCCCTACTCGTCTGCGGCGTCGGGATCACTAACGCCCTGCTCATGTCCGTGACCGAGCGGTTCCGCGAGATCGGGACGATGAAGTGCCTGGGCGCCCTCGACGAGTTCATCGTCCGCCTGTTCCTGATCGAGGCCGCCGTCCTTGGGTGCTTAGGCTCCGTAACGGGCGCGCTGCTTGGGCACCTGGTGGTGCTGCTGATCGGCTGTATCAAGAACGGGTTCACCTTACCGGCCAAGATGAACTGGGTCCACATGCTCGGGTATCTGGGCCTGTCGATCGCGATCGGGATCATCTTGTCCCTCTTCGCCGCCTTCTGGCCGGCGATGCGCGCGGCGAAGATGCCGCCCGCCGCGGCCTTGCGAACCGAGATCTAAGACCAGCTACACAGCCTGAGAGGATGGGCTTTGCGGCCCGTCCTGAGAAGACCAGCCCGGAGGATGCAGCACATGCCGGACGAAAAGGCCGACACGATCAAATGCCCCAACCCCGAGTGTGAGTTCGAGATCGACACCACCGGCCTGGTCACCAAGTGCCCGAAGTGTGGTCAGGACCTCGTGGCCGTCCTCCACGAACTTGGGCAGGTTCGACGCTCCCGCGCGGGAATCGCCCGTGACGAATCGGCGACCACGCACGAGTTCATCGTCCGCACCAAGGGGCTCATCAAGGAGTACGTGATGGGCGACATCACGGTGCGCGCGCTGGACGGCGTGGACCTGGATGTCCGTCGCGGTGAGTACCTCTCCATCATGGGGCCGTCCGGCTCCGGCAAGTCCACCCTGTTCAACATGGTGGGCGGGCTGGACAAGCCCAGCTCCGGGACGTGCTTCATCGACGAGGTGGACATGGCCCAGCTCGACGCCTTCGAGCTGGCCTGGCTCCGCTGCCGCAAGATCGGCTACATCTTCCAGACCTTCAACCTGATCCCCGTTATGACCGCGATGGAGAACGTGACCCTCCCGATGATTTTCGCCGGAATGGGGGCCGACGAGATGCTCGATCGCGGGCGGGAGTTGCTTGACCTGGTCGGCCTCGGCGAGCGCTGGAGCCACAAGCCTCCCGAGCTGTCGGGCGGCCAGCAGCAGCGCGTGGCGATCGCCCGGGCGCTGGCCAACGCTCCCGCCATCATCCTGGCCGACGAGCCTACCGGCAACCTCGACTTGCGGACGGGCCGCGAGATCATCGAGCTGCTGAAGGAACTTAACGACCGCGATGAGGTCACGATCATCTCTGCCACGCACGACCTCAAGATGATCGAGGCCTCCGACCGCGTTGTGCACATCCGTGACGGCAAGGTCGAGCGCATCGACAAGCGCGAAGACCTCAGCATCGACGTCGGCACCATCGACGGCGAGGAGGAAGTCTAGCGCCGTGGCCGTCCAACTGGGAGCGCGGGCTTCCAGCCGGCGCCGTCGTCGTGTCGCTCCGTAGTCAGCGGGCCAGCCCGCTCAGCGAGGGCTAGTGCAATGATGGCCAGATCGCAACGCCAGGTCCCGCGCGCCCCCGCGCGCCATCTTGCCTGGGTGGGGGCGGCCGCTCTCCTGCTCGCAGCGCCGTGGGCGTTCGGCGCCCGGCAGACCGAGGAGGAGCACGTCCTCAGCTCGGAGACCCCTTACCAGCAGGTCGCGGGCACGATCGACGCGGGCGAGATCAAGGGCACCATCAACGATCTGGCGGCGATGGGGAGCCGGGTGACCGGGTATCCGGGCTACGAGCAGGCCGCGACGTATGTGGAGCGGCGCTTCAAGGAACTCGGGCTGGAGCCGATCGACCCCCAGAAGGGCTACGTAGAGACCTACCCCCTCGTCATACCGGTGGTCAAGCCGGACGCCGAGGGTCGCGCGGCCACCGTCAGCATCGTGCGCGATGGCGCGATGGTCGAGGAGTTCGGCATCGAGCCGATGTGGCCCAACCTGGTCCGCCTGTGCAAGACCCCCCGCAACGGTATCAGCGGTCGCCTCATCTACGCTCACAAGGGCAGCCTCCGTGAGTTCAACGGCCTGGACGTCACGGGCAGCATCGTTCTTCTCGACCACAACTGCGGTTCCGACTGGTACAACGGCCCGCTGTTGGGCGCCCGGGCGGTGTTGTTCATCGAGCCCGAGGCCACCATCCGGGGTGAGGCCGAGCAGAAGTTCATGAGCATGCCGGTGGACCTCCCCCGCTTCTGGGTGCCCAAGGAGGTGGCCGATCACCTTCTGGGCCTCCTGGAGTCCCAGGACCGGGTGACCGTCCGCCTGGACTGCGACATGGTGTGGGAGAAGAAGCCTGACTGCAAGAACATTGT
The DNA here is from genome assembly GCA_016869045.1 of Armatimonadota bacterium. GTDB lineage: Bacteria > Armatimonadota > Zipacnadia > Zipacnadales > VGFC01 > VGFC01. The sequence continues at coordinate 5,702 of VGFC01000375.1, forward strand.
CGGGCGCATCACGGGGTCCGATCCCGCGCTGGCCAAAGAGACGGTCGTCATCAACGCCTACTATGACTCGATCTCGGTCGTGCCGACCCTGTCGCCCGGCGCCGAGAACGCGTGCAGCCTGGCGTCGATGTTCCAGATCATCAAGGCCTTCAAGGCCTACCCGCCCAAGCGCACGGTCATCTTCCTCGCGACCTCGGGCCACTTCGAGGCCATGGCGGGCACCAAGTACTTCATCCGCAACCGTGTCCGCGGGGCGCGTCAGGACAAGCGCGTTCGGCGGATGTTCGAGTTGGTGGACGGCAGTCGTCGCACCATTCAGGAGGCCACGGACCGCGTCTGGGAGGAAGAGCCCGAGCCGGACTATGAGAGCGTCAAGCGCGAGCAGGAGGAGCGCAAGACCCCGGACCAGATCGCGACCGAGCGCGTGAAGGCCCTTGGGCGGCTCGACAAAGCCCTCAAGCACGCCAAGCGGAACCTCTGGAAGCTGGAGCGCACCATCGCGCGAGCCGAGAAGGAGAAGGACCCGAACGAGGGCATCCAGCCGGAACGCCAACTCAACGAAGAGGAGATGAAGGACCGTCTGGAGTACATCGAGCTTTTCCGCGGGATGCGCCAGAAGGCCGAGAGCGCGGTGGCCGATGCCCGCGAGGAGATCGCCGGCGCACGGAAGGACGGCAGCCGTCGCGACGCCACCCTCTCCCAGAAGCGCGAGGCCCTCGACCGCGCCAAGAAAGCCATCGAGTCCGTCACCGACGAACTCGACCTCTCCAGCGAGAACACCCAGCTGTGGGTGAGCATCGACCTCTCCAGCCACAACGAGACCTTCGGCGTCTTCTACAAGGGCTACTTCTACAACTACTCGGAAGCGATCCAGTGGAAGTTCAGCGACATCGGCAAGAAGTCCCGCGAGTACGGCGACCTCATCGGCGAAGCGCTGGGAATCGACCCGACGACCCGCCTCGTGGACGGGATCAACGCCATCCAGGGCAAGAGCTGGTCGGTCTACATGGCCGGCAAGCTCTCCCTCTCCAGTGAGGTCGCGACCCTCGCCGGCATTCCCGGTATCGCCTTCGCCACGGTCGATGACTCTCGCCCGCAGATCGACACCCCGCTCGATCTTCCCGAGTACGTCAACACCGAGGCGATTGCCCGCCAGACCGAGTTCCTGGCCTGCCTGCTGTGCGATCTCATTTCGATCTCGAAGCCGGAGAAGTTCTACGACCTGCGTCTTGACGACAACTTCGTCGAGATCAAGGGCCGGGTCGTGCGCTTCAAGCCCGAGGTCAGCACCTTCCCCGATGACCCCGTGGAGAGCGCCGTCGCGGTCGCGCGCACACCGTACAACCAGAAGACCTCCATGGGCGTGCGCGCCGAGATCTTCGACATCTCCACACCCATCGAGTACACGAAGGAGGAGCAGGAGGCGCGGGAGGCCGGATCGCGCAAGCTCGAACGCGACATCTTCCGCGAGGGCGGCCGTATTCACATGCTCGGCCTGCCCAACGTCCGCGCCTGCGGCGGACAGATCTCCGTTAACTGCTACAAGCTCGACGACGAGGACGGGCGCGTGACCATGGCGCCCGACATGGGTGTCAACGG
>VGFC01000376.1 GCA_016869045.1 Armatimonadota bacterium
AACGGTGGAGCGAGGACCTGACGCTCGTGGACTCGTTCAGCCCGTCGCGGTATACAGGTCCGTGGACCGTGGACCATCTCGCGCGTCTTCGTGGCACGCTCCTCGTGGCCGCACTCGAGCTGCATCGCGCGCGAACGGGGGAGTACCCCGCGGTTCTGGCGGACCTCGTACCTGGCATCCTGAACTCCGTGCCGGTCGATCCGTGGACGGGTCAGCCCTTCTGCTATGAGCGCGTCAGTGCCACTGAGTACAAGCTCTACAGCGTCGGCCGGGACCGCGCAGACGATGGCGGGATCAAGCAAGGGCCAGAGAGCCCTGACCGCTACGACCTGCCCTTTGCCGCGGGGAAGTGACCGGCCGCCAAGACCTCTTGCCCGGTTGAGCGTCTACCCTCATTGGGAACCCCTCCCACGGAGGCGTCGATGAGACTCGCGTGCTGCTGCGTAGTTGTGCTGCTGCTGGGATCGGTCTGCGTTCTCGCTGCTCCGATCGACGTGCCCGTGTATCCGGTTCCTGAGGACAACGCCTTCGACCACTACGTGCAGGCGACGAAGCTGTTCCCGGAGGGGCGGCCGTGGGACGAGGCAGCGGGCGATCCCGAGGCTCTGGATGCCGCAGAAGCCGAACTGATCGTGCTCGACGCCGGCGCAGCCTTGGAGGAGTTCCGGCTGGGTCTCGACAAGCCGTGCGTGATGCCCGGCCCGGTCGACTTCTCCACGACCTTCCCCTACCTCGCCGACTTCCGCAGCCTGACTCGCCTGCTGATGGTGGAGGCGATGGTCCATCTGAACAACGGCGACGCGCCGGCGGCGTTCGGCTCCTACATGGACGCGATCAAGCTCGGACAGGGCATTGCGCGCAACGGCCCGCTAATCCACAAGCTGGTCAGCATCGCGTGTGAGTCCATCGCCCTGAAGCAGATCCGCCGGTCGGCGCCGATGGCCGGTGACGCCAAGGCGCTAGGCGAGCTGATCAAGCGCCTGGAGTCCGCCGAACCGAAGGAGGTACCCCTGAGCGAGACCCTCGCCGTCGAGTGGGACTGCACGCGCCGCAACATCGAGGCCTGGAAAGCAGACCCCGCGAAGCGGGCGGAGATCGGCCAGGTCCTGGAGAGGCCCGGCCTGCAGATGCCGGAGGCGATGCTGGACGACGCGCTTACCCAACTCAAGACCTGCTACGCGCAGATGATCGCTGTCGCCAAGACGGACTACTGGCGCTGGACAACCGACGACCTGCCCGTGCCGAAGGGCAACGCGTTCGTGGAGATGATCCTGCCTACGGTCGCCAAGACGCGCGAGAAGCACGTGCGCCACCTCGCGAACTTGCGGGCGACACTGCTGGCCGTTGCGCTCGAGATCCGCTTCGCGCGCGACGGCGCGTATCCGGAGAAGCTGTCCGCGCTCTCGCCCGAGCCGCTCGCGGCGCTCCCCGTGGACCCGTTCAGCGGCAACCCGTTCATCTACCACCGCCAGGGTGATCTGGTCTACGTCCTGTACAGCGTGGGACCGAACGGGGTGGACGACGGGGGACGGCCGGCCGATGCCGGTCAGGAGAACGGAGACATCCTCTTCTCGGCGGTCGAGTGACCCTCACTCGAACTCGGACTTCGAGAGCACCCACATCGGGTCGGCGCGCCGCAGTTCCGCCTGCGCCGACTCATCCCCCTTCACGTACCGCTGCAGGAACGCAAGCCCGCGCTGGTTGATCGCCCGCACCTGCTCGGCGGCGACACCCGTGGCTTGCGACGGTTCGAGGCTGCGGACGACGGCCTGACAGAACGTCATGTGCCCGGCGTCCTTGAGCTCCAGCATGAACTTCGGAGGCGCGCACAGGTCGTACGCCCGGTGGGTCAGCGTGGCCACGTCGGTCACGCCGATCCTCCGCCGCTCCTCCCACTCCTTCTGCCCGTAGGGGATCATCACCGGCAGCGCCAGCCGCCCCCAGTCCTCCGGCTTCCACATGAAGATGCCGCCCGAGAACGCGAGCACGGCATCGAGGCGGTCATCCTTCCACTTCGGCTGCAGACCCGCGAGTGAGAGTACCGTGTAGGAGCCGAAGGAGTGCCCCACTGCGCCGACGCGCTCTGGGTCAACCAGCCCCGCCAACGGCCCGGCGGGCTTCGCGCTCAGCGCGAGAGCCCCGTCGATCGCCGCGCGGGCCTCGTGTGGGCGATAGGCGTAGGCCTCCCAGTCGAACGTCTCGCCGCTGCGTGCCAGCGTGACCGCGTCCGTGAGGTAGCTCAAGCTCACGTTGCGCGGGCCGCGCGTGCGGACGGCCTGCTGGTTGTCGGAGTGGTCCGGCGCCACGACCACGAAGCCGTTGCGCGCGAGGTGCTCCGTGAAGAAGGCCGCCGAGATTCCCCCACCGGAATAGCCGTGAGAGTACAGGATCAGGGGATACGGCCCGTGCTCGGCATCCGGCGGCGCCTCCACGGCGACCCGCCCGATGATCCACGGCGTGTTGTAGACGTGCCGCGTCTCTTCAGCCTGCGTGGGATACCACACCGCACAGACGAGCGTCTGCGCGCGACCGCCAAGCGTCTGGGTGGCGAACTGCTCCACGCGGAACCCGGCGTGAGATGGGTCCGCCCAAACCGCAACTGCCGGCAGGATGAGACCCAACGCTGAACCGATGCTCCTCATGGCGCGAAGCCCTCGCCTTCTCATCGGACGCAGTCACTCTGGCATACACACAACCGATGCAGAAGGGTTCGTGCTCCCTGTCACAGCGTCGTGAGTTCGAGGCCCATGATGCCCGCCAGTTTCTCCACCCGACCCAGTCCGTGCCCCTCGGCAATAGCCAGGTGGTGCGAGCCGCCGGCCTCCAGGTAGCCGGTCAGGAAGGCGGGCAGCGGGATGCTCGGTCGGCACTTGAAGTGCGGCATCGGGAAGATGGGCTGCAGGTAGTCGAGCACTTCGACCTCGGCCGCGATCATGCGGAAGCGCCCTTCCGGTCCGACGGTGAGGTTCATCAGCGTGGCCGGGCCGGGCTGGTTCGCGAAGGAGAGCGAGGCCGACGGCCCGCCGCAGCCGACCCAGCCGTCGCGCATCACGAGGCGGATCGGCCGGTCCTCCCGCGCGAGGGCGGGGTTGGCCTCGGCGTAGTGTGCGTGGAAGACGGCCCCGCCCTCGAAGTCGATGGTGAACATCTCGGTGAAGCTCGCCTCACCGAACAGCAAGCTCGCGAGGTGCACGAGCGCGGCTGAGGTCACGTCCCCCTCGCCGCCGAACCCGACGCCCTCCGCCATCAGCTTGGCCGCACCCAGAAACGGCAACACGCCCCCGGGGCTCGCGGCGGCAAGCGGCGGGTAGTGCAGCGCAACTGCGCCGAGGCCGTGCCCGCGGACGATCCGCCGCAGGGCCCATTCCGCCCGGCTCGAGGCTTCGTGAATCTCCGGCGTCACCTCCTCCGCAATCTCGTATGCCTCGCGATCCGCCGCCATGAGCGCCTGCACCTCGGCGGCGGGTGCCTCGCCCTGCAACCGCACGAACTCGCCCGGATCGACCCGCACGACCTCCGCACCGATCATTGCCAGGAAGGTCGTCTCATCCACGCCGAAGTCGCCCATGCCCGTGAAGGCGTGGCCGATGAGACCGACCCGCAGCGAGCGGAGTTGTCGGGCCGCATACGCCGCGCAGCACCAGTCCGCCAGCTCCCGGCGCACCTGCGGATCGGCGATGTGGCCGGTCACGACCTCGAAAGGCACACTGCTGCGGTTGAGCACGTTCGCCAGGTCGTGCAGCCCGTGGACGCCGTGGTTCTTCAGCAGGTCGTCGAACCCGAAGCTCTCCCCCACTCCCGCCAGCTCCTGCGTGTTCAGCAGGATGATCGGCATGCCCAGGTCCCGCAGGGAGGGCAGCGCGATCAGGCTCGGCGCGTACGTGAGACACGTGACCACCACCAGATCGACATCCTGCGTCGCGAACTCCCGACACGCGCCCTCGACCCCCGCGCGGGTGTTGGCGATTCCCGTGTAGACCACGTCCGCACACTCGCTCAGGAGGCCCACGATTCGCTGCGCGAACACTTCGCGGTCGGGTCGCAGCTCGGGGTTCGACTGATCGTACAGCTCCAGCATCAACGCCAGCAGCCCTACGCGCGGCGAACGTTCAGGTGTCATCGCAATCCTCCTTGGGGCATCTCCTCCTTCGGCCTTCGACCTCTCTTATCCTGCGCCGCCGGGCATTGCGCGACGCCCTCGAAGGGAATCTCACTTGGGCAGCGGAAGTCGCAACCACCGGACCGATTGCCATGAGGCCGCGACCCGACCATGGACTTCCGCAATGTCACGCTTGAGGTCAGCCTCAAGCCCTTCCACGACCCGAGCGACGCTGCGACCCGCGCCGTCGCCCGGCGCATGTTCGAGCAGTGGAAGCTGCTGTGCGTGCGCGCGGAGACGGTCTCGGTGATGCTCTGGGCGGCAGATGGCTCGGAGATTCTGGACTACCGGGGCAGCCTCGACGACGCCTTCGAGTGGGCCTACTGGATCGGCGGCGCGAACCCACGATCCGCCAATCCAGGCGACCCTGATCGCGTCGGGCTGCACAGCCGCCCCTACCCGTACCGCGAGAACCCGCGCCGGTTCACGTACGGCGCCCTGAAGGCGCTGAACGCGATCCTGAAGGAGGTCGGCCGCGAGGTGACGGGGCGGCCGATCCGCGTCGGCGCGACCTTCGATCCGGGGCCGGAGTTCGCGATCTCCTCCTTCAAGTACGAGCGGCACAACGAGATCTGCAGCTCCGGCACGATGGGCAGGTCGAGCTTCGTCTGCTGCTACGAGACGCTGAATGGTGACCACGTAGCCTACGCCGGCTTCCCCGAGGGCATTCCCGAGGGCACACCCTTCGGCGCCTTCCTCGGGCGGCAGTCGCAGCACTTTCTGCGCGACCTCGGCTTCGACTACATCTGGTTCTCGAATGGGTTCGGCTTCGGCCTGGAGACCTGGGCCTTGCGGGGCGCGGTGTTCGATGGCAAGAGCTTCTCCGCCGCGCGCTGTGAGGAGGTCAGGGGCAAGATCATCGGCTTCTGGGAGAGCTTCCGCCGGGAGTGCCCCGACTTCCCGATTGAGACGCGTGGCACGAACCTGAGCACAGGGATGGACCTCTCATCCGACGCAGCGCCCTTGCGCGACATCTACCGGGGCGGCTTCCGCATGGAGCCCCCGCCGAATAGCCCGTGGGCGGCGCTCAACGGCGACTTCGGCCTGGAGCTGATCGGCTGGATGTCCCACATCGCCGAACTGCCGGGCGATTCATACCCCTTCCGCTACTACCCGCACGACCCGTGGTGGAACAACAGCCCGTGGCTCGACCGCTACGGGCGCGAGCCGCACGACATCTACCTCCCGCTCTCCGTCGCGCGGCTGGACGAGCAAGCGCGGGTGACGCGCCCCACCTCGATCAACTTCCTCACCGTGGACGATTCGTACGGCGAGATGCCCGACCGTGTCCCGCGTGAGGTGATCCCGCACATTCTGGACGCCTGGGAAACCGGCCCAGATGCCCCTGGCCCGCTCGTCTGGGTCTACCCCTTCGACGAGTACCACGACTGGACGTATGGCCTACCCAGCCGCATCGACGAGGTCTTCTTCGGTGATTGGTTCATGCGCGGCGCCGTGAACAATGGCCTGCCGCTGAACTCGGTCATCAGCACCCGCAGCTTCGTGCAGGCTACTGCCGATCCCGCGCGCCTCACCGAGTCCATCCTCGTCAGCCGGGTTCCCGATGCAGGAACCGAGTGGGAGAGCGGGTTCCTCGGCTTCGTCGAGCAGGGCGGTCGTGTGCTGCTCTACGGGCCCGTCAGTCGCGCGAGCGAGCGCCTACTGCAGGCACTCAACGTCGCGCCAGCCGAGCCCCTCTCCGGCGAATTCGACCTCGCCGTGCGAACCCACCCCGACCTCCTCCACCCGGACGCGCTCACGAGCAAGCTGGTCCATCCGGCGCTCTTCTCGGCGGGGGGTATGGACGGCGTGGTCGCCGAGCCCGCGGACGCGGCGACGCGCGTGTTGGTGACCGCCGCGCAGGGCGGTCAGACCCGTTGCGCGGCGCTCTCCCGCGCGCTGCCCGAATGGCACGGCGGCGGTCTGGCGTGGGTTCGCGGAACGGTCTCCTGCGACCCGGAGCAGGTCGGCGGGCATCTTCTCGTGCCGCTGAGGGCGAGGGTGTCCTATCCTGGTGAGCGGCTGATGCGCCTGGCCTTGCAGGCCTTCGGCTTCGAGATCCTCATCGAGAAGCAGAGCCCATACCGCCTTGAACGACTGATGGAGACCGCCCTCCCGGAGCTGACGTGTCCCCTGACCTGCATTGCGCGCCATCGGAACGCGTTCTTCTTCTCCGGCTACACGCCCGACACCACTTATCGCGTCCACTTGCGCCTGCCGCAGGGCGCGCCGATCCTGACCGGCTACGAGACCCTTCTGGACGGTGGCCGCGCCACCTACTCGATGCCCCGCGCCTGGCGCCGCGAGTGCCGCGTCTTCGTCGAGCAGCAACAAGGCGAAGTGGGTTGCCGGACGGTCTCGCCCTCCACCGTCTACGGGCTCCGCAACCGATGGCTTGTGTCCGGCCTGCGCGATGCGACGGTCCGCTTCTACCACGAGCCGGGCAGCGAGAGCCGCCTGACGATGCTCCGCAACCCAGCCTGGCCCTTCATTCAGGGCGACTTCATACGCCCGGTTGCGAAGCACGACCGCCTGGGGTCGTACCTGGAGGCGCCCGGCGTCACGGGCGACGTGATGATCACTTGGTGAGGTCGCTTCACGATGATAGTTGAGCGCCGCAAGCCACTGACCGCCCGCGTCGGCGTGCTGGCCGTCGGGCACCACACCTACTGGTCTCAGTTCGACGGCCTGCTCGACGAGATGCACCGCAAGCTCGCGGCTTTCGTCGAGAAGCTGCGCGGTCACGCGGTCGAGGTGAGGACCTTCGGCATGGTGGACTGCGCCGAGGCGGCCTACGGAGTGTTGCCCGCCGTGAAGGGCGAGGACCTCGACCTGCTGTTCATCGACATGGTCACCTACGCGACGTCATCCACGTTCGGCGCGCTCGTGCGGGGGCTGGACGTCCCGATCGTGTTGGTCGCGCTGCAGCCGCTGGCCGCGATGGACTACGCCAACGCGACGACGTACATGCAGCTCTGCAACGATGACTTCTGCTCCGTTCCCGAGTTCACCGGCGTCGCGATCCGCATGGGCAGGCCGGCCCCCCATGTGATCCTCGGGACGCTCCATGCCGACCCGCAGGCCGACGCGGAGATCGCCGAGTGGTGCCGCATCGCGCA
>VGFC01000377.1 GCA_016869045.1 Armatimonadota bacterium
GCGCTCATGCCTGGGCCTCCGCGTTGAGGACGTAGCCGATCAGCCCCGACAGCGCGAACAGCAGCCTCCCCTGCTCGTTCACCCAGTACACGATCGGCACGATCCCGCGCCCGGTCTGGTTGTACGCCCGCAAGGCCGTGGCGGTCGCCCCCTCGCGCGCGGGCACCGGCCGGTACACGGCGCCCGCCTCCAGCGGGTGCTTCTCCTCGCGCCAGACGCGCTTGCCGCCCAGCTCCACCGTCGCGGCCGTGCGGAACGCCAGGCGCTGCTCGGGCTTGGCCTCGCGGCCCAGGCGGTCGATCAGCGTGAACTCGAGCGGCTCCAGCGCTTCGCCCGGCAGACGCTGCACCGCCTCGAACAGGCACCAGTCGAAGGTGAAGGGCCTCTCGGCCGGAATTCGGATCGCCTTCTCCCCCACCTTCACCCGCAGGGCCCTCTCCCCCGCCTCCCCGGTCTCCTCCAGGCGCGTGTCCTCGATCGGCTTGTCCTCGGCATCATGCACGCAACTCTGGGCTTGCCAACGGATCGGCGTCGCGAGGTCGTCGGCCTTGCACTCGATGCTCGCCTCCGCGCGCAGGATTCCCCCCGCCGCCAGCTTCCGGTAGCGCACGGCGAGCCTCGCCCACCGCGCGTCCAGCGGCGTCCGCTCGATGCGCAGTGCCCCGATCTTCCGGTTCCCCTGCGAGCACTCCCAGATGTCGTACGCATTCACCCACGCGCCCTGTGGGTCGAACGCCTCCGCCGGCGGCTGGAAACCGTCCAGCGCGCGCTCGAAGTGCGCGAGGGGGAAGTGGTCGATCATCTGGGTTGCGGTCGCAGGCACTGTGGCCTCCGAGGCGCGGACGCTGCTTTGCCTGTTCGCTTGGCGGGGCCTCGGGGCCTCCCAAGTGCTTTCGTTGATCCAGCGCCTTGAGGCAAGGAATCCTGACCAAAACGATCAACCGTAGGGCGTACCAGATCCAGAGTCGGATTGCACATAGTCGCACTATCTGCAACTCGACTTTGCATCTGGTACCGGCAATGGCCTGCATCCCAGGCCTCCCATGCCCGGTTCCTGGGAGCAACGCGCACCTACTGGGAGCGTTCTGGTAAGGGGTGCCCTTCCCACCCGCCTTGGAGGATACATGAAACGTGCGACGATCGTGCTCGTGGGCCTGCTGCTGGTGGGCGTCGGCCTCCTGATGCTGCGTCAGGGCCGGCGGGAACGAGCAACATCCTCGCTGACGGTCTACTGCGCCGCCGGTTTGCGCGAGCCTGTGGAGGCCATCGCCGAGGCCTATCGCCGGGAGTTCGGCACGGAGGTCCGCTTGCAGTATGGCGGCAGCGGCGCGCTGCTGGGCACGCTTCGCGTCTCGCGGACGGGCGATCTGTACATTGTGGCCGACGAGGGGACGCTGGCCGACGCCCGGCGCCTCAAGCTCGTGCGCGAGGCGGTTCCCTTGGCGACGCAGCGCCCGGTCATCGCTGTGCGGGAGGGCAACCCCAAGAACATCCGCGGCCTCTCCGACCTCCTGCGCGCGGACGTGCGGGTCGCGCTGACAAGCCCCGAGACCGCGAGCAACGGGCGGATCGTGCGCCAGGCGCTCGGCGTGGAGTGGGACCGCCTGGCGGCCCATGCGAAGACAACGAAGACTACCGTCACCGAGGTGGCGCAGGACGTGACTCTCGGCGCCGTGGACGCCGCGATCGTGTGGGACTCGACGGCCTCGCAGTTCCAGGGCCTGGAAGCGGTTTCCGTTCCGGAGCTGAACCACTGCGACGAGAGCGCCTCGGCTGCCGTCCTCGAGACGTGCACACGTCCGGCCGAGGCGCTCAAGTTCGCGCGGTACATGGCGGCGCCCGAGAAGGGCGGCGCGACATTCCGCCAGCGCCACTTCGGCGGCGTCGAGGGCGATGCCTGGGCCGAGCGCCCCGAGCTGATCCTCTACAGCGGCGGCGTCAACCGCCTGGCGATCCAGCCTCTGTTGACGAGCTTCTCCGAGCGCGAGGGCGTGTCCGTCACCACGGTCTTCAACGGGTGCGGAATCCTCTGCGCCTCGATCAAGGCCATCGCCGGCTCGGGCAGCGGGAACCTGCCGGACGCGTACTACGCGTGCGACATCTGCTTCGTGCCGCCCGTTGGCAACTTCTTCCCCGAGGGCTTCATCCTCACCGAAACGGACATCGTCATCGTCGTGCCCCAGGGCAATCCGCGAGGCATCAAGTCGCTCCGGGACCTCGCGGCGCCCGGGCTGCGGCTCGGTCTGGCCAATGCCGAGCAGTCCACGCTCGGCTACATGACGCAGGGGCTGCTGCGCTCTGAGGGGCTGACCGAGGCGGTCAGGAAGAACGTCAGCGTCGAGGTGCCGACCGCGGATTTCCTCATCAACCAGATGCGGGCCGGGGCGCTGGACGCGGCGGTCGTGTACCTGGTCAACGCGGCTCCGGTCGAGAAATACCTGCAGGTCGTGCCTATCCATCACCCCGGCGCGAAGGCCATGCAGCCCTTCGCCATCCGCCCCACCTCGCACCATCGGCAGCTCGCCGGGCGACTGCTCAGCTACTTCCGGGAGAACCACACGCGCTTCGAGGAGGCGGGATTCCGCTGGCGCGGCGAGGAACAGCCGATTCGCAGCGATGAGATCAAGCTCCCCAAGTGGCTGCGCGGCAACGGCGGCGCGCAGGCCGTCCACCTGGGAGCGCGGGCTTCCAGCCGGCTGGCGCGGGGTGGAGCCGTAAGCAAAGGGGTGAGCGATGCCGGTCTCCACTGAGAGCCAACCGCTGGGAGCGCGGGCTTCCAGCCGGCTGGCGCGGGGTGGAGCCGTAAGCAAAGGGGTGAGCGATGCCGGTCTCCACTGAGAGCCAACCGCTCTCCAGGCGACGTCGTCGCATCTCCGGCCTGTGGCTGGCGCTCTCCGCGGTGGTTGCGCTCTACCTGGCTCTGGTGCTGGGGATGTTGGCGGCGACGGCGGTGCACAGCCCGCCGTGGAGAGTGCTTCAGTCACTGGCCTCCCGCGAGATTCGCCATGCCATCGGCCTCAGCCTCACCACTTCCACCCTCAGCGCCCTGCTCTCGCTGGCTGTGGCCGTCCCGATCGGCTATCTCCTGGCGCGCGGGGCGTTCCGCGGGAAGCCGATTCTCGATGCCGCGCTCGACATCCCCATCGTCCTGCCGCCGATGGTAGTGGGGCTGTGCCTGCTGATCCTGTTTCAGACGCCCCTCGGGCAGTTCGTCGAGCGCGTGGTGCCCTTCACCTACACCGTCGCCGGCATCGTGCTGGCGCAGTTCGTCATTGCCGCCGCCTTCGCCATCCGCACCATGCGCGCCACCTTCGATCACCTCTCCCCGCGCCCCGAGGATGTCGCGATGACCCTCGGTTGCTCGCGGGCGCGCGCTATCTGGTCGGTCACGCTGCCGGCTGCCTACCGCGGGATGCTGGCCGCCGCCGGCGTTGCCTGGGCGCGGAGCTTCGGGGAGTTTGGCCCCATCCTGGTGTTCGCCGGTGCGACGCGGATGAAGACGGAGGTCCTGCCGACCTCCGTCTGGCTCGAGCTGAGCGTCGGCAACCTGGAGGCCGCGGTGGCCGTGAGCGTGCTCATGGTCGCCGCGGCGATGCTGGTTCTGGTCGGAATCCGCCTGGCAGGCGAGCGCGCATGATCGAGCTACGCGGCGTTCAGCACAGCGTCGGCCGTTTCCGCCTGGACGACGTCTCGTTCAGCGTGCCATCTGGGGCCTACGGCGTCCTGATGGGGCGCACGGGCTGTGGGAAGACGACGCTGCTGGAGATCATCTGTGGCCTGCGGAGCCTCGAGGCGGGCAGCGTTTTCATCGCGGGGCGTGACGTGACCGACGAGCCCCCGGGGCGCCGAGGTGTGGGATATGTGCCGCAGGACGGCGCTCTCTTCCCGACCTTCTCGGTCCGCGAGCAGATCGCGTTTGCCCTGCGTCTGCGGCGGTGGTCCGCCCGCGACATCCAGGCGCGCGTCACCGAACTCGCCGAGCCCCTTGGACTTGTCGACCTGCTCCATCGCCGCCCGCTTGGCCTCTCCGGCGGCGAGTGTCAGCGCGTCGCCCTCGCCCGGGCTCTCGCGGCCCGCCCGGCCGTGCTGCTGCTCGACGAGCCGCTCTCCGCCCTCGACGACGAGACGCGCGAGCAGACGGGGCTCCTACTCAAGACCACTCAGCGACAGCAGGGCGTCACCGCCCTCCACGTGACTCACAGCGCCCACGAAGCCCGGCAGCTCGCCGACATCCTGCTCCGCCTCGACCGGGGTCACGTCTTTGAACCTTAGTCCTCGTCTCGCGCTCGCCGCGTCGTCCTGCTGGCCTCTTGGGCGAAGATTGAGGTTTGGAGACGTGACCCCAATGGTTCGTTCGTTACCACGCGCCCAGGTGCCGGTACTCCCCGACCCACAGGCTGGCGCCCGGGCTGCTGAGGCCGATGCTGGCGCCGACCGGCAGCCCGAGTCCCGGCGGGAAGGTGCCTGACAGCCCGAGCCCACAGCCCACGCCGCGTACGTTCACATCGGTCCCGAAGCCCCCATACGGCCCGGTGTAGTCCTCGGGCTTGTGCACGTGCTTCGTGAGCATCAGCTCGACCCCCTGGCCCGCGCCAGGCCAGCTCACCCCCGACACGAGGAACAGCGCCCGTTCCCTCGCTGCACGGATGTACTGGAACTCCAGCCGCAGGTACACCGGCGGCGAACACGTCCACAGCCCGACCCCCACCATGTCCCACAAGGGCGCCAGACGCCGGTCGAGCTCCTCGATGGCGCGCGCCAATGCGCTCTGCTCCGACGGTTTCAGCTCGATCATGCCCTACCCTCGCCCTTCGCTATTCGTAGGCGGGACTTGCCTCTAGTGGTGTGTTAGACGTGACTCGATGGGTTGTAGGAGCGGCTTCAGCCGCGATAGCGCTGTACGCGGCGCCCCTACACCCACGGCATCGCGGCTGAAGCCGCTCCTACAACCTACCGAATCGCGTCTGACGCAGTGGACGCGCGCTCCAGGATCAGCGGAAGTCCTCCCCCTCGGCTCCGGCCAACACTTCGGCGGTGTCGTCCAGACTGCCCACCAGGCAGCGGCCCAGTGACGTGGAGGGCGTCCGGTAGGGGGTGCGCGTCGGCTCCGGCGAACTCATCTGCGCGAGTCCGCGACGGAGGGCCTCGTTCAGGATCCGCTTCATCCGAGCCCCCGGGCGAGCGCGCAGACGCTCGACCATGGCCGCCACATCGTCATCGAGAGTCAGCGTCGTTCTCATGCCTTCAAGATGCCCCGGTTGACGCCTTGATGTCAACAGGCTGGTGCAGGGGGCCTCCTGCGGTCAGCCGCCTGCGACGCTGGTCACAGCCCCCCGAGAATTCACTACCGCCGGTAGGAGATTCTGCTCCTCGCGTCGAATCTCTATACCGTACTGCACTGCAACGGACTTGCCGCCCTCGGCGCCCGTCAGCTCTGGCACTGCGAGGTGTAACGATGAAGGGGAGGCACCGCCGCTCGATTACCGCGTCTTCAGCCGTGTCTGTCGCGTTGATGCTGTTCGTGCCGTTTGCCCTCGCGCAGGATGAGGAGGCCTCTCCCCTACCGGCCGATGCTGTGGCTGGGGGTGTTCCGCTTCCCGGGCTTCCGTCCTTTCGGGCCCCCTTCCTGCGCCTTGAGGACCCGGATGGCTGCCGGTTCTTGTCCCTCTCCCCGAACACCCGCTTCCTGGCCCTGACGAGTCGCAAGGATGAGGTGCGTGTCTTCGACCTCGCCACGGGGGACGTGACCTGGGAGTGGGCCTATCCCGAGCTGCTCTCCACCAGCCTGGGCGTGATCGTCTGGCCCTTCTGCCCGCTGGGGCGCGAGGCCTGGGAGACCGGCCGGTGGCGGCTGACGAACGTCTCCGGAATGCCCCGCGGCTGGCCGGGGGAGACGGGCGCCCTGTTCGCGCCGGACGGCCGCGGGCTGGCCGTTGTGCACAATACCTGCCTGTCCAACTCGCACGTGGCGGTCGAGACAGCGCAGGGGGTCACGCTCAACCCGGGGGTCTGGCTTCTCGGTGGTTACCTGCACTTCTTCGACGATCCCGACCTCCGGCTCCGGATGACCGTGGAGGTGGACCGACCCCAGCAGCTCCCGATGTCCACCACCATCCTGCACGGCCTGGCGGAGGTCACCGCCTTCGCGTACTCGCTCGACGGGCGCTTGGCCGTGACCGGCTCGGCCGAGGGCGTGTTGACGCTGTGGGACGTAGCCACCGGCGTCGGAATGGCCCGAACGCGCGCCGAGTGGCAGCCGGAGGACGCGCCGCGCATCAATGCCGTCGCCTTCAGCCCCGACGGTCAGCATGTGGCGAGCATCGGCTCCAGCGGCGCCGTACGCCTGTGGTCGGGGATGGGACTCGCCGCGGAGGCCGAGCTGCTCGGCCATGCCCAGCCCGGCTTCTGGGTGGCCTACTCGCCCGATGGCGCTCGGGTCGCCTCGGCCGCACTCGACGGCGATCTCCGTATCTGGGACCTTGACACGCACCAGACGACCGCGCAGATCGACTGGCAGCGCCGCGCCGGCGAGGACCCGGTGTTCGCCTACGATCCCCGTGGCGCCGGCATCCTCTTTGCCGCCACCCGCGACGGCGCCGTCGCCGGGATGCTGCCGGACGGACCCGCGCGCACGGAGTACGTTGTGCCTCTGGATCTCCCCGATGTCGCGGCCCTTGCGGTCTCGCCCGGCGGCAACCGGACTGCCATCGGCGACCGCGAGGGACACGTCCTCCTCTTCCAGACCGGGTAACGGCAAGCTAGTGGCCTGTCTCCCGTGATTGTAGTGGTTCTGTCGCCCCTTGCGGGGCTTGAGGGAGGGTGGAGGCGGCCGGTTCCACGGGCTTGCGCCCGTGGCTACTCCTCCTTCGCCCCTGACGGGGCGAACAGCGTATCTCTGCCCCGAAGGGGCAGAGGATGGATAGCCGTGGGCGAAGCCCACGGACCAGGGCCCCCCTCCCCTCTTGAGCCCCGAAGGGGCGACAGAACATGCCAAGGTTCACACGAGACAGCCGGTTCCACGGGCTTGCGCCCGTGGCTACTCATCCTTCGCCCCTAACGGGGCGAACAGCGTATCTCTGCCCCGAAGGGGCAGAGGATGGATAGCCGTGGGCGAAGCCCACGGACCAGCCGGTTCCACTCCTCCTTCGCCCCTGACGGGGCGAACAGCGTATCTCTGCCCCGAAGGGGCAGAGGATGGATAGCCGTGGGCGAAGCCCACGGACCAGGGCCCCCCTCCCCTCTTGAGCCCCGAAGGGGCGACAG
>VGFC01000378.1 GCA_016869045.1 Armatimonadota bacterium
AGTGCCAGGCGGCCAAGACGCCGATGGTCACGCCCTCCTCCACAAACCCGGCGGTCACCGAGACCGGCGACTACATCTTCCGGGTGTGCTTCACCGATGATTTCCAGGGCGTGGTGATGTCGCGGTATGCGGCGGAGGACCTCAAGGCCAGGACGGCGACCATCTTCTCGGACATCGCAAGCGACTACTCCAAGGGCCTGAGCAAGGTCTTCCGCGAGACCTTCACGGCGGCCGGCGGCAAGATCCTCGCCGAGGAGTCGTACAACCAGGGGGACCGCGATTTCCGCGCCCAGCTGACGAAGTTCAAGGACCTGAACCCGGACGTCGTCTACGTCCCGGGCTACTACGGGGAAGTGTCGCTCATCCTCTCCCAGGCGCGGCAGCTCGGGATGACGGCGAAGTTCATCGGCGGCGACGGGTGGGATTCGCCGAAGCTGGTGGAGATCGCGGGGAAGGCGGCCGAGGGCGGCTGCTTCTCCAACCACTACAGCAAGGACGACCCGAATGCGGTGGTCCAGGAGTTCGTGAAGAACTTCCAGGCGAAGTACAACGAGGTCCCCGACGCGCTGGCCGCGTGCGCCTACGATGCCATCCGGATCGTCGCCCAGGCCATCGAGGCCGCCGGGGTCGAGGATCGGACCGCCGTGCGCGACGCTCTGGCGAAGGTCAGCAACTTCGACGGCGTCACCGGCAAGATCACCATCGACGAGAAGCGCAACGCCAAGAAGGCAGCCACCATCCTGACCGTCAAGGACGGCAAGCAGACCTTCGTCAAGACGATGCCTCCAGAGTAGCGTCTCAGGTCTCGGGTCTCAGGTCTCGTGTTGCGGGCCGGGCCCGCGGTGAGGCCTGCAGCCACCGCCGGCAACCTGAGACGTGAGACCTGAGACCCGAGACCTTCCCTACCATGCTTCAGCAACTCGTCAACGCCATCTCGCTGGGTGCCGTGTACGCCCTTATTGCTTTGGGCTACACGATGGTGTATGGCGTCCTGAGGCTGATCAACTTCGCCCATGGCGAAGTGTTCATGGTGGGAGCGTTCGTCGGCCTCGCGGCGCTCAGCGTGTTCCACCTGCCCTTCGCGGCGGCGGTGCTGGTCGCGATGCTGGGGGCGGCGCTGCTGGGCATGGTGATCGAGCGCGGGGCCTATCGGCCCTTGCGCAACGCCCCGCGGCTGGCGGCGCTGATCACCGCCATCGGCGTCTCGCTGCTGCTGCAGAACATCGGGATGCTCACTGTCGGCGCTGCGCCCAACCCCTACCCTCCGGCCATTGAGCCCACGCCGATCCCGTGGTTGAAGGAGCACGCGAGGTTGGTTGTGACCGAGCAGCAGTTGGTGATTCTGGCCGCGACTGCCGCCATCCTCATCGGCCTGAGCCTCATCGTGTCCCGCACCAAGATCGGGAAGGCCATGCGAGCGGTGTCCGAGGACCGACAGGCCGCCCAACTCATGGGCATCAACACCGACCGAGTCATCTCGTTCACGTTCTGCCTGGGGTCCGCGATCGCCGGGGCCGGTGGGGTCTTCTACGGCGTCTACTATGGCACCGCCGATCCGCTGATGGGCTTCATGCCTGGGATCAAGGCCTTCGTGGCCGCCGTGCTTGGCGGCATCGGCAGCATCCCGGGCGCGATGCTCGGGGCCTTGCTCATGGGGTTGGTCGAGACGGGCGTCAGCAGCGTGACGATCCCCCTCTCTTCCACCGAGACACTCAGCGGCTCCACGCTACGGGATGCCGTCGCCTTCACCGTGCTGATCCTCGTGCTGCTGGTCCGGCCGGCCGGACTGCTCGGGCGACCTACCAGGGAGAAGGTCTAGCATGTGAGCACGCCCCCGGCCTGGTCTCACTACCTGCCTCGGCTTGGGCTTTACGCCGGCGTTGCCGCGGTGCTGCTGCTGGTCAACGTTGGCCTGCCGCGGCTGCTGAACGCGTACCTCTTGCAGATCCTCGTGTTCGCCGCGTGCAACATCATCCTCGCGTCCAGCCTGAACCTCGTCAACGGCGTCGCGGGCCAGTTTTCCATCGGGCACGCCGGCTTCATGGCCATCGGCGCGTACATGTCGGCATGGGTCTCGGTGGCGTACGGCAAGACCTGGCTTGCGCCGTACGCCGACCAGCCCTGCGGGCCGCTGGTGGTGTCGGCCTACCTCATGGGACTGATGCTGCTGGGCGGAGTGGCGGCGGCGGTGGGAGGGCTTGTGGTCGGGCTGCCCTCACTAAGGCTGCGCGGAGACTATCTGGCCATCGCCACGTTGGGTTTCGGGGAGATCATCAAGGTGGTCCTGCTCAACGTGGAGGCCGTCGGCGGCGCCACGGGGCTGAAGGGCGTGCCGCAGTACTCCACCCTGTTTCTGGTGTTCGGGGCGGCGGTGGTCACGGTCGCAGCCCTGCGCAACATCGGGAACTCGATCCACGGGCGGGCGCTGCTGGCGATCCGCGAGGACGAGACGGCGGCGGAGGCCCTGGGCATCGATTCCGCCCACTATAAGACCTCCGCCTTCGTCATCGGGGCCTTCTTTGCCGGTGTGGCCGGCTGCCTGTACGCGCATTACACGCAGTTCATCCACCCGCGCAGCTTCGACTTCATGAAGTCCATCGAGCTGGTGCTGATCGTCGTGCTCGGCGGGGGGAAGCTGCGCAACGTCGCCATCGCCGCCGCCGCGGTGACGTTCCTGCCCGAGGGGCTGAGGCAGGTCAAGGACCTCCTGCACCTGCAGACCGACCCGCGCATGGTCATCTACGCCGCGATCCTGATTGCCGTGATGCTCCTGCGGCGCGAGCGCGTGCTGCAGGCCGTGCTCCCCCGCCGCAAGGAGGGGGCGTCCCGTGGCTGAGTCTGCTCTCCTCGAACTCGCGTCGTGTACGGTTCGGTTCGGCGGACTCACAGCCGTGGATGACCTCACGCTCGACGTGGCCCCGCAGGAGCTGGTCAGCCTCATCGGGCCGAACGGCGCCGGGAAGACGACCGTGTTCAATGCGATCATGGGCGTCTACCCGCTCGCCTCAGGGGGCATTCGCCTCGCCGGGCGCGACATTGCGGGTCTGGCCCCACATCGGGTCGCGAAGCTCGGGGTCGGACGCACGTTTCAGAACATCCGCCTGTTCAAAGGCATCACGGTGCTGGACAACCTCCGCGCCGCGATGCACCAGGATGGGGACTACGACCTGCTGCGCGCCGCCGCACGCAGCCGAACCTGGGCGGCTACCGAGAGCCGCCTCGAGGCACGCGCGATGGAGCTGCTGGCCGTGTTCGGGCTGGAGGCGCGGGCGGGGGAACTGGCAGGTGGGCTGCCCTACGGCGAGCAGCGGCGGCTGGAGATCGTCCGCGCGCTGGCTACGGGGCCGCGGCTACTGCTTCTCGACGAGCCGGCCGCCGGCATGAACCCGGCTGAGACGCAACATCTGATGGGGCTGATCCGCTCACTGATCGAGCGATACTCGCTCACGATTCTGCTGATCGAGCACGACATGAAGCTCGTCATGGGCGTATCCGATCGTGTCGTCGTCCTGAACTACGGAAGAGAGATCGCCGCCGGAACGCCGCAGGAGATCGCCCGCGACCCGGCCGTCATCGAGGCCTACCTGGGGGAGCCGGTTCACTGAGATGCTGGTCCTACGCAAGGTGGACGTGCACTACGGCCCGATCCAGGCCCTTCACGATGTCTCCCTGGAGATCGCGGAGGGGGAGATCGTCACGCTGATCGGCGCCAACGGTGCGGGCAAGTCCACCACGCTGCGCCTCGTGTCCGGCCTCGTCCGCTCGACCTCCGGCGAGGTGCTGTTCGAGAACGCCTCCCTGGCGAAGGTCGCGCCGCACGACATCGTGGCGCGAGGGATCGGCCAGGTTCCCGAGGGGCGCCGCGTGTTCGCGGGGTTGACGGTCCTGGAGAACCTCGAGATGGGCGCCTACCTGGTGCGCGGGAGGCAGCGCGTTCGCGAGGCTCTCGAGGAGGTGTTCGAGTTGTTCCCCCGCCTCCGGGAGCGGCGCACGCAGCGCGCGGGCACGCTCTCCGGCGGCGAGCAGCAGATGCTCGCCATCGGCCGCACGCTGATGAGCCGACCGAAGCTGCTGCTCCTCGATGAACCCTCTCTGGGCCTCGCGCCGACGCTGGTTCAGACGATCTTCGGCGTGATTGCCGACATCCAACGCCGCGGCGTGACGATTCTCCTGGTAGAGCAGAACGCCCACATGGCGCTGCGCGTCGCCGACCGGGGATATGTCCTGGAGACCGGCCGCATCGTGCTCGCAGACACTGCTGCGAACCTCGAGGCCAGCCCGGAGGTGAGGGCAGCGTACCTGGGCGAATAGGCCGTCCGGGAAGGGGGTGAGGGGTCATGGCGGACCCGACGCCAGCCCGTACGCAGATGCGTCCCGCACGGGGCGGGCGCTTCCGAGTCGTGGCCTTGCTGGTGTTCCTGCTGGGCCTGACCATCACCGCCGTGGCAAGCTACGAGGTGTGGCGGCTCGAGCGAAGCCGTGCCTGTATCGCGTTCGCCGAGACCGCCTCCCGTCCGGTCGCCGCCTGCCAACGGGACTGCGACCTGTACATCGAGGAACTGCGGTCCATCCGGCGGTTCTACGACGCCTCCAAGCTGGTTGAGCGCCCCGAGTTCACCGAGTTCGGGCGTGACATCCCCCGTCGGCGCCCCGCCGTGGAAGCGCTGATCTGGGCCCCCTACGTGCCGCGTGACGAGCGGGCCGCGCTCGAGGCTGGAGCAGCCGCCGACGATCTCTCGGGCCTGCGCATCTACGACCGCGACGACGCGGGCCGGTTGGTGGTGGCTCCCGCCCGCGACGTCTACTGCCCTGTGTGGTACGTCGAGCCCCTTCGTGGGCACGAGACGCTCCTTGGCCTGGACGTGAGCACCGACCGCGCCGTGGCGGGCGCCTTCGACACCGCTCGGGAGACCGGCGGGCCTACAGCGTTCAACGGGGGGATGCTCGTCCCGGGCGCAGGCCGCGCCCCAGTCCTGGCGGTTGTTCTGGCAGTGTACCGCCACGACGAGCCCGAGGAGGCCCGCAAGCCGCCGCAGGAGCGGAGGCTCATGGGCTTCCTCATCGGGCTGCTCCGGATGCAGGACCTCATCAGTGAGGCGGTTACCGACAGCGGGGTGAGCGGGATCGAGGTGCGAGGGTACGACTCACCCAGTTTCGCCAACCGGGAGCCGGCGGTCGTCTACTCGACAGACGCGGCCGGCGCCAACCCGAGCGTCGGCCGGATCGGATACCTGCGGTACACCGCCAAGCTGACCGTCGCCGGACAGCAATGGTCCCTCGTCTGCACGGCGACCCGGCGCTACGCGGCTGCTACACGATCGTGGGGGGTGTGGCGGGTTGCCATTGCGGGACTCCTGCTCACACTGCTCGCGGCCGCGTACCTCTCTGCCGTTGTCGGCCGAGCCGAGTGGGCGGAGCGAGTAGTGGCCGAGCGCACCGCCGACCTTTCCAAGGCCAATGCAGATATGCAGCGGGAGGTCGAGACCCGCGAGCGCATCGAGGAGGCCCTGCGCCATAGCGAGGAGCGCTTCCGGGAACTCGTCGAGAGGATGAGTGAGGGTCTTTCCGTTCTGGATGCCGACAGCCACTTCACGTACGTGAACCCCACCATGGCCCGGATGCTCGGCTACACCCAGGAGGAGTTGCTGGGCCGCCCGCCGGGCGAGTACATGGACGAGGTCAACCGCGCCATCTTGGCGGACCAACTGCAACGCCGACGGCGAGGCGAGAGCGGCTCTTACGAGGTCGCGTGGACCAGCCGTTCGAGGCGGCAGGTCCACACCATCGTCTCGCCGCGGCCCTTGCGCGATCCGGACGGCACCTACCGCGGCAGCTTCGCGGTCATCACCGACATCTCGCGGCGCAAGCTGGCCGAGGAGCAGCTCGAGCGGCTGTCCGCCGAGCTGCAGCGTTCGAATCTGGAACTCGAGCAGTTCGCCTACGTCGCCTCGCACGACCTCCAGGAGCCGCTGCGCAAGATCACCGCCTTCGGCGACCGCCTGGAAGCCAAGGCACAAGACGCGCTGGACGAGGTGGGCCGCGACTACCTCGCGCGGATGCAGAGCGCGGCCCGCCGCATGCAGGGGCTCATCAACGACCTGCTGGCTTACTCCCGCGTGACCACCAAGGGCCGGCCCTTCGAGTCGGTAGACCTCGACGAAGTCCTGCGAGGCGTCCTGTCCGATCTGGAGGTGCGCGTCCAGGAGACCGGGGCGCGCGTCGAGGTCGGGACGCTGCCGACGATCGAGGCCGACCCCTCGCAGATGCGCCAGCTCTTCCAGAACCTCGTCGGCAATGCCCTGAAGTTCCGCCGAGCGGACGTGGAGCCGCTGGTGAGGATCACTGGGGAGACGGTAGACCTGCCGGACCCGGACCCCGTTCGCGGCGGTGCGCCGAGGCCGTTCTGCCGGATCACCGTCGAGGACAACGGGATCGGCTTCGAGGCGAAGCACGCGGAGCGCATCTTCGGCGTCTTTCAGCGCCTCCATTCGCGCACCGAATACGAGGGCACCGGCATGGGGCTGGCCATTTGCCGGCGCGTCGCCGAGCGCCACGGAGGCAGCCTCACGGCTCGGAGCGTGCCGGGTGAAGGGTCCACGTTCGCCGTCCTGCTGCCGATCCGGCAAGTCCAGGAGGAGGCCGATCATGACTAAGCCGAGGAAGCCGATTCTGATCCTGATCGCTGAGGACGATGCCGACGACCGGATGCTCATCGGCGAGGCCTTCCAGGAGAGCCGGCTGGCCAACGAGCTACGTTTCGTGTGCGACGGCGAGGAGTTGATCGACTACCTCCACCGCCGCGGCCGGTACGCCGACCCCGAGGCGGCCCCGCGGCCCGGGCTCATCCTCCTGGACCTCAACATGCCGGGCAAGAACGGTCGCGCCGCTCTGGCGGAGATCAAGGCCGAGGCGGGCCTTCGCCAGATCCCGATCGTCGTCTTCACCACTTCCCAGGCGGAGGAGGACATCTACCGGTCCTACGACCTGGGCGTCAACTCGTACATCACGAAGCCCGTTACCTTCGAAGCCCTCGTCGAGCTGGTCCGCACTCTCGGCCGGTACTGGTTCGAGATCGTCGAGCTTCCCTCCGGGGAACCGGAGGAGCGCTGAAGCGGGAGGGGCGGAGCCAAAGAGGTCCGGGGCGGGGGCCGGGGAATACGCCTTTCCCTTTGCCGGATACGCCGTGTACGGGTGACTTGTGCGTTGGAAGAAGACCTCTACGCGTCCCACTATCTCAGGTTGCTGCGC
>VGFC01000379.1 GCA_016869045.1 Armatimonadota bacterium
GTCGCGCGCACTGCGGCGACATCCGCATCGCCGACATCGGCATTCCCCGCGCGCTGCTCGAAGACGAGCGCCTGCGCACGAACCTGACCACCGCCTGCGACGCGCGGGCGATGCTCCCCCGCCGCGATCCCGCCGCACACAAGGGCGACTGCGGGCGCGTCGTCATCCTGGGCGGTTCGCCGGGCCTCACGGGCGCGCCGACGCTCGCGGCTCAGGGCGCCCTGAGGGCGGGAGCCGGCCTCGTCACCGTCGGCTGCGCGAGCAGCCTGAACCCGATCCTCGAAGTCAAGCTCACCGAGGCCATGACCCGCCCGCTGCCGGAGACCGAGTCCGCCACCCTCGGTGAAGCCTCGATCGGCGAAGCACTGCGCCTGGTCGAGTCCGCCGACGCCGTCGTCCTCGGCCCGGGCCTCGGTCGCGAACGGCAGGCAAAATATTTTACGCGCGAAATATTTTGCCGCTGCGCGAAGCCCCTCGTCATCGACGCCGACGCGCTCTTCGCGCTAGACCTCAAACTCGATCGCCCCCGCGGCGTCCCGACCCTCCTCACGCCGCATCCGGGCGAAATGGCCCGCCTCTGCGGGTCCTCCATCCAGGAGGTCCAGCGCAACCGGCTCGGCTGCGCGCGCTCAGTGGCAAAGGCCACCGGCGCTGTGATCGTCCTGAAGGGCGCCGGCACCGTCATCGCCGCCCCCGACGGCGAGGCCTGGCTCAACCCGACCGGCTCCGTCGCCCTCGCCACCGGCGGCACCGGCGACGTGCTCGCCGGCATCCTCGGCGCCCTCCTCGCCGGCGGCAGCGCTCCCCTCGCCGCCGCCGTCACCGGCGTCTACTACCACGGCGCCGCCGGCGACCTCGCAGCAGAGAGGCTATCGGACAGGGGAGTCATCGCAGGAGACGTGGCGGACGCGGTGGCAGAGGTTCTCCAATCCCAACGGGAGCGGCTGTTCTGAGGGAGGTGCGCTACTCATGAAGGTGGACCAAGTCATGTCCGCGACTTACGTGCGCCGGCACCTCGAGGCCGTGGTACGTCGCGTCGAGAAGACGGGAGAACGCATCCTGGTAACGAGGTACGGGCGGCCAGCGATGGTGATGGAGCCCGTGGACGCAAATGGCCAACCCTCGTCGCCCAGGTCTCTGGAACACACAGCTGGCCTTCGGCTGCCGCGGGGCTGACGGCGCACAGGCACTGCCGCGGGCGTCACCGCTCCTCGACCGCCAGCAGAGGAAAGCCGAAGGGGGCATTGTGCACCTCGATGCCGCAGGTTGTCACCCGGAGAAGGATGACGCCAGCGGGCACGTCGCCAACCGACCCCTCGCCGAATGCATGGGCTGCCCACCACGTACCGGACAACGCGTAGCGCCTTTCCAGCCCGCGGCGCGCGACCGCGTAGTCCGTATCGTGCACTGTGGACCGTACCTTCCCGCAGTCCGCACTACTGAATGCCGCCTTTGACTCGACGATGAGGATGCCGCCAGCAGGCCAACTGGCGACGATGTCTGGCACAACTGACCCGCCCGAGTCGTCGGCGAGCCGCACGCCGCCCTGCGCACCCGGATAGTGCTTGGAGTGGACACGCCACCCACACGAGCGCAAGTGGAGCGCAACCGCTTGGGTCACGGCCTCCTCGTCCATCAGAACACGACCCCATCGCTGAAGGCGAGTAGGTCCGCGAAATAGCAGAGGATGCGGACCTCCTTCTGCTTCGTGTACCGGCACCCGTCGCGCAGGTGGAGCGTGTAGTACTCGTTCGCCCGGGCCTTGGCTTCTTCCCAACGGAGGGGGCAGTGGGTCCGGTGGAAGCCCTGGCACAGCTTCGCCAACTGCGCCATCGAGGCTCCCCGGAACCACACACAGAGGTTCCGCGAGCGGTGTGCAGGTGTAGGGCCCGACCGGCAGGTGAGGTAGTCAACCGCAACGAGCGCACCAGCGTAGGGGTCACCCCGGAAGGTGGCGCTGTCGTTGGCGTAGACTACCGTCTCGTCGCGCCCGCGCATGTGAGCTGGCAGACGCGGAAGCCTTCGCCCTAGATGGCGGGAGAGATGCTTGGTGCGGACTGTCTCGCACGCGGTCAGGGGGGACCATTGCTTCCCTCCGCCGCCACGCGCGTGGAACCGCTTCCACAGAACCGTCTCCCTGTCCTCCCACTCCAACGAGACGAGCATGGTCGCGGGGTCCGCGTGCTGGGCGTGTAGACCGAGGACCGAGTTGATGAAGCCGAAGAGGCTCCTCACCTCAGGCTCGTTAGGAGCCGGCAGCGTCTCGTCCCCCCAGCACACCAGGCAGCCTTGCGCCGCGGCACCTCGCTTCTTATCTGCAGGCCACAGGAACCCCATGACAGGCGTGTTGTGAATGCGTGCGACACGCAGAAGTCCGCGCAGGATGACTGGGTTGAGTTCGTCCCACTTACGGCTGCTCCCGCGCGTGATCAGCTTGCGCTCAGGGAAGATGTAGGCGAACGGAACGCCTTGCCCCGCGCAGGCGACGACGCGAGCGAAGCGCTGCAGGAAGTTGTGGCCGGTGGGCGCCTCGGCGCAGACCTCAACAGCCACAACAGGCTCATCCGTCGGACCGAAGGTGACGACGAGATCAGGCCGGTCCAGGTAGAGGATCTGCTGCAGCGAGCGTGGGACTTGCGGGAAGCTGGGCCTTCCCAGCGGGAGTCGCTTGAGCGTGCAGCCCAGGTCCTTCAGCACCGTGTGGTGGGCCAGCCAGACGGCCGCGGTCTTGGCGTCAGCGTACCAAAGGGTATACGGCTGGGCGGTCGGCAATTCTATCCCCCCACGAGCAGCAGCTGCGAGGTCTCCACCCGTATCAGCGCCGTCGCTAGTTGGCAGTACGCGTGGCTGATGTCATAGCCGACACCTCGTCGACCGAGGCGACGAGCAGCGACGAGGGTCGTACCCGTGCCCGCAAAGGGGTCCAGTACTATGTCACCGGGGTATGAGAACAGCTGGACAAGACGGGCTGGCAAGTCGAGGGGGAACGGCGCGGGGTGGCCCTTGACCTGCGAGACGGGGAGCTCCCAGGCGCTCCAGGCGGTCTCCTTGATGAAGGCCTCGTCGAGGCGGTGTTCCTCGCGGACGGGGAAGTCGCCGGGCTTCTGGAAGACGAGGATGAACTCGTGCTGGATGTTGATGTTCGCCTGGCCGGGGTAGGGCTTGCTCTTCAGGAACTGCGTGGTGCCGCGCTGCCATAGGCCCTGGGTGCCCTTGGGCTTGGTCCAGACAAACTCCTTGCGGAGCACGAAGCCGATCTCACCGAAGATCCGGATGGACTCGGCCGGGATGTGCTTCAGCTCGCCGTCCGAGACGTGCGTGCCGATCACCCAGCACAGGAAGCGCCCGTCGCGCAGCACCCGGTGCATCTCCCGGCCGACGAGCGCGAGCTGCTCCAGGTACTCCTCGTAGGACTGCCCCAAGCCGATCTGCTGCTCGTGCCGGTAGTTCTTGATCGTCCAGTACGGGGGGCTGGTGACGATGAGGTCGACGCTATCCGCAGACAGCTCGGCCATGTCGCGAGCGTCGCCGCAGTAGAGCTGTACGTCCTCGTCCTCGTACGCGACTACGGTGTGGCTCATCAGGCAGGACATCCCCACGGGAGGCTGGACGGCTCTTGGCTTCGTCGCTACCCAACTTCGCTGAGCACGGGGCGTTCCCCTTCAAGCCAGCGACGCTGGTCACGGATCACCTGCGGAGGGTCATGCGACGGCGGCCTTGAGCACTCCTGCCTGCTGAAGCAGCCCCTTGACCGACTGCAGCGCCGCGTTGCCGGGCGAGACGTTGAGCAGCGCCTCACCGGAGTCGTCGAGGTCGCGGATCTCGGTGTCATCGGGAATGGTGCCGGCGATCTCGATGCCATGCTCGGCGGCGCGCTGACGGATGGGCTGAGGCACTTCGCTCGCGCGGGTGACGACGACGAGGGTCTTGCCCACGTGGGTCTTCAGGTCCTCGACGAGGTCCATCACCCGGAAGACGGTGTCGGCGGAGCGCAGGCTGCTGTCGGTGAGGACGAAGAGCACGTCGATGTCGCCGGTCGTGCGGCGGCTGAAGTGCTCCAGGCCCGCCTCGCAATCGACGACGAGGTAGTCGTAGGCCTTCGCGAGGTTGTCGATCGCGCGGCGCAGGACGTTGTTCGCGTAGCAGTAGCAGCCCGGTCCCTCGGGGCGGCCCATCGCCAGGAAGTCGAAGCGGTCGGTCTCGAGGATCGCCTCCTGCGCGCGGTAGGTGAGGAAGTCGGTCTTGGTCATGCCCGCCGGCAGGTCTTCCTGCTTCTCGAGGGCTTCCTCGCGGATGCAGCCGAGAAACTCCGTGGCCTTCAGGCCGAGCGCGGCGTCGAAGTTGAGGTTCGGGTCGGCGTCGATGGCAAGCAGAGACTCCTCGCCCGCATCAAGCAGCGCGCGCACGATCAGCGCGGACGTCGCCGTCTTGCCGACGCCCCCCTTGCCCGTCACCGCGATGGTCGTGTGCATCGGCGCTCCTTGTGGCATCGGCGGCTCGCCGATGCAGGACGGCGCCACCCCGCTCATGGGCGAGCCGCCCATGCCACGCTAGGCCGTCACAGCCGCCTCGATGGCCGGTAGCTGCGCGGCCAAGTCCGCCAATAGCCGGCGCCCGGCCTCGGTGTCGTGTGTGCAGTCCGATTCGAGCCCCTCGTACTGCCCCAGCTCGGCGATGACCGGTATGCCGCCCAGGTTCTCCTCGATCCGCGCACGGTCCTCGGGTGTCGTGACCCGGTTGGCGATCACTGCCAGACGCCGCAGGCCGATCTCGGCGGCCAGCTCCCTGATCCGCAGCACGGTGCGCGCGCTGGAGGCATGGGGCGCGACGACGGCGATGAGTGCGTCCACGTGGCGGGCGGTCCCTCGGCCCAGGTGCTCCAGGCCCGCCTCCATGTCCATCACCAGGTCATCGGGCAGGTCCACGAGCTCGCGGACGACCGCGCGGAGTGTGTTGCTCTCTGGGCAGGCGCAGCCGCCGCCGCCCTTCTCGATGGTGCCCATCACGAGCAGCCTGATGCCGCTGTGCGCGACGGTGTGGTCCTCGATGATGTCCTGGACCTCGGGGTTGAGCACGTGGATGCCGCCCTGCCCGGGCTTCACGCCCGCGCGCTCGGCGAGGAGGTCGGTCATCTCCGACAGGGGCTGGATCCTCGCGGCGATCTCCGGAGGGAAGCCGAGGGCATAGGCGAGGCAGTTGTTCGGATCGGCGTCGATCGCGTAGACACTGCGGCCTGCATCGGCCAGCGCGCGCGCGAGCGTTGCGCTCACCGTGGTCTTCCCGACGCCGCCCTTGCCCACAACCGCGACCTTCATGCTCTACCGAGTCCGTAAGAGATAGGGGAGCGGTGGGGCGGGCATTCTTGCCCGCCCTGGCCCCTTGGCGGGCAAGAATGCCCGCCCCACTGCTCTCGCGTTTGTGCGAAGCTCAGCCACTGCCTCGCGCCCTCGCCAGTGCCTGCCTCGCGGCCGCCTCCATGAGGCGGATCGACTCGTGCATCACGGTGTCGCCGGTTTGCGTATCGAGCACCATCGTCGCGAGGCAGGGGCGCAGGTGCAGCAGCTCGGCGGCCTTGGGTTCGAGGCTGTCGTCGGCCGGGTGCCCGACGAGGCGCTCGGCCACCCAGTGCGTCAGGCCGCAGGGCGATCCCTTGACGACCTCTGCGGCGGCCACCTTCCCGTCCTGCGCGGTGATCCTGAACTCCGGCCGGCCGATGTGGTACTCCTCGCAGAAGCGTCGCAGCACTGGCGTCTTGGCCTCCAGCGCGCAGAAGGGCTTGGGGAAGGCGCTCTCCATGCCGACCTTGCTGCACTCGTTGGTGACCTGGTGAATGAGGCCGGGGCGAATCCACTCGGGCGACTCGATGGGCGCGATCAGCGCTTGCGCTCCGCGGGGCCCGAGTAGCTTGGGGAGATCGACCAGGATGTCCTGGTGCAGGTTGACGGCGATGGCGATCTCCGGGCCGCCGATGTCCTCCGGCAGGAAGTCCGCGGGATCGTCCACGATCATCGGCATCGAGGCCGGAAGCGCGTGCTGCACGACCGGAAGCCCGCTCATCCTCAGGAGATGCTCGGCGAGCAGTTGCGGGTAGCGTCCCCCGATGTGGAACATCTCGACACGAAAGGGCATGGTGCAAGGCTCCTCGTCCCGGCGTCCTCCTCGTAG
Source organism: Armatimonadota bacterium (assembly GCA_016869045.1). GTDB lineage: Bacteria > Armatimonadota > Zipacnadia > Zipacnadales > VGFC01 > VGFC01. Next base: position 6,166 of record VGFC01000379.1, read on the forward strand.
AACGCCCCGGAGGTGGAAGTCTCCTCCATCCCACCGCGCTTCGCGGGAACACGGAGACAGTGGGGCGGGCATTCCTGCCCGCCAGGGCCCGTGGCGGGCAGGAATGCCCGCCCCACTGTCTCTCCATCTGTCGGGACTCAGTAGGTCCGGGGAGAGTCTGAGGGCGGCCCGGTGGTCGGGCCGCCCTCGTGGCGCTCACGGTTGCTGCGGCGGGTGGGTGCTACTGGACTTCGATCTTGCGTCCGCTGGGTTCCGGCTCTTTCTTCGGAGCGCGCACTTCAAGGACACCGTTCTCGAACTTCGCCTTGATCTCCTCGTCCTGCACCTCGGTCGGCAGCGGGACCGCCCGCTCGAAGCGGCCATGGAACCGCTCACGTCGGTGATACCCTTCCTCCTCCACGTCCTCCTCCTGCGTGGTCTCGGCGCGCACGACCAGGTGACCGTCCTCGCGTACGACCTCGACATGCTCCTTGTCCACGCCCGGCAGCTCGAACTTCAGCACCAGTTCGCCGTCCTTCTCGTACACGTCCACGCGCGGCTGCCACGTCAGCTCGCCTGCGGTCGCCAGCGGCCGCGCGAACAGCGGGCTCAGCCACAGGTCCTGGAAGAGGCGGTCCACCGCCGGGAACGCACGCGCGAGCACCGGCCTTTGGGTCCTTCGTACAAGCGTCGTCATCTGGGGCACCTCCCTGATCCCGATGCGGGAAAGCTGCTCGGCTGTCATCTGGGTCCATTCTACCCTGAGTCCAATAGACTCAAACATAGTTATACCGACTTGTTAGCTACAGGAGTCCTACAGAGGCCATGTTCCCGATGAAGGACTTGGCCCCTCCGTCGCCGAAGACCCTATTGTGCGCCAACGGACTGGCTGGAGAGGGGATTGGGTTCGCCATCGTGCGGTCTTGAGCCGCCGAACGGCGATATTGAGTCTCCTGGACTAAACCGAAGTTCCCCGATCTGAGGGGGTGTTTGGCCTGTGATCTGGGGCTTTTGGGCTGATTGGCCTGCGATTTGGTACCCATGTAGAGTATAAGTTTATGCTTGACAGGGTTGAGATAGTATGCTATA
>VGFC01000380.1 GCA_016869045.1 Armatimonadota bacterium
CTGTTGTCTACTACTTCCCGCACTTCCCGCCCCTCCCGTCAGCCCGTCGATCCTGCCCCGGAACCCCCTCCTTCGGCGCCTTCCGCCCGCACCAACCGCACCGCTTGCCCAGCGCGATTGGCCCGCGTCCGCACCGCTCGCATAGCACCGTCCGCGCCGTCGTGGTCATCCTACCGGCACCTCCCTCCGGCCCCTGGCCCCGGTCGGTTCGGCCAGTACGCCGCCCGCCCGACCAGGGACGGCGCGCGCCTGTCGTTGCGCCTGCGGAACACACGGAAAGGACGGAAACGACGGAAAGGACAGAAGGCACGACGCCATCGTTTCCGTCCTTTACGTCCTTTCCGTCCCTTCCTTTCCTTCTGTCCTTTCCTTCCTCTCCTACCATCCTACTACCCCCTCTCCGGTAGTGCCCACGTCACCCGTCGCCAGTTGTCGGGGTCCCGGACCTCCACAATCCGGAGCCGCTTCTTGGCTCCATAGATAGCATCTCGCGAGACGTTCGCGGGCCTCTTGTCCATCAGCTCACCCGGCGGGGCCGGCTTCTTCTGCAGCGCGTCCCGCAGGTAGTCAGCGGCCCTGTCCGTTGCCGTCTCGCGCCTCTCCGGCTCCGGGGCTTCGCACCACTCCAAACCCGTCTCCGTGACCTCGAAGCCGAGGGGCTTCGGTATGCGCGCGAGGTTGCTCTTGGCCACGCTCAACCTCATGGTCGGGTCTTCTTCGCGCGTCTCGGGTTGCGGGTGGTCGATGGTCAACACGACGCGCCCGAGGGCCGGTATCGCCGTGCTCCCTCGCACCCGGTCAAGGAGAGAGGTGTTCCGGGCCTCCCCCTGTCGCGGTCGGTTGAAGTGATGAGTCACCCACAAGGCGGCGCCTGTATCGCGGGCCATGTCTGTCCACGGCGTCAGGAGCGCCGCCACGCTCGACGAGTTCTCATCCACGCCTGCCGGCAGCGCCGAGCGAAGGCTGTCAACAACCACGAAGCGCACGCCCCGTCGGAGGATGGTGTCCTTCACCCCGGCCAGGGCTGCAAGGTCGTCAAGCATGATACGCGCGAACCCGTCGCCAGGGAACAGGATGCTGTCCCTCGGCAGGCCCCATGCGTAGATGCGGTCGCGCCACACCGCCTGCGCGCCTTCGGAGTCCAACACGAGCACCGGCGCGCCCGGAGGGACAGTGTTCGCGGTCCCGTCCGGCCACGACTTGCCGCCGATGAAGCGGGCCGCCAGGTCGAGGGCGAACGCGCTCTTGCCGTCGCCGGTTGCCCCTGCCACGAGGCTCAACAGGCCGAAGGGCACCCAGCCGTTCCATGCCCACTCAATGCTCCCGATCTTGGCGCCCAGCTCCTCGGCTGTGGTCCAGAGCATCGGTCGGGTCTCGACGACTTCAGCGGGGGTCGGTTCCGCGTCAAGAAGCGTGAGCCCGTCGGGGAGTTCGTCAGCCGTCCGGCCCGCCGCGAACCAGTCAACCGCGTCGCCGCCCTCCGGCCCATCGGCCCACTCCACGACCTCGGCGTTCGGCCCGATCCTCTCTGCGACTTGCCGCATGTGCTCCCGTCCGGGGTCGTCACGGTCTGCCCAGCAGACAACCCGGCGAAACCTGCGCAGGTGGCGCAGGACGTGGTTCGTGGGCACGACCTTCGAGCCGTAGGTGGCGACCGCAACGAGGCCCCGCTCCGCGAGGGCGTCGCGCTTCGGCTCGCCCTCGGTAACGTAGGCCACCGTATCGCTCGACGCGCTCAGGAGGTCTCGCACGCCGTACAGCGGGAGCGTGGTTGCCTTGGTGCCCTTCAGCCCCTTGGAACCGTCCTTCACCCACCACAACTTCTTCCCCGGCCCGTCTCCTACGCGATGGTGTTCGGCAACGAGGTTGCCGTCTTCGTCGGTGACACGGAAGACGCGCTCCTCCGGCTCGACGACCTCCTGCCCCATGTCCCGACAGAAGGCCACGACCTCTCCCCGTGTGGGCTTCCCGTTCAGGTGCCGTACCGCTCGCCAGAGGCCGAACCAACCGTGAAGGTCGCAGCCGAAGCACTTGACGAGCCCCCGCTTCTCGCCCTCCGTCGTGACGGTGAGCGAGGGGGTCTCCTCCGCGTGGGCCAGGCACAGGAACCGCAGGTGAACGCCCTCGCGCTTGCCCGTCGCCGGGTCCAGCGGAATGCGTTCGAGGGCCTGCAGCGGATTGGCTTCGCACCACGCGACCGCGCGGTCAAGGTCGGAGTCGCCCGCCGGCTTGCGTCTGATTCCGTCTGTGTTCATCATCGCCGGTTGCCGCCTCTCATGGGGGAGCGCAGCGGAGGCGAGGCCCGGCGAGGCCTATCAGCGCCGCGCCCCCCCAAGACGTGAATCGCCTCGCCCGAAGGCGAGGCCGAAGAAGGACTTCTCCGTGTTCACGTCGAAGAGGGGGGCAGTAGACAGCCGCTCACGAGGCCCGGCGGGAAACGGCACTAGTTGCAGAGTTACAGCGCCCGTTCGGCTCGAAATGCGGCGAAATTCGGGCGTATAGTTCGGCTTATAGGCCCACTCTCCACTGCTTACAGCACCGTTTCCGGGGTCTCGACCGGGACTGAGAAGGGCGCTGTAACCGCACTTACAGTCCCGTTTGCCCTTAAGGGCGCGGGCGACTGGTTCGTCGTCCCGACGTTCGCCGTGAGCTTGCCCCATTCCCTCTCCGGCCTCGCCATTCGGCGGGGCCGGTCACGTTTTCGGGGCGGTCACCGGTCTTAGGGCCTGCCCACCCTCGCCGCCGGCGACCCTCCCCGAGACAGGCGGAATGGGTATGGTCGACTTCGAGACACTGAGACGCAGCATCAAGGAACGAGCGGGCGCGAACGCTGAAGACACCTACCGACTCGCGGGCTTGACCATCGAACTCAGACCCGATTCAGCGGCGCGCCTCAAGAGGCTGTGCGAGTTCCACCAGGAGAAGACACCATCGTTCAAGATCGACCTGCGGAGCGGGCGTTGGCGCTGCCATGGGGCCTGCCACGGCGGCGACGTGATCGACTTCGCCGCCCGGCTGCACCGTGAGTCGCAGGGGCACGCGACCATGCGCCTTGCCGAGACCTTGGGTCTCGCGGTGCCGATCGTTGAGCGTACGAAGCCGGCGAGCACGACGGACAAGCTGCGGGACCTGTTGCCCTCGCACGCCATCGTCGAGAGGCTGCGGGCCAACCTCGCGAAGCTGCCCGAGCGGCACAGGTATCTGCAGGTGGTGCGCGGCCTGTCGGAGGCGATGATCGACGAGGCCGCGATGGGGATGTGGCGGGACCGCTACGCGCTGCCGGTCTACTCCGCCGACCGAAGCGAGGTCCTGGGCATCCGTCTCTACAAGCCCGACACGGACTCTGGCGACAAGATGCAAGGTTGGCGGGGCGAACGCGATGGGGAGCCGGGAACTGGGAGCCCGAAGCTCTTCTTCCCGCCTGGCTGGACGCAGCCGACGCGCGATGAGACGGTCTACTACACTGAGGGCGAACTGGACTGCCTGCTCCTTGCCGACTGCGGGTTCCGCACGCTGACGAGCACTTTCGGGGCCGGGCACCTGCCCCTCAATGGCAGCGTGGACTTCGCCGGTGGGAAGGTGAAGGTGATCGGCGACTGCGACGAGGCGGGCGACCGGCATAACAGCGAGGTCGCGAAGTGGGCCTATGCTCATGGCGCCGAAGAGGTGCACGCTGTGCTCTGGCGGGAGGCGACGCGTGAGCACTTCGACGTCACGGACGCCCTTCTTCAGTACGGGCTGTTGGGGGATCGGGCCCGAGCCATCGCCACTCTCGAGGAGCTGCTCCGGGGCGCGGTACCGACCCCCGAAGCCCCTCGCCTGTTTGGACCTTTCGAGGGCTTCTCCCGGATCAAGGCCCTCGTGAGAAGGACGACGTGGCTGTGGCCTAGCTGGATCCCGAACGGATGCCCAACCATCATTGGCGGCGACCAGGAGAGCGGGAAGAGCTTCCTTGGGTTGAGGCTGGCGAAGTCGGTGATTGTGGGACCGCCTGGCCGGACGGTGCAGACGGACCAGAGGAGACCGGGCCCGTCCTGTGGGTCGAGGCGGAGGCCTGCCACGCGGTGACGGCGGAGCGCGCTGAGAAGATGGGCATCCCGCTGGGCAAGCTGAAGCACATCCCCACGGTGCTTGGCGGGTGGTGTTTCGACAACCCAGAGCACCTTGCCATGCTCAAGCTGTACGCGAGGCAGTTCGGCCATCAAGCAGATCGCGCGGGCCATCAGCGGCATCGACCGGCCAGAACCGTCGTATCCGGCCCCGCGTGTGCCCTTGGCGTAGTGCAACTTCCTCGCGGAGAAGCCAGAGCCGCTGGGCTACGAGTTGATGTTCGACTACCAGATGCGTTCTCAGAATGCACCCGGGATGGGGAAGGACGAGAGCAAGCTTGAGCAGGCCCTGTCGTTCTTCGCAACCGAGTTGGGTACGGGGGCAACGCCGGCCAAGGAGATCGAGAAGAAGGCGGCGGCCGCGGGGATTGCCGAGCGGACGCTCAAACGGGCGAAGAGGGAGCTGGGTGTGTCGTCCTTCTGGGTTGGTCGGGAGTCATTCTGGGGTCTGAAGACTAACGGGCAGTAATGGCATGGTTGGGGGTTCAGTCCGGCTGGGGGCCGTTCAAGCACCCGTTCCGTCCTCCTTCCCGGATAGAGGCTCGCGGCAACGGGGGTCGCCTGGGGACGCCACACGGGTGCATCTGCGGGCCGTTGGCGGAGTGGGTGAGTCGGGGTCGCCGGATCGACATGCATGTGAAGACCGCGGATCGCTGTTCGCCTCCCACGGTCCTGGCGTGGGGCGCATCGGATGGGTCCCGCCGGCAGCACACTGTGGCCTGCGCGGAGGCCGGTGCGCCCTTCGGCGGCAGCGCGGACCCCTAAAGACAGCCCTCACGGCCGCCCAAGGCACGGCACCGCCCGCTCGACTGGTAAGGAGCGGAGGAGTAGGCTATCGGTCGAGCACCTCGAGTTCGACATCCGCCGTGACGATGAGACCATCCGCCACAGGAGCCCCCAGTGCCTCTCGGAACGCAGACTCGGCGTACCGCCCCTCCAGGCGGAGAAGTCCGCGCAGCTGGTAGACCCCTGCCTCAGGCACGACCAAGCCCTGCGGGCCGGGCAGACGGTAAGCCTCTCCGGGAGCCAGCACAAGCATGTTCGGCAGATCAGCCCGGGCCTGGGGTGTCAGGACGTCCGGGGCCCCCGTGTGGAACGGCGGGCCAAACGTGTACGTCGCGGAACTCACCGGAAGGAGGCCCCCGTCCCTCAGGTCGGCCGTCACGCTCCCACTGACGAGCTGCTCAGTCCTCACCGAGGGGAACCCGACGGGCTCCGAGCCGACGCTCCGAACTCGCAGCTCACACGTCACCTCGCCCCCCGCGTGAGGGGTCCGAGTCGTCGGCAGCACGGAGACCGTCACCGCGTTTGTCGGGTGCTTGCGGGCCAGCGCAAGAGCCTCCACGAGCAGTCCGCTCCGCACGTTGTACAGGGGCCGAATGGCCTTGGGCACTCCCCCAACCAGACCCTCGAACTCGATCTCGCGCAATCCGTAGCACTCGGGCAGGAACCCCCGGCAGTCGGGCAGGTAGATGCGACATAGGGCGTCGTACGTGTGGATCGGGTACCGGCGCCCGCGCGTTGCATGGGCAGCGTCGCCAACCGCTTGCCGCAGTCGCTCCATGAATGCGGGAGAGAGACTGGTGCGGAAATGGCCGATCGGTCTGCCCGGCCCCCCTAGCGTGGCCTCGGCCCGGCACTCGCCCGAGGTGTCGACCTCAAGGGACCAGCCCAAGCCGAAGCCGCATTCCTGGAACCGCACCAGATGGTCCGAACCATCCGTCGGCAGGGGCTCTGGCCGACCGCCACAGCCGGCCAGGCTGAGCGCCAACACTGCCGCGCCCATCGCGGCGAAGGTCGCGCGCAACCATGCCAACACCCGCGGTGCCTTCATCTCGTCCAGCCTCCTTCGCTTCGGGCTGCCGACTACCGACGCTGTGGGGAGCGTATGGACATCGTCTCAGGGCGGAAAGGACGTCGCCTGTGACTTCCCCTACCACTCTCCCTCTCTCAACCAGATGCCGGGCGATCCGCTTTCCCCATGCGTCCGCCCGCCCCCGCCTCCACCCGCACCATCCCCAGGGGCGCCACCTCCGCCTACGGGCAAGGGGAAGCACCAGCGAGGGGAGATGTGTGCCAGATGGGTGGGGGCCGCTTCATCGGGTGAGGCTCAGCCTCGCCACGGCTCGCGCCTGGCGGCCGTCCGCGTCCCTCACCGTCAGTTCGACGAGGTAGTTCCCATTCGGCACTGCCACCCCCGTCTCCCCTCGCAAATCCCAAAGAAGCGTGTTCGTGCCGGCAGGGCAACCCCGGCCCGCGCAGATCGTCCGCACCCGCCGGCCGGCGAGATTGAGCACACACGCCGCGACCTCGGCAGGCGACGCCAGCAGGAACGTGATCTGCGCTCCAGCCGGAGTCGGCGAAGCGCTGAGCCCGCTGATCCCGACCCCCGCCCCAGCAGCGGCGACCGTAGTGATCGCCCTCACAACGTCGACCCGGTTGTGGTTTCCCACCGAGGTGCCGGAGATGAGCAGCGCCCAACTCGCACCGACCGGCGCGCGCGCCAAGGGCGTGACCTCCACCCAGACGGAGATGCCCTGCGTAGGTGCAACAGCCTTCGTGTGCCAGCCCAGCACCGTGACGGCCTTCGTGATGTCCCGCCCTCCCGACACGGCACCGAAGTACCGGACCTGGAACTGAGCGCTACTGCCGCCCCCGCGGATGACGAACGAGTCGATTGACGCAGCATCATTCTGCACCCGCAGCACGTAGACGGCAGTGGCGCCGGCTGTGACTGTCTGCCTCCTCGTCTGGCCAAAGCCGCCCGGGTTGTAGACGTCGTTGCCGATGAACTGGGCCTCGCCCGCGTTGCGGATCAGCATGTCGGGCTGCGTGGGCAGCCAGTGACTCTTGGATGCCTGGGCCGTGCCGCCTTCGAATCCCAGGTTGGCGCGGTTGCCGTTCGGGTGGGGCTCAAGGCTGTAGTCCGCGGCGGGGTCGCCGGCGTCGATGCACGGACTGTGGACCGTGTCGATCACCCAGCCGTCCGGCGTCCAGCGCCCGCCGAGGGACTTCAGGTGAAAGTCTCCGTTGGCGGCGTCGGCGAACTGCGGGTCGAGCGAGCAGTTGCTTCGGCCGGTCAGCACAAACGGATGGTAGTTTCCGCCGGTGTTGGCGTACAG
>VGFC01000381.1 GCA_016869045.1 Armatimonadota bacterium
GCAACAGCGCCTCCTGCGCCGCCTCGGCTTCCCCGACCCGACCCACTACCTACGGCCACCCTAACCCACAACCCATGACCCGAACCGACCCAACGCGATGGACATCGACCCAAGTGCGGAATGTGCATGGTATCCCGACCTACGAGCCACGTAGAGCGCGTAGGAGAGGGTTCTTCCTTTGACGGGGCCCTTTCTCAACACAATCTTTATCGTGCCCGACCGTAGGGGCGTGGTTCACCACGCCCGATGCCGTGCTTCTCATACACGCTCTTAGGAAGGCACCCGAGCCCCGCGAGGGGAGCCAGACTTCAGTCCCGCCATCGCACGACCGGACCACCCGACTGCACCACACCGGCAGTGCATCGCCGACGAGCGGGCAGGCCGATCGTGCGCGCCGAGGCGGGGAGGGTGACCCCATGCACCGACGTCTAGTGTGTATCGCAGCGTTGCTTCTGTGCGCGCCCCCGCTCTGGGCCCAGCAGCGGCAGGAGGCCTCCTCCGGGCGCGACCTGTTCCGCACCGCAGCCGCCGCGCTCGCAGCGCGCGAGGCGAACGTCCCACCCCTGGCCATGTGCGGAGTGTACCGCGGGTTCTACACGAAGCTGCACTGGGTGCTCTGGAACGAGGTGTTGGCGGAGATGGGCGATGAGCACCAGTACGACCCAGAGACGGCGGGGGACCGTGCGGCGGTTGCTGTGGGGGCCTGGGAGGGGTCGGATCAGCTCTCCTGGCAACGCGAGTACCAAGGCCTGTACCGGGGCCCCAATAACTGGGTCTCGCCCAGGACGCAGGGGGAGTCCTGGATGGTGGCCGACATGCACCGTATGGAGTACGGGTCGCCGGACCGTGTGTTGGCACTGGACTTCGGCAACAGTTACCCGATGTTAACGGTCAAGGCCGCGGCCCCGAGCCGAGCCTACGCCCCCTTCGCGCTGTTCCTGGGGCTGCGTGGCCCCAGGGGGAGTCTGGCCAGTGAATGCAGGCGAGTAGCGGACGAGCCAGCCTGGGCCATCGCCCCCCCGCGCCAGAATGGCGCCCTGCTTACGCTGTCGGCCGCCGTAGCCGATCCTGCGGGGGGGAGTCTCGAGGAGCAGGTGATGGAGGTGGATCCCGCCCGTGGGTTCGCCCCTGTGCGCTACCGGCTCGTGTGCCTAAGGCCGGAAAGCGTAGGTATCGCGCATGAGGTCATATGGGCCGATCTGCGCGAGATCCTAGAGGGTGAGGAGGTGTGGCTGCCGGGCTCAATGGTCCACTGGGAGTTCGCGTATGCGCACCCCGAATTGGGTGCCCTGCGCCGCACGGAGGTCTTCCGCTGCCTGTTTCTGGAGGCCAACGACACGCCGGTGATCAACTGCGGGCCACCGCGGTTGGCCGCGCTTGACCGCCCAAACTCGGATCAAGCGCTTGCCGACGTCGTTGACCGGACATGGGGCGTTGAGGCCCATCGATCGGTCCTGGGCTTCGCCCGCGAGACGCCGCCAGAGCCGCCGAGCGACCTGCAGGACTTGGGTGCCGAGGCTGCGGCGAAGGACCTTAGGGAACGGTATGGGATACACTAGGGCGCGGCGCGCTGCACGAGCGATCGGCGTTGCCCTTCTCCTCGGCGTCTGCCCCGGCCAGACCTGCGTGAGCGCGCCCCGCGAGGACTGCGCAGTCAGCGCCTTGACGGCGCTACTGACCATTCTCCGTGGTGTGCCCGATCCGTCCCGAGCGCCTCAGGCGCTGGGCTTCGTTGGCCAGCCGCCCTACTCCCTCCTCGACATCAAGCACGCAGCCGCGGATCAGGGCCTGGAGCTAGAGGGGAGGGAGTGCACGTGGGATGAGGTCGTGGCCTCGCGCGTTCCGGTTGTGCTGGCCCTGAGGGACCCCGACCACTTCCTGGTCTTCCTCAACCAAGACGGGCGAAGTCCGCAGATTGCCGACGGGGGTGCGCTCGCCCTTGCCCAAGTGGGATCTCTGCGGGCGCGCTTCCGCGGAGTGGCCCTGTTCCCGGTGCTCCCTGAGGTGGGAGGCCCTCAGACCGCCGTCGAGGAGGCGCACTACGACGGCGGGATGGTCGGGGTGGGACAGAGGATCGTCCATTCGTTTGTCCTCCGCAATGCCGGGACCCGCCCGCTCACGCTGGCGGTCCCCCCCGCGCCTTGTTGCGGGTTGGTCGTCGCCTTGGACCGTGAGGAGGTCCCCGCGGGCGAGACAGCCACGGTGGTGGTCGGGGTGGAGGTGACCTCGCCGGGGCCTCTCCTGCGGGCCGTGCGCGTCACCACGAATGATGCCCGTCGCCGATGTGTCTACCTCACGGTCAGCGCTCATACGCCCCCTGGCGTGCGCATGTTGCCGGAGCGGCTGGCCCTCGTCTGCGACAACTTCCCGGGCGGGCGCGACCGACAGGCCGTCCTGACGGTCACGGGGACGCCAGACGTTGAGGTCCTCGGCGTCGCGATGCGCGACGTCCCTGCTATCGCCAGCCTCGGCTCGCCCACCGAGACGGAGGGGACAAGGCAATGGGAGATCGCCGTAACCGCTGCAAACGACGCCCCGCCGGGGCAGTACCGCGGGGCCGCTGTCGTTGACGTAGCCGTTGCCGGAGAGATGGCGCCGATGGAGGTCCCGATGGTCCTCGACGTCCGTCCGAACGTCGTGGTCAGGCCCGCGGCACTCGTCTTTGCGCTCGTGGTGCAGGGAGCCCCAGCGCCGTGGAAGGGGATCCACGCCGTCACGCGATCAGGTGAGACGTTCCACGTCCTGGAAGCGACCACTTCCGATCCACGGATCCAGGTGCGCCAAGGGACCGCGCCCGACCGGTACGAGGTCACGGTGTCCACCGAGGCCGCAGGCATCTTCGAGGGGGAGGTCCTCATGAGCACCGACCTTCCCCTTGAGCGCACCGTCCGCGTGCCCGTCTATGCACACGTGATGGCGCGGTGACGCAGCCCTGAGCGCTCTCCCCGTGCAGCCAGCTCGGCACGCCGTACTCCCAGGCCCAGAGCACGCGGCCCTTCCGAGCGTCCGCCAAGGGGATGCAGACGGGGATGTCACCGTAGCCGTAGGTCAGCGCGGTCGAGTCGGCGGCCCAACGGAACTCGACCGCCAACCGCCCCACCCAGGCGTCCGCGAGTTTCGTGACCTTGACCCGCAACGCGTTGCCGGTGCGCTGCCACTCCACGCGGAAGGCCTGTTCCAGGTCACCCTCCGCTTTCCCATCGGTCTCCGGAGCGGCGACGGACAGCGCCCGCAGCGAGTCCCACCCGCCGAGCCACGCCATGAGCGTGAGGCTCGTCAGAGGGGCGGGGAGCGGCTCGGCGTGCGCGGTGGATGCCACGACAAGGATGGCGGTTGCCGCGAGGGCGAGCGCGGGCAGACGACGTCGCATGTGGCTCTCCTCCGGAAGAGCTTCTGCACATGCTAGCGCGGGCAAGCATACACACCCAACGCACCAAACCGACCGTTTCCGGTTGGCTCGGGCAGGCTCCTACTGGGCCTTTCGTAGGTACGGAAACAGTGGGGCGGGCATTCCTGCCCGCCACGCCCCGCTGGCGGGCAAGAATGCCCGCCCCACTGTCTCCGTGTTTCTGCAAGGCTCCTAATCCCCCAGGACCGCGCGACCCCAGTGCGTGCGGTCAGAGGAGTTGCGGGCCCTGCCGTTCCACATGAGCTGGCGGAGGCGGAGGCTGCCATCGGCGCTGTCGTCGAGGGCGAGGTCGAAGAGCAGCGTCTGGCCGGCGGCCGGCTTCAGGCCGAGGGCCTCGAAGGGGATTGCCGCCTCCAGGACGTAGCCCTTGCCGTCCATATTCGGCGTCACGGCCAGCTCACATGGGACCTGCTGAGGCGCGTGGGCGGTGTAGGACTGCGGCGCGCCATCGACGAGGCCCCCGCTGAGGAGGACCTGCCGGTCGGTGAAGAGGAGCGGGCCGGGCTGGTCGAGCTTCTCGTGGCCGATGAACAGCTCAGTCGCGTCGCCGCCCCAGATCGAGTCACCCCGGCGGGTGTTCTGCATGGGGGTCGAGTCGGTCATCTCGGCCAGGAGATACAGGCTCTTGTCGTCCCAGCAGAGCCGGAAGGCCGCCTCCAGGCCCCCGGCGTCTGAGCCCTCGACGAGGCGCTGCGGACCGAGGCGCTCGGGCGGATTGCCCGGCCAGTCATCGCGACGGCCGTCCAGGCGCATGGGGCCGACGGCGTGCGCAATCTGCAGCGTCCGGGTGGCTGGGCCGGCGACGGTGAAACGCGGGTCGTCGTAGACGAACGGCGGGCGCTTGCCCAACATCACGTCGTAGATGCCGTAGTTCGTCTGCATCATCTCGTCGAGGCAGTCGCGGTATGGGCGGTCCGCCACGCTGAGCAGGCCCGTGTTGGCGCGCTCGCCGTTGTAGCGCTCGAACCAGCGGCCGCTGCGGGCCTGGTCGATCAGCGTGAACCACTCGATGCCGACGATATAGGGGAGCGCCGCGGACTGCTCGACGTAGTTGCGGTACGCGAGGCCGCGCTCGCGCTGGCTGCCGACCTCCTTGCCGCCGGGCAGGCCGGTGTCGCTGGGAGAGGCCCAGTAGAACTCGCTGAGCATCAACGGCTTATCGCCCGTCCACCCGTGCAGTCGGTCCAGGAACGCCTTGTCCACGCCGTACGTGTAGTAGTTGAGGCTGAGGAGGTCCATGTACTGCCCGGCGATGCGGCAGAGGGCCTCGTTGTTCGCGGTGCCGGGCTGCCAGCGGTTGCCAAGCAGCATGTGGTGCGGGTCGTGCTTGCGGAACGTCTCGGTGATCGTCCGGAAGTACTCGGTGATGAAGGCCTCGGTGAAGGCCTGCACGTCATCCGCGGCCTGCTGGGTCGTCACGGGGAGCCCTTCGTCGCGCAGGGCCTCGAAGCTCGCCGCCTCCATCTTCCAGGCCTGGTTGAGGGCGGCGATGGTCTGGTACTTCGCCTGGAGCATCTCCACGAGGCGAAGCTTGGACGGGGAGTCGCCCTTCAGCGACGGGATGACGCGCGGGATGTCCTCGAAGGCCTGCTCGTTCGCGAGGAAGTAGCCGATCAGGAGGGGGTCATCGGCGTGCGGGGCGATCTGCTCGGCGAAGAGCTGGTCCATCTTCGCGAGGGTCTCGGCGTCGAAGGGATCGAAGAGGCCGCGCAGGCCCGGGACTTGCCGCCCGAGCTGCCACTCGCCCAGCGGGAGCGATGATACGTAGGGGAAGCGGAGCGCCTGGTGGGCCTGAGTGGCGCCGGAGAAGGCGCCGGTCGCGTTGAAGCCCCACTTGCGGACGCGGCCGATGATGTCGGCCATCCACGCCTCGCGGTCGAAGGGCTTGCCCGTCTTGCGGATGACGTTAGCGAGGTAGAAGCTGAAGGCGTCGCGGCTCCAGTAGCCCTCCGGGTGGAAGGCCGTGTGGAACTCGCCGTCATAGGGCGGCAGCCATTCGTAGATCTGCTCGCGGCCCTTGAGGTACGTGTAGTCGTCGCTGGGCTGGAAGCCGCAGATGCCCAAGTGAAAGAGGGCGTTCCCATCGGGATCGACCAGCACCCACCGGCCCGCCGCCTGCTGCACGTGGAAGAAGCCGGTGCGCTGAAGCCCCAGGCGCGTGCCGCTGCCAGGCAGGCCGCCCCAGGGATCGAGGGCAGGCGGCTGCAGGGCCGCGTAGTAGGCCCGATCGCGCTCCACGTCGGCCTTGAGGTCCGCCTCGTCCTTGACCTTGCCCGGGAAGTCGAGCTGCGCGTCCTGGCCGAAGCGATCGACGACGATCACGCGCCTGGCGCCTCCCTCCGCCTCTCCCTCAGTGATCTTCAGCGTGTAGCGTGAGACGCCGTTGGCCAGCGGCGCGATGAACATCCAGGCGAAGATCTTCCAGTTCCACTCCCGGTTGTCCTGAAGCTGCTGGTAGGAGTATTGGGGCACCTCGAAGGTGAGGGTCTTGCCCTCGAAGTTGATGAGCCGGAAGAGCGTCTCAGTGCCCTGGAACAGGTGGGGCTTCGCGGGCTTCTCCACGAGGAAGGGCGTCGGCGAGGCCGTGCCGACCTGCCACGAGCCGCCCTCGCTGAAGCTGAAGTCGATCAGCATGTCCAGGCGGAACTTGCGCACGGTGGCAGGCAGATTCGTGAAGTCCAGCGTCACCGTGCCGTCGGCGCCGATGGCCAACTGAAGCTGACCGCCCTCGGGGTACTTCACGAGCGCCTGGGCGCCCGCGGCTTGCTGCTCGATGGGCTTCAGCGTCTGGGCGTCCGTCTCACCGAGAAGCACGGGGTAGCTCAGCGTGAAGCGGCCGAAGCTCCCGGCGTCGATCAGCAGGCCGGAATCGGTGGCACTCAGCGACGCCGCCCAGGAGGGCACACCCAGAACGCAGACGGCAAGGGGCAGAAGCACACGTGAGTTTGTCACCATGGTGACCGGCAGGTTCGCCGAGGCAGGACGCGTTCCCTCGGACTGCGCACCTCTCGGCGACACAGGAGGTGTACCCCGAATGGGCCGCGAACAGCGCCCCGGTTGACCATGGTTCGACGTCTCCTACTCGCCATCCTGTGCGTTGTCGCGGTCCTGATTGCCGCCGCCTATGTGCGGGGCGGCTTCCCCTATCCGGTCTACCGGACGGCGCGCCAGATCGTCACGCTTGACGCGGACTCCCGCGGCGTGTACTGGCTGGAGGACGGGCCGGAGGGAGCCGACGACACGCTGTGCGTGCTGGACGGGGGGCGCGGGCCGGTGCGGGAGGCGTTGGCCGGGCCGGGGATGGTCGCGGCGGCCGGCGCGGGCGAGGCGATCCTGGTGCTGTGGCGCGACCCGCTGGCGGCCGGGATCACCCTGGTCCCCAGAGGGGGAGAGCAGGCGAGGATACTGGTACAGGCCCTGTCGCACCCGGTCGGCCTGGTCGTCTACGAAGGCGAGGCGTACTGGACGGAGACGCGGGCGCCACTCGTGGCGTATGCCCGGCACATCCCGGCGACGCAGGCCCGGGTGGTGCTGCGCGCGATGCCCCTGGCTGGGCAGGGGAGCCCGCGGATCGTGGCGTGGCTGAGCGGCGGAACGAGGGAGTTCGCGGGCGAGCTGCTGGGCGGGCGGAACGGACGGCTGTATCTGCTGGAGGTCATCGGCCGGGATTGCGGAGCCGGTTGGTCCAGCCTCCTCCGTGTGCCCGCCGAGGGCGGCCCGGTCGAAAGGGTGGCGCGGGAACGCGGCCCGCAGGTCGCGCGGTTGGTCGGGAACGAGGTGTACTGGACGGGGCCGTCCGAGGACG
>VGFC01000382.1 GCA_016869045.1 Armatimonadota bacterium
TCGCAGCTCGGCCGGGACGGTCTGGCAGATCGACCCGGAGAAGTGCGTCGCCTGCAAGGTGTGCGCCACGGCATGTGTGCTGACGCCCTCGGCCGTGAAGGTCATGCACGAGTACCGCGCGTGCGGCTACTGCAAGCTCTGCTTCGCCTACTTCGTGGACCAGCGCACCGACGACACGACCGGCGCCGAGAACCAGCGCTGCCCGACCGACGCCATCCGCCGCAGCTTCGTAGAGGACCCGTACTACCAGTACGTGATCGACGAGCCGAAGTGCATCGGCTGCGGTATCTGCGTGAAGGGCTGCAAGGCCTTCGGCAATGGCTCGCTCATCATGCAGATCCGCCACGACCGTTGCGTGGGCTGCAACGAGTGCGCCATTGCCAACAAGTGCCCGGCCAATGCCCTCGTGCGCGTGCCGGCCGACCAGCCGTACATTCTGCGGAGAAGTGAATAGGCGGCCGATGCGCAGCAGCCTGCTGGGCGTACTCGTCGCGATCGCCTTCGCGTCGTCTTGCCGGGCGGCGGAGCAGTTCCCTCCGCCCGAGTTCAGCCAGGGTTACCACTATCCGGGGATCTCGACGCCCGCGCCGCGTGCTCTGTGGGCGACGTACGTTGACCTTGCGGTACTCGCCGCCACGCTGGGCCTGACCGCCTACGTGGCCCTCCGCCGCCGCAGGCGCCGGGAGCTGGTCGTTGTCGTGGTCTTCTCGCTGCTCTACTTCGGCTTCTACCGCCACGGCTGCATCTGTTCGGTGGGGGCGATCCAGAACGTGGCTCTGGCGGCGTTCGACCGAACGTACGCGCTGCCCGTTGCAGCGGCGGCCTTCTTCCTGATCCCGCTGCTCGCGGCGCTGCTTTTCGGGCGCGTGTTCTGCGCAGCGGCCTGCCCGTTGGGCGCCGCGCAGGAGGTCGTGCTCCTGCGGCCCCTGAAGGTCCCGGCGTGGCTCGACCGGGCGCTCAGCACGCTGCCCTACGTGTACCTGGGCGCCGCCGTGCTGTTCGCGGGGACCGGCGCCGCCTTCGTGATCTGCGATTACGACCCGTTCGTGCTCTTCTTCCGCCTCAGCGGAAGCCGGGGAATGCTGCTGTTCGGCGTGGGGATTCTGCTGCTGGCGACCGTGGTCGGCCGGCCTTATTGCCGCTATCTGTGCCCGTACGGCGTCCTGTTGCGATGGCTCGCGCCCTTCGCCCGCTGGCAGGTCCGCATCACGCCCGCCGACTGCGTGAACTGCCACCTCTGCGCGAGTGCCTGCCCGTACGGCGCAATCCGGGCGCCGACCCCGGAGCCCGGGGCCATCGGCCGCACCGTCGGACGCGGCCGACTTGCGACGTTGATGCTACTGCTGCCCGTCCTCATCGTCGTCGGCGGCTGGATGATGAGTCTCGGGCGCCCGATTCTAGCGAGGGTGCATCCGAAAGTCCGCCTCGCGAATCGCCTCTGGCTGGAGGAACAGGGCCGCGTTCAGGGTAAGACTCCCATGACCGAGGCCTTCGAGCGGCAGGGCCGGCCCAGCACCGACGCCTACCGCGAGGCGGCCGCGGTTCACGCCCGCTTCGGAATCGGGTCCTGGGCCTTCGGCGGCTGGCTTGGGCTGGTGGTCGGGCTGCGGATGATCGGCCAGGCCATTCGTCGCCACCGGAGAGACTACGACGCCGACCCGGCCGCCTGCGTGGCTTGCGCGCGCTGCTACGCCTCGTGCCCGGTCGAGCACGCCGGCCCGCAGGCCTTGGCCGGCCCGCCCATGTAGGGGCGCCATTCATGGCGCCCAAATGTAGGGGCGCGATTCATCGCGCCCGAATGTAGGGGCGCGATTCATCGCGCCCGCCCGCCGGGCCGTGATCTGTCACGCCCAAGAGCGCCATGACTTCAACCGACCCTACTCCCGACACCCCTCTCGCACCCGATCCCGGCTACGTGGCCGCGGCCGCGACGGCCTGGGTGGCGGTGACGTTCTGCCTCTCGATGGTAGGACTGTTGGCGGTGAACGCGGTCCAGGCGCGCTCACACAAGCCCCTCGCTCCCGCGCAGATCGAGCTCCTGCGCGCCCAACTGGGCACCGACCCGCGCAACGACGCCCTCCGCGCTCAGATTCGCGACCTGGACGCCGAGCTCCGCACGGGCTACTTTGCGGCGCGCAACCGCGCGATCCAGGGCACGTACCTGCTGGCGGCCGGCATTCTGGTCTTTCTGATCGCCACCCATGTGACCGCGAAGTTCCGCGCGCGCCTGCCGTTGCCCAGCCCCGAGGCGGCGGGCCGCTCCTGGATCGACGCCGCGCTCGGCCTCCGCTCGATGGGCGCCCTCGGGCTGGTGATGGCCGGTCTGCTGCTCGGCATGGTGATTCTCGCTCGCCACGACAGTTCGGCCGAGTACATTCGCGCCGCGCGGCAAGCGCCCGGCAGCGCCCCTCCGGGCGTGGGCGTGCCCGATGCGCCGCCCGGCTCTGCCGGGGTAAAGGGCCTGGCGCCGCCGCCCGCGCCTGCGCCGAAGTCGGGCGGTCCGGTCCGCCAGCCCGGCCGGGGCGCCCCGGTCCCTCCCGCGGCCGCGAAGTCGTCCGGCAAACCACCTGCGCCCAAGCCGGAGCCGACCTCCTCCAGTTCCGGGACGAGTACCGCGGTCGCGACCGACAAGCCTCTGGAGGGCTGGATCGCCTTCCGCGGGCCTGTCGAAGGCGTCGGCGACGCCGCGGGCTTCCTCACGGAGTGGGACCAGAGCGGTCCGCACCCCGATGCCTCCGGGGATCCGCGGCTGCTCTGGCAAACCAAGGTCCCTCTGCCCGGCCACAACTCGCCCATCGTCTTTGGCGGCAAGATCTTCCTGAGCGGCGCCGACCAGACGCACCGCGCGGTCTTCTGCTTCGACGCCGTCACCGGCAAGCTCCTGTGGCAGAAGCCCTGTGAGGTTCTCCCCGGCGGCGGCACGGAGCCCCCGAAGGTGATGAAGGACACCGGCTACGCCCCCTCGACCATGGCGACCGACGGTGAGCGCGTCTTCGCGATCTTCCCCAACGGGGATGTCTTCGCCTACGACCTCCAGGGGGAGCGCAAGTGGGGCGTGGCGCTGGGCATGCCGGAGAACGCCTACGGCCACGCCTCCTCCCTCGCCTGCTACCGAGACCGGGTCCTCATCCAATACGACCAGGGCCACTCGGCGGATGACGGCAAGTCGGCGCTCATCGCCCTCGGTGCGGCCACCGGCAAGGAGCTCTGGCGCACCAGGCGCCCCGTGCCCAACTCGTGGAGCAGTCCGATCGTGATCACCGCGGACGGTCACGCCCAGGTCGTCACGACCGGCGACCCCTTCGTCATCTCCTATGACCCGCAGACCGGGAAGGAACTGTGGCGCACCAAGTGCCTCATGGCCGACATCGGCCCGTCGCCGTGCTACGCCGCTGGCGTCGTGTATGCCGCCGCGAACCTGGCCGGGCTGTACGCCATCCGGGCCACGGCCGCGTCCGACAAGCAGGCCGGCGAGGTGCTCTGGGAGGGCAAGGAGGGCCTGCCGGACACGTGCAGCCCCGCCACCAACGGGAAGCTCGTTTTCGTCGTCTCCACGTACGGGTCGGTCGTCTGCTACAGCGCGGCGGACGGGAAGAAGCTCTGGGAGGAGGAGATGAAGGCGCAGTTCCAGTCCTCCCCCGTCATCGTCGGCAACCGCGTCTACCTGGCCGACACGCAGGGCGTCACGCGCATCTTCGAGGCGGCAGACCAGTACAAGCCGGTCGGCTCGGGCCGGCTCGGCGAGCCGGTCCGCGCCACGCCCGCCTTCGTTGACGGCCGGATCTACGTGCGCGGCGACAGCAACCTCTACTGCCTCGGTGCGGAGAAGGCCGCCGGATGAGCCTCGCCGCTCTCGCCACCAACTCGACTCCCGACGTGGACCTCTCCTTCGTCTCGGAGCTGGTCGCGACCCTCGGCCGCCGGCGCGAGGTCCTGATCCCGCTGCTCAATGCCCTGCAGGATCACTACCGCTACCTCCCCGAGGCCGCCCTTCGGTACCTGTGCGAGATCACCGACATCACTCCCGCCGACATCACCGCCGTCTCCACCTTCTACTCCCGCTTCCGCCATCAGCCCAGCGGGCGCCACCTGATCAGCGTCTGCCATGGGACCGCGTGCCATGTGAAGGGCGCTCCCCGCGTCAGCGAGGCCCTGCGCCGCGTCCTGAACCTCGAGGGGGAGGAGGACACGACGGCTGACCGCCTCTTCTCCATCCGTGCGGTTGACTGCCTCGGTTGCTGCACGCTGGCCCCCGTCGTGCAGATCGACGGCGTCACCTATGGTCACCTCACGCCCTCCGGCGTCGAGAGGATGCTCGATGACTTCCTCGCCCTGCGCCGCCGACACGAGCACGCCGCGAGCGCCGACGCGGACGGCGCGGACACCGACGGCCTCGCGGAGATTAAGGTCGGCATCGGCTCCTGCTGCATCGCGGGCGGCAGTCTCGACATCCGCCGCGAGCTGGAGGCAACCGTCCGCGAGCTGGCCGCACCGGCGGTCGTCCGGCCCGTCGGTTGCGTGGGCATGTGCAGTCGCACGCCCCTCGTCGAGATCGACATTCCCGGCCGCGAGCCTGCGGTCTACGCGAACCTGAAGCCCGGCGATGCCGCGGCCGTGGTGCGACGCCACTTCCAGCCCACGGGCCTCGGCCGCCGAATCCGCGCCGCCGCCTACCTGGCCCTCGACAGCCTCCTCTCCGACGAGTCCTGGCAGCCCGTGACGCGCTATGCCGTGGACCTCCGCGACGGCCCGGTCTGCGCCTTCCTGGGGCCTCAGCAGCACCTCGCGACCGAGTTCTACGGCACGATCGGTCCTCTGGACCTTGATGGCTACGTCGCCCGCGACGGCTTCACCGCCTTGCGCACATGCCTGACCGAGTCCACTCCCGACGCGGTCATCGAGGCGATCACCCTCTCCGGCCTGCGCGGTCGTGGAGGCGCCGGCTTCCCGACCGGCGCCAAGTGGCGGATCACCCGCAACGCGCCCGGCGAGACGCGCTACGTCATCTGCAATGGCGACGAGGGCGACCCGGGTGCCTTCATGGACCGCATGTTGCTCGAATCGTACCCCTTCCGCGTCCTGGAGGGCCTGGCCATCGCCGCCTTCGCGACGGGAGCCCGCGAGGCGATCCTCTACATTCGCGCCGAGTACCCCCTCGCCGTGCGTCGCGTCCACGAGGCCATCCGCCTCTGCGAGGAACGCGGCTTCCTCGGCCCTGACATCCTCGGTACGGGCCTCAGTCTATCGCCTCGCATCATGGAGGGCGCGGGCGCCTTTGTCTGCGGCGAGGAGACCGGCCTGACCGCCTCGCTCGAGGGCCGCCGCGGCTCGCCCCGCCTGCGCCCGCCCTACCCGGCGGAGAAGGGGCTCTGGGGCCGGCCGACCGCCGTCAACAATGTCGAGACCCTCGCTCTCGTCCCGTGGATCATCCGCCACGGCCCCGAGGCCTTCGCCGCTCTCGGCACCGCCCGCAGCAAGGGCACCAAGATCTTCTCCCTCGCCGGCCAGGTGCGCCACGGCGGCCTCATCGAGGTTCCGATGGGCACCACGATCCGCCAGGTTGTGGACGAGGTCGGCGGCGGCGTCCCCGAGGGCCGGCGGCTGAAGGCAGTACAGATCGGCGGGCCGTCCGGGGGCTGCATCCCGGCCGAGCTGGCGGACACGCCCATCGACTACGAGGCCCTCACCGATGCCGGCGCGATCATGGGCTCCGGCGGCCTCGTCGTCCTCGACGACAGCAACTGCATGGTCGATGTCGCGCGCTACTTCCTCGCCTTCACGCAGCGCGAGTCCTGCGGCAAGTGCACCTTCTGCCGCATCGGCACCCGCCGCATGCTCCGCATCCTCGAACGCCTCTGCAATGGGGAGGCGCGCCAGGACGACCTGGAGACCCTCGATCACCTGGCCCACGCCGTCAAGCGCACGAGCCTCTGCGGCCTCGGCCAGACAGCGCCCAACCCGGTTCTCTCCACCCTGCGCTACTTCCGCGACGAGTACGAAGCCCACACTCAGAAGCGTTGCCCGGCGGGCAAGTGCCGCGCGCTGATCGCCTACCGCATCGCTGACACCTGCATCGGCTGCACCAAGTGCGCCCAGCAATGCCCGGTCGGCGCGATCCCTCTCACCCCGCACCAGGTGCACGTGATCGACGCCGAGACCTGCATCCGCTGCGGCACCTGCCACGACATCTGCCCGGTGGACGCGGTGTTGCGGACCGACCTGGAATGAGAACGCTCACGATCGATGGCGAGGTCGTTGCGGTCGAGGATGGCGCCACCATCCTCGACGCCGCCCGTCGTCTGGGAGTGCGCATCCCGACCCTCTGCTTCGAGCCCGGCCTCCGACCGGAGACATCCTGTTTCGTGTGCATCGTGAAGGTCGATGGCGCCGATCGCCTCCTGCCGGCCTGCGCCACCGAAGCTCTGGACGGGATGGTCGTCGAGAGCGAGACCCCCGAGGTCCACGCCGCGCGCCGCACCGCGCTCGAGTTACTCCTGGGCGACCACCTCGGCGACTGCCTCGGCCCCTGCCAGATGGTCTGTCCCGCGCACATGGACATCCCGCAGATGATCCGCCTGATCGCGGCGTGCGATCTCCCGGAGGCCGTGCGCGTCGTCAAGCAGCGCATCCCCTTCCCCTCCGTGCTCGGCCGCATCTGCCCCGAGCTATGCGAGCGCGGCTGCCGGCGCAAGGACGTGGACTCGCCCATCGCCATCCGCCTGCTGAAGCAACACGTGGGCGACTACGACGCGCTGTGCCCTGAGCCCTATGTTCCCGAGCGCAAGCCCCCCAGCGGGAAGCGCGTCGCCATCGTCGGCGCCGGCCTGGCGGGCCTCTCAGCCGCCTACTACCTCCTGCGCGATGGCCACGCCTGCACGCTGCTCGATGACCGCGACCGACCCGGCGGCATGGTCCGCGAGCACGTCCCGGAGGGGTTGTTGCCTCCCGCCGTCCTCAATCGCGAGATCGATTCGGTCCTTCGCCTCGGTCTCGACTTCCGCCCCGCAACCCGCCTTGGCCGCGACGTGACCCTCGTGGAGCTGCAGCGCGACTCCGATGCCGTCCTCATCGCGACGGGCCCTCTCGCCGAGGCGGAAGCCGCAGCCCTTGGCCTGCCCTTCGCCTCCGGCCGCCTCCGCGTCGATCGCCGCACGCAGATGACGCCGCTCGCGG
>VGFC01000383.1 GCA_016869045.1 Armatimonadota bacterium
CTGGTAGAGGACGGCGGCGTCTACGTGGTTGACGCCCTCGGCGATGAGGTGCTCGACCAGCCCCTGGTCATTCATGAACTCCGTGCCATAGCCGATGACGCTGACCTCAAGGCCGGTTCGCCCGAGCTTGCGACGGGGCAGCTTCGGGGCCTCGGCCGTCTGGGCCGTGGCGTGCGCGCCGATGCCCGCCAGCGCCGCTCCGCCGAGCGCAGTGGTGCGGAGGAAGTCGCGACGGGTAAGTTCGTGTTGTCGCGGCGTCATCAGCGTTCTCCCTATCGATTGGCTTCGTCCACCATGGTCAGGTAGCTCTCGACGGGGATGTATGAGGGAATCGAGTTCCCCGAGCCGACAGCGAAGCGCCCGCGCGGGCCGCAGGTGTCGATGAGAGTGCGCACGTAGGCCCGCACGGCATCCGGGTCCTGGCGACCGAGCACATCGACATCCACGCCGCCAAGGATTGCGATGCGGTCGCCCCACTCGGCCTGCGCCTGGGCGGCCGGCTTGATGGCGTCCTCGAACGAGTGCTTGCCGTCGATCCCGACCTCATCCATAAGGTCGCCCATGATGGCCTCTAGGTTCCCGCATGAGTGCACGAAGTACGGGAGACCCTTCTCGTGCGCCATCCGGGCGAAGCGCTTGTGCCAGGGGAGCGTGTAGCGGCGGAGCTGATCGGGTGCGATGAGCGTGCCGGTGCGGAAGCCCATGTCATCGCCGGGGAAGACGACGATCAGGCGGTCGAGGTCGAGGAGCCACTCGTAGTACTGCGTCTGCAGCTCGCCGACGCGATCCGTGACCGCCTTCACTAGGTCCGGGTCGTCGTAGAGCATCATGCACAGGCCTTCGTACGAGAAGATCGCGGAGATGTGCTCGTAGACGCCGCCGCCGTGGGAGGAGATCAGGCCCATGCCCTCGGGCAGGTGGGCGTTCACGTACTCCAGAGGGAAGAGGTCGGCCTTCTCGACGCTCGGCCAGGCGTACCGCTCGAAGTCCTCCCAACTCGCGATCGTGCCGTGGTGCTGATCGACCCACGCGCGGTCGCGATCCACGCCGGGCGAGGGGTCCTTGCCGACCACATGCTTCGTCGGGAACCCCAGGCCGATCTCCAGCCGCACGAAGTCATAGCCCATGTGCTGCCAGAAGGCGATGAAGTTGTCCCAGTAGGCGGCCTGCGAGGCGCGGTCCCCCGGCAGCGGATCGACCCACTCGCGGCCGATGAGGTCGGTGAGGATCGGGCGAAAGACGACCGGATCGACGATGTACTCCACCAGCGGCGGGCGCTCGGGAATCACCTCGCCCATCATCGCACGGACGAAGGCCTGGGCGTCGGGTTGGGGGGTCTGAAGCGGGAGGTTCGGGAACCGAGTCATGGCTGCTCCATGGCGGGCGAGTCAGACGGAAACGCCCAGTTCGCTCGTTAGGCGGAGGTTCCCTCCCGATCAGCGCCGATCGAGGCGCCCCCCCTGCACCACGCGGACGTTCCGCACGAAGCCCTCGCCGCCGAGGGCGACGAACTCGAGGTCCGCCAACCGCGCCTGCGTATCCGCGGGGAAGGCGAGGGTGAAGGTCACCTCGACCCAGTCCTGCCAGCTCACGCTGCTGGAGGCGATCGGCGCGTATGTGCGGAGCCAGGCGCCGGCGCCGTCGAACTCCGCCGCGCGCACCTCGAGGGTCGCCATCTCATCACACCTGATCTGGGCCGAGATGGCGTACGTCGTGTTCGGGCCGGCCGGCAACGTACTGCGCGTCTTGACGCCCGCGCCCGAGGGGATGTGGAGGGCGCCCTCGGCGATGCTCGCCGGCCCGCCGTCGTAGGTGACCCAGCCATCGGCCGAGGCGCAGGTATCCGCGAAGACGGTCGGCGTCGGCAGCGCGCCGACGACGGAGACACTCACATCATCGGCGTAGCACGCGCCGCCGGTAGCGACGAACTCGACGTCGATCGCGCCGATGGCCGGGTCGAGGCCGGGGATGCGCGCCGCGATCCGCGTCCATCCAGTGGATTCGCTGCAGCCCAAGTCGTGGTAGGTGCGCGTCCACCGGCCGTCTCTCCCGAACAGCGCCGCGATCATCTGGACGTTGGCGCCCGGGGAGCAGCGCACCCAGGCCGTCACCTCATACTCGCGGCCGAAGGCCAGGCCGACGTGCGCCGTGGACTTCACGCCGGTGTCCGCTGCGATGGCGAGACTGCGCCCGCCGGAGTGAGGCTTCTCGGTCGAGAACTTGGCCGGCGCATGATCGAAGCCAATCCAGCCGAGGTTGTCCTCCATATCGCCCCACGGCAGCAGGTCGCTGATCTGGGCCGAGGGCGCGAGGTGCAACGGATCATCGGGGATCGCGTCATAGGTCCAAGTCGCCTTCTCCTCGGCGGAGGGCGCGGCGTTCGGGGGCCAGTCGCCGGGCCGGCAGAAGGTCTCGCGGAGGGCATCGAGTGCGCCGAAGCCGAACTCCTCGGTCGGCTCCACGAAGGAGCCCTCGCCGAACTCGTTCCAGCACTCGGCGATGACCATGTTCAGCTTCGGGTCCACGTACCGCTTCGCGCGCTCGCACATCTCACGGAACTTCGCCGCCGTGGGATGAGTGCGGACGAAGGCGTGCGGGCCGTACCAGGGGCGGCTGTCCCACCCCGGTGAGAGGGGCACGATGTACGGCAGCGCGCGGGCGTCCGTAACTTGGCGCCACATCTGCTCGTAGACCTCGACCATGTCGTCGTAAGTCGCGCGCAGAGGCGAACCGTCGTTCGGCGTGCGATTCCCCGCGTAGTTGTAGGCAGTACATGCCGAAAAGCCCATGCGCGCGAGGCGGTCCAGGTTGTCCGACTGCTTCCCGACCAGGAACAGCTCCGTGCCCTCGGGTAACCCGGCGGCGCGGACGATCTCCGGCAGCAGATCCCGGAAGCCCTCGCCGAAGCTCTGCCAGAGGCGACCCGGCTCCGAGACGAAGAGCACCGGTCGGCCATCGATCCGCAGGTAGTTCGATTGGCTGAAGTAACGTTCGCCGAGCACCTTGCCCAGGAGGAGCATCTGCTCGCGGGTGTAGGGCGCCTCCGCTGCGCCCTCCTCGTTGCACCAGAAGATCGCGAACCGCATGAGGTCGCGATACTGGGCCTTCAGGAAGCCCTCATCGAGCGCCGTGTTGTGCTCGCTCACGCGGCCCGTGTGGTAGTCGTAGTACCAGTCGAACGCGAAGAAGGAGATTCCGTGCTCGACGGCCCACTTGATATGCCAGTCGGCGACGCCCGGCGCGCCGTCCCGGTAGTACCCGAGCAGCGGCCGCGGATGCCCGTAGGACTTCATCGGCGCCCAGCGGGCCGCGTTGAAGTGGCCCGGGAAGTAGTAACAGCCGACCGTGATGTCGGTCGGCACGGGACGAGGCGCAGGCATGTCGCAGCCACCTCGTGTGGCGAGTGACAGAGCGATGAGGATCGCGTTCACACGAAGCCCTCCGACCGCGGAGTGCCGGAGGGTTCGTTGCCGAGCAGCGTGAGTCCTACGCGTGAGGCGCCTGACCAACGACAAGCACCAACGGAGGCCTGAACCATGGACCTGACCGGCAAGCGAGTCGCGATCCTGGTGGAGAACCTCTACGAGGACTTGGAGCTGTGGTACCCGTACTACCGGCTGCGCGAGGCGGGGGCGGATGTGATGCTGCTGGGCACGGGCAAGGGCACGTACACCAGCAAGCACGGCTACCCGGCTGAGGAGGACCTGTTGGTCGATGACGTGGAGCCGCGAGAGTACAGCGCGGTCATCATCCCCGGGGGCTACGCGCCGGACCACATGCGGCGGCACCCGCCGATGATCGAGTTCGTGCGCAAGGCTCACGACCACGGCGCCGTGATCGCTCTCATCTGCCACGGCGGCTGGGTGCCCATCTCGGCCGGCATCCTCAAGGGCCGGAAGGCGACCTCGCTCTTCGCGATCAAGGATGACATGGTGAACGCGGGCGCGGAGTGGGTCGATGCCGAGGTCGTGCGGGACGGGAACCTGGTCAGCAGCCGCACGCCGAAGGACTTGCCGGCGTTCATGAAGGCGGTTCTGGAGGCGATGGGGGGGAAGTAGAAGCCTCAGGCGACCGGCCCCAAGTGCTCTCCCCAGCCTCGCGCCAGTTCGGCGCCTGTCGCGAGGAGCGCCGTCCGCTCCTCCTCCGTGAGGGGGTGAAACCGGCGGACGGCATCGAGAGCGGTCTGCAGCTCGCCGAGGTTGCAGAGGCCCATCGTCGCGGTCGCGGGGCCGTCGAGGCTGAGCGCGTAGCGGACGGCGGCCTCATAGTGGTCGGCGAGGCGGGCGTGGCCGCTGTTGGTGTAGTTCCAGTTCGGCACGCCGCCAAGCACCTTCATGCAGACGATGCCGCAGCCGTGCTCGCGGGCGAGGGGCATGACCTGCTCCTCGAAGTTGTAGAGGTGGCGATCCACGAAGTTCATCGGGATCATCACCACATCCACCTCGCCGCTGGCGATGACGGGCGCGAACTTCGCCGGGCGGTTGTGGCCGGAGATCCCCAGGAAGCGCAGGCGCCCCGCGTCGCGCGCCTGGCGCAGGGCTGTGAAGGCGCCGTCGGGGCCTAGCATGTGGTCGATGTTGAAGTCCCCGACGTTGTGGATGAACCCGATGTCGATGGTGTCCAGCTGCAACTCGCGGCGGCTCTGCTCGATCTGTGCCGCGGCGCCCTCTCGCGACTGCTCCTCGACCTTGGTGGTGACGTAGGCCTCGTTCCTGCGCCGCGCGGTCACCGGCCGGAGGGTCGCCTGCATGAGTTCGTAGTTGGGCGCCGTGTCGATGAGGTTGATCCCGGCATCCAGCGCCGCCTCGATCACTTGCGTCACGATCGCGGGATCGACCCTCCCGTCGCCCGAGGCGCCGAGGCCCAGCGAGAGGATCGAGACCTCGAGCCCGGTTCGCCCAAGCTTCCGGCGCGGTAATGGGGCGGGTCCGTCCTGCGGGGAGGCTCCCGACGCGAGGGTCAGACCGCCTGCCGCGCCGACAAGGGTGTGGAGGAACTCGCGTCGGGTCGGGGTCACGGTTGAGGGGGCTCCTCTTTGCGCATCCGCACGGTCTGGTACATGCGCGCGGAGAGGCAGGCGACGTAGCTGTTGGGGTCCTCGGTCATGAACTGCATGTAGTCCGCGCGCGCCTTCTCCGGTTCGCGAAGCTGCATGAGGCAGTCGGCGGCGTACTTGCGCCCCATGGGCGCGTACCCGGAGTCGGGGTATTGCTGGACCAGCTGCAGGAAGGCCTCCCGGGCCTTCTGGTAGTCGATGACCTGCGAGGTCTGCATCCTCAGCTGGCCGAGCTGGTACAGACTGGCCGTGGCGTAGTGGCTCTGGGGGTACGTGTCCACCACGCGTTGGTACATCGCCAGGGCGCGCTCGGGATCCGTGATGTTCGAGGCCAGCCACGAGGCGGCGCGGTAGAGCTCTTGCGGCGTGTCCGGGTGGTTGGGCCAGCGCTCGGCGAACTGCTCGGCGGCGGCCACGGCGTTCGCGTAGTTCTGCGCCTTGACCCAGGCAGTGATGATGAGCTGCTGAGCGATGCAGCCGAAGTAGGTGTCCGCGTACGCGTCCACCACGGGCTGATAGGCCGCGACCGCCTGCTCGGGCGCCACGTCCTTGGCGGCGGCGGAGGCCTGTTGGTAGGCGCGGGAGGCATCGCGGTTGTGGTTACGCTTCGCCGAATCAGTCTCGACCTGAAGGGCCTGCACGGACAGAGGGTATTGCGTCAGGATTCCCTGGATGAGGGCCTGCGCGCCCGCCTGGTCGCCCTGCGCAGTGAGTACCGTCGCGGCCTCGTGGCGGGCCTGGGCGCCCTCGTCTGAGGACCCGCTGATCTCAATGACGCGCCGCAGAATGCCGAGCGCGCGCTGCGGGTCCTTCAGGGGGTTCGTGCACGTGCGCGCGGCGCGCAGGAGCACGAGGGGCGTGCTGGGGTTCTTGGGGTAGCGCTGCCCGACCTCCTCGGCCAGCGCGACGGCCTGCTCCGGCTCGCCCGAAGCGGCGAGGAAGTTCGCCGCCCGGCTCAAGGCGGTCACGCAGTTGTCATCGGCCGGGAAGCCGGTCGCCAGACGCCGGGCGGCATCGACGGCCTTCGGAGTGTCCTTCAGCCCCTCCCCGTAGACTTCGACGAGCCGGTTCAGCGCATTGGCCGAGCACCAGAGCTGAGGGTAGGTCTGAACGATGGCCTCGTAGCTCTGCGCCGCGGCTTGCCAGTTCTGGACCTTCTCGGCCTGCGCGCCGGTCTGGTAGATGGCCGAAGCCGCGTCCCCCAGCAAGCGGATGCGCACCGCGAGACCGTCCGCCGCCGCCGCCCCGGCCTGTTGGACCTCCAGCGCCTTCTCGGGCGTGCCCGCCTGCGTGTACAGGTCGGCCAGGGCCTCGTAGTTGTAGCCGTTCCTCGGAAAGCGCTCGATGGCCGCGGCCAGCGCCTCGATCAGCCGGGGCCTCAAGGCTGCGACGACGTCATCGGGGGCGTAGTCGAACTGCTTCTCATAGAGGCGGTCGATCTCCATGTACACGCGGCGGATCGCGTCTTGGTCCAGCGCCTCGCCATACGTGCTCACGGCGTCGAAGGCCTTCCCCATTGTCGCCAGGCACTCGTCGAAGCGGTGCTGCAGCGCGTACTCGTGGGCCAGGTCGGTGATCGACATGACGTCGTCGGGATGGGCGGCAACCTGGGCGACAAGGTAGTCCTCAATGCGCGCGGTGAGGCCCAACGTCACCTCGGCAGTCGGCTGCTCGCGGGAGAGTACCACGTCCTGGGTCTGCGGATCGTAGCCGGCCTTCGCGGCCTGAACGGTGTGCGGGCCGAAGTCCACCGCGTCCGCCGTCAGCGGGCTCTTCCCGCACAGGCGGCCGTCGAGGTACACCTCCGCGCCCGCCGGCGCCGTCGTGACTGTGAGGCGGCCCTGGACGGCCGGGCGCAGCTCGGCGCTGACCTGCACGGGCTCGGCGCGAACCTCGATGGCCTGACGATAAGGCTCGTACCCGCGCTTCTCAAGGCGAAGGAGGTGCTTGCCCTCGGTGTCGAGATCGACGGAGACGGGCGTCATGCCGACGAAGCGGTCGTCGAGAAAGACCGATGCGCCGGGGGGATTCGAGACGATCTGCAGCGGCGCAGCAAGGGCCCACGTGGTGAGGCCGAGCAGGAGGATGGGGAGGTGTCTGGTCATGGTCT
>VGFC01000384.1 GCA_016869045.1 Armatimonadota bacterium
GACATGGGCTCGCTGACGATCGACGAGCAGGGGCGCATGCTCGGGTACGGGACCGAAATCGGGGCCTTCGTCCGCCTGGACGACCTCGATCCGGGCTATGCCTTCACCCAGTTCGACCGCAGCATCTTCATGAACCCGCACCGGAACAACGCGCGGGTCGTGATCCCGGTGACCGAGTACGGGGATGTCGTGGCGGGCTACCCGGTGGACCTGCTGCTGTACGCGAACAACTACGAGCCGGTCACGGAGACCAGCCCGGCCCTGGAGTTCTGCGCCTCCGCCGAGGAGGCGCTGGAGGTGTTCCGCGCCGGGCAGCGCGCCGCGAAGGGCACCACCGACGAGCGAGGCCTCGTGCGGACGTACTTCGCGAACCCCTTCGGGCCGGAGCAGATGCGGGAGGTGCACGAGCCCCTCGCGCGACAGCACTTCGCGGCGGCCTTCGAGGCGGGCGTGAAGGTCGGCCAGCTGCGAACGCGATTGGGGATCGAGGGCTGGGAGCAGAAGGGCCCTCTGGCGGCAGCCGAGGCGATGTTCCGCCATCTGATGCATGAGTCGTAGGACCGGGCCCGTCTGACCGCCCAGAGGGGGCCGGCGCCACTGCGAGAGAGGAGCCGCCGACGTGATGAACTCCATCGCGGGGCTGCCCATTCGGTTGCCGCCCGAATTGCAGGAAGTCCTCTCGTCCTGTCCGGGGTACACCTTGGCCAGAAACGCAGAGGAGTTGACCGAGCTGGCAGTGCGGGATGCCGTCAACGGCTGGCATGAGGTCGCCTACGACGTGCCTGGCAAGGGCCGGGTTGTTGAGGCGCGGGTGTGCCGCGTGCGCAACGGAGTGGCGGCGAACTACGTGGAGCCGTACATGCGCCGGCGGGACCCGGACTGCATGCTGATCGGGGATGATCTGCCCACTGACAAGCCCAGGTTCACGGAGTGCTTCGGCTGGGAGTTCTCCCGCCTGAGGCAAGAGACTTTCGAGTGGCTGAAGACCCAGGAGCTGGCGGTCTTCCTGTTCATGGCCGGGGGGCCGGCAGAAGGCCTGGGGGCCATGGCTGTGGGGCCCGCGAACGCCGGCTTCTTCGCCCTGGCGCTGGCACTCCTGCAAGGGATTGTGGATCCCCTCGAGCTGAGCAGCGACTTCGTGCCGCGGTCAGTCATCTACGTCGCTCCACCCTTCCGTCACACCCGCTTCGAGGGCCGACAGATGGTGGTGCACAATAGGCTGCCGGGGATGCACGAACTCTTCAGCTACAACCTCTACCCGGGTCCCAGCGCGAAAAAGGGCGTGTACGGCGTGCTGATCAGCCTCGGGGAGGAGGAGCAGTGGGTGACGGCTCACTGCTCCACGGTTCAACTGGTCACGCCCTACGACAACAAGGTCACCTTCATGCATGAGGGGGCGAGTGGTGGCGGCAAGAGCGAGATGCTCGAGCACATACACCGGGAGATCGACGGGAGACTGCTGTTGGGGCGGAACCTGGTGACGGGCGAACACAGGTTCCTCGTTCTCCCCCAGACGTGTACGCTGCGCCCGGTCACTGACGACATGGCATTGTGTCACCCCTCCCTGCAGGCCGGGGATGGCAAGCTGACACTCAAGGACGCCGAGCAGGCCTGGTTTGTGCGCGTGAACCACATCGGCCGCTACGGCACCGATCCGCATCTGGAGGACATCACCGTCCACCCCTCGGAGCCCTTGGTGTTCCTCAGTATCGACGCGGTCCCGGGCGGGACGGCCCTCATCTGGGAACACATCGAGGATGCCCCCGGCACCCCGTGCCCCAATCCGAGGGTCGTGCTCCCACGTCGGGCCGTTCCCGGGGCCATCGACGGACCGGTGAAGGTGGACATTCGCAGTTTCGGGGTGCGCACGCCGCCCTGCACCAGAGACCGTCCGACCTTCGGTATCATCGGGCTGTTACACGTGCTGCCGCCCGCCCTGGCGTGGCTCTGGCGTCTGGCCGCCCCCCGGGGCCATGAGAACCCCAGCATCGTGGACACGGAGGGGATGACCTCCGAAGGTGTCGGCTCCTACTGGCCGTTTGCCACCGGCCGGCGGGTCGATCAGGCCAACCTGCTGCTCACGCAGTTCTGTGACACGACACTGGTCAAGCATGTCCTGTTGCCGAATCAGCACATCGGCACCTGGTACACAGGGTTCATGCCGGAGTGGTTGACCCGCGAGTACCTGGCTCGCCGCGGTGTCGCGTGGTTTACCTCGGACCAGGTTGTGCCAAGCCGCTGTCCGCTGCTCGGCTACGCCCTCAAGTCGATGACGATCGAGGGCCAGACAATACCCCCGCACCTACTGCGGGTAGACATGCAGCCGGAAGTAGGCGAGGCGGGCTACGACGCAGGAGCCTCCATGCTCACGGGGTTCTTCCACGAGCAGATATCCCAGTTCCTCACGACCGACCTGCTCCCGCTCGGCAGGCGCATCATCGACACGTGCCTGGCCGGGGCCGCGGTCGAGGAGTACTGTGCACTACTTCCCAGCATGGTGATCCACCATGGAGATCCTGGCTGAAAACTCCAAACTGGCGGGAACGCTCGCGGTGCCCGGATCGAAGTCCCATACGGTTCGGAGCGCCTTCTTCGCGTTGCTGTCTCAGGGGCAGTCAACGATTCGGGCGCCGCTGGAGGCGCGGGACACACTGGCGGCCCTGGGGGCTGCAGAGGCCTTCGGTGCGCACGTTCGTCGGGAGGCCGGCCTCTGGATCATTGAGGGGGTCGGGTCCGGCATCCTGTGCCCGGCGCGGCCGATCGACGTACAGAACTCGGGAACGACGCTCCGGATCGGCATGGGGGTCGCCGCGCTCGGCGAGAAGTGGGTCGTTCTCACGGGGGACGAGCAGATTCGCCGGCGGCCGGCCGGGCCGCCGCTGATGCAGGCCTACACGAACCTCGGGGCGCGCGCCTTCTCGACGCGGGGGGACGGCTGCGCGCCGGTGGCGGTGCGGGGGCCGCTGGTCGGCGGCGCCACCGAGATCGACTGCCCGACCTCTCAGTACCTCTCCAGCCTACTGATCAACTGCCCGCTCGCGCATGAGGACACCGAGATCCGCGTCGGCGTACTGAACGAGCGTCCGTACGTCGGGCTGACGCTGTACTGGCTGGACCGGCTCGGGATCGAGTACTGCCACAAGGGCCTGACCCACTTCATTATCCGCGGGAACCAGTCCTACCCGCCGTTTGACCGGCGCATCCCGGCGGACTTCAGCTCCGCGACGTTTCCGCTGGCCGCAGCGGCCGTCACCGGCTCGACATTGACCTTGCGAGGCCTGGACATGCAGGACCCGCAGGGCGATAAGGCCGTCATCGGGGTGCTGGAGCGGATCGGCTGTGAGGTGAGCTTCGGGGCGGAGACGGTGACGATTACCGGCGGGGACGTGCGGGGCGCCGAGATCGACCTGAATGACACGCCCGACGCGCTGCCCGCGCTCGCCGTGGTGGGCGCGTTCGCGAGCGGCGAGACGCGGCTGCTGAACGTGCCCCAGGCGCGGATGAAGGAAGTTGATCGTATCGCCTGCATGTCCCGGGAACTCGCCAAGCTCGGGATCGTCACCGAGGAGCTGCCGGACGGTCTCATCGTTCGAGGCGGCCGGCCGAGGGGCGCGGTCGTGCAGAGCCACGGCGACCACCGCCTCGCGATGGCGCTCGCCGTCGCGGGCCTGGCGACCGAGGGGACGACGGTCGTCCAAGGCGCCGAGGCGATCGACGTCACGTATCCGAGCTTCGTCGAAGCGATGCAAGGAGTCGGCGCCCACATCGAGGTCATCGAGTAGGAAGGCAGGGAACGCACCATGGTTGGCTGTCACCTCGGACGTCTGTTCCAACTGACAATCGCCGGCGGCTCCTACCAGGACGGGTTGACGGCCGTTCTGCAAGGCGTGCCACCGGACATGCTGCTGACCGAGCAGGAGATCTACGGCGATCTGCTACTGCGGAAGCCGGGCGCGGACGAGCTGTCCTCGCCGCGCAAAGAGCCGGACCTGCCGGTCATCTACACCGGCCTGAATGCGGCGGATACCATCGAGGGCGCCGGGAACTGGAATCACACTAACGGAACGCCGCTCACGATCCTGATCCCGAACCTCGACCGCCACTTCATCCATGTGAAGCAGTACCAGGACACGAACCGGACGCCTCGGCCGGGCCACGCCTCCTACGCCTCGTTCGTGAAGTATGGCCCGGCGGATGACGCGGTCGGGGCCGGGCTGTTCAGCGGGCGGTACACCTGCACCATCGTCGCGGGCGGCTATGTTGCGAAGAAGGTGCTGAAGGCCTGCGGGATTGAGGTCATCTCGTACATCAGGGAGTTGGCCGGAGTCGCGAGCAGCGAAGTCTCGCACGAGGAGGCCTTCGCGTACTCTGAGCGGTACAAGGCGATGCGCCGCGACCTCGACCCGTTCTACCAGGACATCTACGTGGGCGGGCGCGTCACGCCCGAGATGCGGTTCCTGGAGAAGATGAGGGTCTTCGCGGAGGTCGAGCAGGAGATCGACGCGATCCGCGACCGCGCGCCGCAGATGAGCGCGCAGGAAGTGATCGACAGGTACGGCGTGCACCACATCCTGAACTGCCCGGACATTGCGGCCGCGCAGGCGATGACCGACGAGTGCAACCGCATCTACGCGGACGGCGATTCGGCGGGCGGGCTCGTGGAGGTCGTAGCGACCGGCGTGCCGACGGGCCTGGGCGAGCCGATGTTCAACAAGCTCGACGCGGAACTGGGCCGCATGATGGGCATCGGCGCCGTGAAGGCCGTCGAGGTCGGGGCCGGCATGGCCGTGAAGGACATGGTCGGCAGCCAGACCAACGATCCCATGCACTCGACGGACGGCAAGGTGGTCTTCGACTCGAACCAGGCGGGCGGAATCACCGGCGGCCTCGCGACCGGACAGCCGATCGTCGTGCGCCTGGCCGTGAAGCCGACGCCCACGATCAACAAGCCGCAGCAGACCATCGACAAGTACACGCTGGAGAACACGACCCTCGGCGCCATCACCCGCCGCGACCCGACCATCGTCGGCCGCATCTGGCCCGTCGCCGAAAACTACACCGCCCTCGTGCTGCTCGACCACCTGATGATGCACTATGGGTATCAGGAACTCAAGCAGAAGGTCGCCGGCACCGCGTGACCAGGTGGAGGTGGTGGGCAGTGAAGAAGAAGAGGTTTGACTGCGTGGAGTTGCAGCATCGGGGCGGCGAGCGGCTGATGAGGAAGCTGGAGAAGATGACCATCGAAGAGCGCGTCGAGTACTTCCGCCAACGCACTGCGTCCCAACGGGAGCTGCAGCGGAAGCTCCAGGCCGAGGCGAAGGAACCAGTGCGTGCGGAAGGCGACGGCTAGCGGTGAAGCTGCTTCGTGAGCTCGCATTCGCCGAGGCTTCTTCAGAGCGGCAGCCCAAAGCCGGGGGCATTCGGACAAGGCGAGACCAGGAGATGACGAGGCCTTGACCCCCAAGTTCGTTCAGATCGGTGCCGGGAAGGTTGGGCGGTCGTTCGTGGCCCAGCTCTTCAGCGCGGCCGGCTACGCGGTCGTGTTCAGCGAGGTGAACCCGGTCGTGCTGACGGCGCTCAGCGAGCGGCGCGAGTACGTGGTCGAGGTGAAGGACCGCGTGCCGGCGACGCTGCATGTCCGCAACGTGCGCGCCGTGGACGGGCGAGACACAGAGGCGGTGGGGCGCGAGTTGGCGGACTGCGCGTGCGCGGCGACCGCGGTCGGGCCGGACTACCTCAAGTTCACCTATCCCGGCGTAGCCCGCGGCCTCATCCTGCGGGAGGAGGCGGGCGGGGGCCCGCTGGACGTGATCCTGGCGGAGAACCTGCGGGATGCCGCGCACATCGTGCGAGAGGGCGTTCGCGGGCTGCTGCCAGAGGGCTTCCCCCTCGAAGAGCGGCTGGGTCTGGTCGAGACGAGCATCGGCAAGATGGTGCCGATCATGAGCCCCGAGGAGGAGGCGCGCGACCCGCTGCTGGTCTACGCCGAGGCGTATAACACGCTGATCTGCGATGCGAAGGGCTTCCTGGGCGGCGTGCCGCCGGTGCCCGGCCTCGATGCGAAGCAGAACATCAAAGCCTATGTGGACCGCAAGTCCTTCATCCACAACCTCGGCCACGCGCTGTGCGCTTACTTCGCCCACCTGGAAGCGCCGGAGCTGGTCACCACCTGGCAGGCAGTCGAGCACGAGCGGGTCGGCGCGGCGACGCGCGCGGGGATGTGGGAATCAGCAAGGGCGCTGATTCGGGCCTACCCCGACGAGTTCGACGAGAGCAACCAGAGCGCACACATCGAGGACCTCCTCTCGCGCTTCAGCAACCGGGCGTTGGGTGACACGATCTACCGCGTGGGCCGCGATGTGCAGCGCAAGCTGGGGCCCGAAGACCGCGTCACCGGCGCGCTCAGGTTCGACGAGGAGCACGGCGTCGAAGCGCCCGTGACCACGCTCTGTGCCGCCGCCGGGATGCTGTTCCGCGCGACAGACGAGACCGGCGCCCTGTTCGAGAAGGACCGCGTCTTCGCCCAGGAGATCTACCCGCGCGGCGTGGGGTACGTGCTGGAGCACGTGTGCGGGCTTGGGCCCGAGCAGCCGCTCTTCGGCGCCATTGCGCGCGCACACCGTGCAATCGTGGAGGCGAGGGCGGCGGGCCGGTCAGTCCTCGATCTCGTCTGACGGGCGAGTCAGCCCATGCCCCGACGGATCACCTCTCACCCCGTTCTCGGAAAACTCCCCCAGGCTGAGTTGGTCACGATCTACCTGGATGGCGAACCACTCGCCGCGCGCGAGGGCGAGCCGATCGCCGCGGCGCTGCTCGCCGCCGGCCGGCGTGTGCTGCGACGGTCGGAGAAGCTGAACGAGCCGCGGGGCGTCTTCTGCGCGATCGGCCGCTGCACGGACTGCGCGATGACGGTGGACGGCCGCCCGAACGTGCGGACCTGCGTCACGCCCGTGCGCGACGGGATGCGGATCGAGACGCAGCGGGGGTTGGGGAGCTTCCCGGCCGGAGTGGCATCAGCGGCCTCGCCGATGGGTGCGGTGGTCCCCACGGGCGAGGCCGCCCGTGCCACCCAGAGGGCGGAGGTGGCAGTCGTCGGCGCCGGACCGGCGGGTCTGTGCGCGGCGATCGAGGCGGCGAAGGCCGGGGCGCAGG
>VGFC01000385.1 GCA_016869045.1 Armatimonadota bacterium
CTTCACCTCCGCCGGCTGGAGGCCCGCCGTGGGCCACGGGATGCCCTCGCAGAACTTCGCCAAGGGCGTGTAGACCGAGTAGAGCCCCAGCTTGTGCACGTAGAAGTCCCAGCACCACGTCAGCGCCGATGACCCTCCGCCGCTGAGCATCGTGGACCAGATGCCGACCCGCAGGTTCACGCCCTTGGGGTCCCACTCCGGCAGCTTCGCCAGCTCCTCCATGCGCGGGCCGAACTCCCCGACGATGTGCGGCCGCCCATAGCGCTCGTGCATCGCGTTCGTGACCTCGGGATACACCGACCCGATGCTGCGGAAGCCGTACAGGTGGGACTGCACGAAGTCCAGTTCAGGCACTTGCCAGATCGTGTCATCGCCGTACGCGTTGCCAAAGCTCGTGGTGATCAGGTGCTGGTTCGGGTCCCAGCGGCGCACTTCCGCGGCCATCTCCTTGTGCCACGCGACGATCTCGGGGATCAGCTTCGTCCAGCCGGGGAAGCAGTTCAGCTCGTTCCACAGCTCCCAGCAGAAGATGTTGGTCTCATAGCCCCAGCGTGCCGTGATGTACCGCAACCGCTGGCGGATGAGCCGGTGCCCCTCCTCGGTCGTGTAGAACTCCTCCGGCGTGTTCAGCGGGCCGCCGTTCGCGACGTTGTGCGGGCATGAGTCGGTCCAGGGCTTCGAGGTCAGCTTGCCCAGCCAATAGTGCTCCTGCTGGTACGGCTCAGGCGAATCGCAGCAGAACAGGACATGCACGCCGCTCTCTCTTGCAGTCTGCAGCACATGGTCCATCCGCCACGCGTTGCACAGGTCGTATCGCCCGGACCGGCTCTGCTTCGTCTCGATGCTCAGGTACTGGTTCCACTGCAGCCAGATGCGCGCCAGGTTGATGCCGGCCTTGCCCGACTCGGTAAGCCACGGGTCGAACTCGTACGTCCCGCCCTTGC
Organism: Armatimonadota bacterium; assembly: GCA_016869045.1. Taxonomy (GTDB): domain Bacteria; phylum Armatimonadota; class Zipacnadia; order Zipacnadales; family VGFC01; genus VGFC01. The sequence continues at coordinate 945 of VGFC01000385.1, forward strand.
TCGACCACGCGATGTTAAGCCCGATGAGCGAGACCGGCGTGCCGTCCTCGTACTGGAAATACCGGCTGTCGGGGCTGCGCCTTAGGAAGCCGTGCGACTCCGACGGCGCTGCCGTGAAGCGAACCGGCTGCGAGGTCGTCGTGTCGGTGCGGTCGGTGGCAGTGACCGTCGCCTCCCATTCACCGGCCTCCGTCGGGCAGAAGCGCACGCGCCAACCCGGCGCGCCCTGTGGGGTGATCCTCTCGACCCCATCCGCGCCGAGCTCCCGCGTGCAGTCCTGGTAGAGGAAGCCCGGCACTGCGCGGGTCACGCCCCCGGGCCCGCGGAACTCCGCATCCACCGCGATCTCGCGCGGGTCGAACGGATTGCTGAACTCCCCCTGCACGTCCAGCGCGATCTCGCACAGCCCATACCTTTCGATCCGCTCACTCACCACGCGAACGTTCGTGATGCCGGGCGCCGCCGGCGCCCCCTCTGGCTTCAGCGCGAGGAGTCCGAGGACAAGCGCTGTCCCCATCCCTCCGTCACCTCCTTCGGTGCCGTACTGCCGTTGCCGTTCTCCCCAACTCCCCAGCTCCGCGACTCCCTACAAGAACCACACGATGTACCGCCTCACCCACTCCCCGGCCGCGAGCCCCACCAGGCTCCACAGGCCGATGGCGAAGAAGTGCCCCAGCGTGAAGGCCAGGAACCCGCGCGCGGCCCGGCGGTAGGTGCGGACGCCTCCGAGGCGCAGCGTGAGGGTCTTGGCGGCCCACAGGACCAGCGCGGGGAACCACATGTACGAGCCCTGGTGGCAGAACGCGAGCGCGTAGCCCCCGGGGTGCAGGGGGAAGCGCAGCCACACGTGCCGCCCCACGACCATCGCCAGCACCATGACGGCCCCGAACGTGGTGTAGGTGATCTTCTGCGCATCGGGCTTGGTCGGCTGGTCGATCCACTGCGACACCGCGCGGAACTGGCCCAGGACCTCCTGGGTCATCTGTCCGCCCTCGATCCCGCCCGGGCTGGAGAGCACGAGGCCGCCGAGTTCGTAGAAGGTCGAGAGGTTCACAATGAAGGCGAGCATGATCCCGAAGACCAACGCGCCGAGCACCACCTTCGCGACTGTGCGCCGCCGCCCGCCCAGCCGATGCGCGGCGACGCAGACCTCCTGCCCGGTGCTGGTGATCGCCTGGTTCACGCTGCGCTGCAGCCACGAGAACATGCTGAGCAGCGTGAAGGAGCGGTACTCGCTCCCGGTGACGAAGGCGGCGCTGCCCAGGAAGTTCACCATCGTCTGCCGCTGCATGTACAGCGGGTACCCCCACACGATCGGGAAGCCCATCTCCGCGCGGTTCCGGCAGTAGACGACGAGCACCAGGAACATGATCCCGAAGTACAGCAGCGAGACCCACCAGACCACACCGAAGACGATGGGCATGGTCACCACGACCGCGACTCCGACGATCGCCAGGACCAGCATCACGCGGAACGACAGCGGCTCCTCGCGGTCATCGAGGCCCCCGTTTGCGCCGATGGCCTTCCGCGCCGCCTCCAGCAACCTCACTCGCCCCTGGTACAGAAAGTACAGCCCCAGCGGCACGAACGCCCCCATCGCCTGGTGGGTGACGAAGGGGAACCCGGCCGGCATGTAGCCGCCCATCCGTGCGAAGGGCCGCACGATCCAGCTCGCCAGCGTGAAGAACCAGATGGAGAACAGCACGTCCGAGGGCACCATGTAGCCGACGCCGAGAATCTCGGGCTTGTAGAAGATCTGCAGCCCGCTCATCTCATTCCACGGCGCCTCCGTGAACAGCGCGCCGAGCGGGTAGTTGATCCCGAGAGCCGGCACCGCCGGGTTGAACACGTGCAGGGCATTAAGCCCGTTGTACACGAACGCCAGAATGAGCCCGATCCACACCACGGGATCGCGGAAGAAGCTGACCGCCGCCACCAGCCCCCGCTCCGGCCGGATCATCTCCACCGCGAGGTTGGAGACCGGGAAGGTGAGGTGCTCGTCCTCCTCCCACGTTCGCCGGAACAGGGCAACCAGACAGAACGCGGCGACGAAGTACGCGCTGAGGTACGCACTCCACAGCAGGAAGGGCGTCAGCCAGTAGCGCCACGGGATGAGCGTCGGCCCGGCGAAGAAGCGCACGATTCCCGCGAGCACCGGCCCCGCGACCGGCACGCGCCCCAGCCCCAGCGTCGGCACATCGACGTCGCTACCCTCCCAGAAGATCCGCGCCACCTCGGGGTCGGTCGGCGCCCACTGGGTCGGGATCCTCGTCGCCATCTCCTGAAGATGGTCGGCGGGCAGCCCGAAGTACTGCGTCACCATCAGGCACGGCATGACTTGCCGGAACAGCCCCACGCCCGGCATCGCCGAAGTGATCGCCAGGAAGGTGAAGACAACCAGGACCTCGCCATTGCTCAGCGTTGCGCGCCGAATGAGCCGGGACACCGCCGGCAGCCGCCCCAGCGCCTCTAGCTGTCCCGCCGACCGCAGCAGCACCGCCCCGCCCGTGACGAGCAACAGCAAGCACAGGATCGAGGCGATGGGCGGCGTGCTCTCCGAGATCTGGCTCGTGAGCGTGACCAGTTCCGCCTGCTTCGTCCACGCGCTGACCAGCAGCGCCAGCACGACCGCCACCCCCAGCGCCCGTACCGTCGCCCAGCGATAGGGCGCGGGCTCCGTTGGGGCCGCGTGGATCGACAGGCGCTCGGCCTCTGAGGGCCGCTCGACGACCTCCGACATGGACACGTACTCCGCAGGGCCAGGAAGACCCGCAGGTGATTGGCCGTAGAGGGAACAAGGCCCTTCCTCGGAAATAGGCAGAGCGGAACACGGGAGGTGCAGCCATGTTCGCGATCGCAGCGATCCTATGGGCGACCGCTGAGCCGACGGGCGCGCAACCTGCGGCGTACTGCGCGGCCGAGGGCGTCGAGACTGCTGACGGCACGATCCGCCTCGCGCGCCAGTGGAAGGCCGTCTTCGAGGACTCCTTCGAGGGCGGGCTCGGCGACTGGCGCGTCGAGAACTACGAAGGCAAGCTGGTCATCGAGCCGGGCGACGGGGGCTTCGCGGGAGGTTGCGCACTGGTCGCGAACCGCGGGGCGGCCGGCGATACGGCCTGGGAGTTGGCCTCACGGCAGATCGCGGTGACGCCCGGGGTGCAGGCCCGCCTCTCGTTCCGGTGGCGCACGAACCGCTCGCTCGAGCGCCTCTCTGGCCACCAGGGCCACTACCTCACCGAGCTGCAGTGGCTCAGCGCTCTGGGCGAGGAGGTCGGCGTGACGCCCTTCGCCTTCGGCAAGGCGAGCGATGACTGGCAGCTCGCCGAGGTCGCCGCGCAAGGGCCGGACAACGCCGCCGAGGTGGTGATCCGGTTCGGCTGCGATCAGCCGAACATCGAGGATGGCCAGTTCCTCGCCCTCGACGAAGTGAAGCTGGAGGTCCTCCCCGCGCCGCCTACCTTCGCCCCCTCAGGTTTCGTGGTTTCCCGTCCGTTGCCCGTGGCGGGAGAGCGCCGCCTCTCCTGGCAGGCCGACCTGCCCCAGCGCGCGTCCCTTCGTTTCACGATCGCCGGCGCTCCCGACGCCGACGGCACGCCGGGTAAGTGGACGCCGTTCGTCGGCCCGGATGGCAGCGAACAGACCGCCTTCACCCAGGCCGCGCCCCTGCCGGATCGGCTGAAGGACTGCGCGTGGCTGCGCTACTGCGCCGAACTGACCACGGACGACCCTATGCAGACGCCGACCCTCAAGGCCGTCTCCCTCGGCGGCGGGGCTGACGGCCCCTGGAGCGGCCCCGACACCGACCCGCCCACGCTCACCGAACGCAGCCCGACGCGCACCGCGGACGCTCAGCCGCCGATCTGGTTCGCCATCACCGACGCCACCGGCATCGACGCGAGCACCTTGCGGGCGTGGCTGGATGGCGCCGAGATTACCCCGGGCCTCGTGCGCCGCGACGGGCGTTACGTCTATGCGCTCCGTGAGCCGCTGAAGCCCCCGCTGCCCGACATGACCGTCGCGCGCTGGCGCATCGACAACTACTCGAGCGCCCTGACGATCACCCGCGCACCGCGCGCCGAGGACCGCCCGCTGGGTCTTCACATCACCCGCGAGGTCGGCGAGGTCGATACGGCCTTCTGCCTGACCTCGCCGCCGATTCCCGTCGAGCCGGGGGCGAAGTACACGCTCTCCTACTGGTCGCGACATTCCATGGACCTCTCCGGCGCGATGAACGGCGCGAGCACGTACAGCGGTGGCGTGACGTGGCTCGACGCCACCGGCGCGCCGATCGGCGAGCGCGTGCCGGTCGATCTCGGCCCAGCCGACGCCGTCTGGCACCAGGACCGGTCGGAGATGACGGCGCCGCCCGGCGCGGTGAGCGCGCAAATCCGGTTCGGGTTCGATACCCCCAACCTCTTTGGCGGCGCCTCGGTTGATATCGCTGAGGTCGCGCTCGACGGGCCACATCCTCAGCGCCCGGACGCGGGCCCCAACTTGCACCGGATCGCGGTACGCGTCGCCGACTTCGCCGGAAACGTGCTCCAGCGCGAATGGCGTCTACTGATCCGCCCGCCACAGACGCAGAACGTGGTCTCCCTACGCGACGACGGCACCGTCCTCATCGACGGCAGGCCCTTCTTCCCGATCGGCCTCTACGCCGTCTGGAAGAAGCCGTTCAACGACAACAGCTTCGACAAGGCCTTCGGTGACCTGAAGGCCGCCGGCTTCAACCTCGCCCACACCTACAGCAGCGGGCGCGGCCCGGACTTCACCGAGTTCTACGCCGCCGCTGCGCGCCATGGGATCAAGCTCTACGTCTCGTCAGGGGCCGGGGCAAACTGCACCGACGTCGACCGCGTGCTGGACGATGTCGTGCAGGAGGAAGCGGAGCCCGCCTTGCTCGCGTGGTATCTGGCCGATGACACCGCCAGCCACGTCGGCCCGGCCGACCTGTCGGAAATCACCGGCGCAATTCACGACATCGACCCCGCGCACATCACGGTGCAGGCGGACGGTGTCGGTTCGCCGCCCACATCACGCTACGCCGGCTTCGTCAACGCGACCGATGGCTTTCTGCCGGAGCTGTACCCGATCCGCGACGACTCCGACCAAGGAGTGCCTCGCATCATCGCCGACATGGAGACCGTCCGCGCCGACCTGGCAAAGTCCGGCGCCAGGGGCAGGACGATCTGGCCGATCATCCAGTACTTCCAGGGGTGGGGTTGGCCGCGCTATCCGACCCGCGAGGAGCTGTGGGCGATGAGCTACCTCTCGATCATCTACGGCGCCAACGGAATCACGTGGTACACTTACGGCGGCTGGGGAGACAACCACGGTGTGACCGATTCGCCCGAGGTCTGGAAGAACATCTGCGACCTCGGGAGCGAGATCTCCCGCCTGCAGGACGTGCTCGTCGAGCCCACCGGCCCGCAACCCGCCGCCCCGCAGACCGTCGCCGGGCCGCTGAAGGACGGCCTCGGCTACCCGAGCCTCAACGTACTCCTGAAGCAGCACGCGGGCGAGACATACCTGCTGACCGCGAACTCCGCGCGCGCCGAGGTGACCGCGCGCTTCGCCCTCCCTCAGGGCAAGCGCGTCTCTCTGCCCTTCGAGAACCGCGAGATCACCGCCGACGCAACGGGCTTTCAGGATACGTTCGGCCCGTACGGCGTGCACGTCTACGTGTGGTGACGCCCGGCGGCGAGGTGGGCTTCGTGCCCCCCGTGCGTCAGCGCGCCACGTTGAGCAGGCAGTGCGGCAGGTGGTCGCCGTGCCCTCGGTGGATCAGCACGCACTCCACGCACTTGCCGTGGTACGCGCAGTCCCCCGGGCAGCTGCACAGGTCCTCGCCCGACGCCATCACCTCCGCCAGGAACTGCTCCTGGAGCCGCTGAGCTTCGTTCGTGCGCCCGGCCTTGAACAGCTCCATCGCCCGCTTCTCTAGCTCGTGGTTGTCGATCATGTCCGGACGCTTCCGCTCCGATCTACAGTTCGATGATCGCCGGCCGGTCGCCCACGCTCAGCGCCGTCTCCGCGATGCGCGTGGCTTCGAGGCCCTCTTTCGCCCCCGTGACGGGCTGCTCGCCGGTGCGGCAGCAGTGCAGGAAGTGCGCCATCTGCTTGCGGAACCAGTCGTTGCCCCCGTCCGCCTCGAACTCCACCATCTGCTCG
>VGFC01000386.1 GCA_016869045.1 Armatimonadota bacterium
CCCGACACGGCTAAGGGCCACACGTGGCTGAAGGCCCCGCGCTACGACGGCCGGCCCGTCGAGGTCGGTCCGCTGGCCCGCGCGGTCGTCGGCTACCTGTCCGGCCACGCGCCGACCAAGGCCCTCGCCGATTCGGCGATCGCGGCCCTCGGCGTGGCGCCTGAGGCGATGGCTTCGACGATGGGCCGCCACGTCGCGCGTGTGCTCGAGGCGAAGATGCTCGGCGACGCGATGGTGGGCTGGGTGACACAACTCAAGCCCGGCGAGCCCACCGCCGTCCCGGTCAAGGTTCCCGAGGAGGGCAGCGGCATGGGCCTGGTCGAAGGCCCGCGCGGCTCGCTGCTCCACACCATCGACATCCAGGGGCACAAGATCGCGCGCTACCAGCTCGTGGTCCCGACCACGTGGAACTGCAGTCCGAAGGACGACAAGGACGTGCCCGGCCCGTGCGAGCAAGCCCTCATCGGCACGAAGGTCGCGGACGCCGAGAACCCGGTCGAGATCGTCCGCATCGTGCGCTCGTATGACCCGTGCCTGGCCTGCGCGGTCCACGTGGTGAACGTCAGGAGAGACACTGTTGCCAAGGTCCGAGCCGTCTAGTGGCACGGGCGGCCTCGCCCGTGACATGGCCACCCATGAGCGGGCCGCTCATGCCACGGTCATCCTGGGCATCGGCAACCTGCTCCGCGGGGACGATGGCGTCGGTGTCCACGCGGCGCACGAGCTGCTCGCGCGGGATGATCTCGGCGACGTGACCGTCCTCGACGGTGGCGTGGCGCCGCTGGACGCGCTGGCGAGCGTCGGACCCATGCAACGGCTGATCATCATCGATGCTGCGAACCTGGGGGAGACGCCTGGGACGATCCGGGCGCTGAGCCCGGAGGACCTCGCGCCAAACGACGGCGACAGCGTCTCCCTCCACGACCTCGACCTGCTGTGGGCGCTGAACGTCATGCGGGCCACCGGCGAAGAGCCGCCCGAGACGGTGGTCATCGGCGTGCAGCCGGCGTCCCTGGAGTGGAGCACCGAACTCTCCCCGGCCGTGGCGGCGCGGCTGGACGACATCACCCAGGCCGTACTCGCTGAAATCCCCGCTCGGAGCACCGGGCGTCAGAAGGTGAGACCATGATCGTGACCGAGCGCAAACCGCTGGAGGAACTCGCTGCGATGTTCGCGGGCGAGAAGGGCACGTACCTCGTGGCCTGCAGCGGCTGCCCCGTCGGCCACAAGACCGGCGATGAGGCCTCGCTCGCGCAGCTCGAAGCGGACCTGAAGGCACAGGGCGTCAACGTGCTGGGCCGAACCAGCATCGACTTCCTGTGCAACAAGGCCCTCGTCGCCCTCCGCCTGATGAAGGTCCTGGAGGACGTGCAGAGCGCCGACAGCCTGCTCGTCTCCTCCTGCGGAATCGGCGTGCAGGCGGTCGGCGCGACGGTGGACAAGCCTGTCCACCCCTCGATGAACACCATTTCGATGGGGGGCTTCCAGGGCCTGTGGCCCTCGGAGGAACGCTGCGCACAGTGCGGCGACTGCAGCCTCGACCTGACGGGCGGCATTTGCCCCGTGACCTTCTGCAGCAAGAGCCTGCTGAACGGGTCTTGCGGCGGATCGGACAAGGGCAACTGCGAGGTCCACAAGGACGTGCCGTGCGGCTGGACGCTGATCTACGAGCGTCTGAAGAAGACGGGCCGCCTCGACCAGCTCAGCAAGCTCAACCTGCTGAAGAATCGCGACCTCATGCGCGTGAAGCCCGAGGCGCGCAAGGGGAGCGTGTGGGCGCTGGAGCTGATCGAGCCCGAGCCGGAACCCCAACCCGAAGGGAAACCCGCGTGAGGCGGTCGCGGACGGAGCCGGCGCTCCGTCCTACGGCGACATACGTCTCGCGACGTTGAGGGAGGCTATCGCAACATGAAGCTCTCGGAGCTATTCGCACAAGGCAAGTTCGTGGTAACCGGGGAGATCGGGCCGCCGAAGGGCTGTCACCTCGGCCACCTGATGCACGAGGCCGAGGAGTACCTCTCGCGGGTGGACGGCATCAACGTGACCGATCTGCAGGCCGCCGCGATGCGCGTGGGGTCGCTGGTCACGTGCAAGCGCCTGCTCGAGCACGGACTGAACCCCGTCCTGCAGGTGGTCTGCCGCGACCGCAACCGCATCTCGCTGCAGTCCGAGCTGCTCGGCGCTGCGGAGTTCGGGGTCGATAACGTCCTCTGCCTCACGGGCGACCACAACATCCTCGGGGATCACCCCGACTCGATGCCCGTCTTTGACCTTGACTCCGTCAGCCTCATCCGGGCCGGCCAGACGCTCATGGCGGGTAAGGACATGGCGGGCAACGAGTTGGAGGGTGATCCGCCGAGCCTCTGCCTGGGTTGCGTGGTCAACCCCGGCGCCGATCCCGTCGAGCCGCAGATCATCAAGCTCAAGATGAAGCAGGACGCGGGCGCGCACTTCTGCCAGACCCAGGCGGTCTACGACGTGGACGTCTACAAACGGTTCAAGGACGCGGTGGACAAGGCGGGGATCACCATGCCCATCATGGGCGGCCTCGTGATGCTGAAGTCCGCCGGCATGGCCAAGTACATGAACCGCATGGTCGCCGGCGTCTTCGTGCCGCCGAACCTCGTCCAGCGCATGACCGACACCGACGACAAGCCGAAGACCAGCATCGAGATCACCGTCGAACTCATCAACGGTCTCAAGCCGTACTGCGAGGGCATCCACATCATGTCCCTCGGCTGGGACCAGTACGTGCCGGCCGTGCTCGAGGGCGCGGGGCTTGGGCGGTAGGGCACGGCAACAGCACCGCGTGACGGAGCGGGCGCTCCGTCCTACGACGACAGGGCCGCCCGGCGATCCGAGAGGATCGCCGGGCGGCGTCACATCTGCGAGAGCGCCTGAGGCGCGAGGACTGCTCACGCTACGACTCAGGCAACGTCGAAGCGGTCAAGGTCCATCACCTTGCTCCACGCCGCGACGAAGTCGTGCAGGAACTTCTCCTGCGAGTCCTCGCACGCATACGCTTCCGCGACAGCCCGGAGCTGGGAGTTTGAGCCGAACACCAGGTCCACTCGGGTGCCCGTCCACTTGAGTTCGCCCGTCGCGCGATCCCGTCCCTCGAACACGTCCCTGTCCTCGGAGGTGGGCTGCCACGCCGTGCGCATGTCCAGCAGATTCACGAGGAAGTCGTTGGTCAAGGTCTCCGGCCGGTTGGTGAGGACGCCGTGCGGGGACTGCCCGAAGTTGGCGCCGAGGACGCGCAGGCCCCCGATGAGCACCGTCATCTCCGGAGCGGTCAGCGTCAGGAGCTGCGCCTTATCCACCAGCAGATGCTCTGACCCCACCGAGTACTTGGCCTTGAGGTAGTTACGGAAGCCGTCGGCGACCGGTTCGAGCACGGCGAATGACGCCGCGTCAGTCTGCTCCTGCGACGCATCCGTGCGTCCCGCCGTGAAGGGAACGGTCACCTCGTGACCGGCATTCCTCGCAGCCTGCTCGACCCCTGCGCACCCGCCCAGGACGATCAGGTCCGCGAGCGAGACCCTCTTGCCGCCCGACTGCGCGTCGTTGAACTCCTCCCGGACTCCCTCCAGGGTCTGCAGCACCGTCTGCAGCTGGGCCGGCTGGTTGACCGCCCAGTCCTTCTGGGGCGCAAGACGAAGTCGGGCTCCGTTCGCTCCGCCGCGCTTGTCGGAGCCGCGGAACGTGGAGGCCGACGCCCAGGCGGTCGAGACCAGTTGGGAGATCGAGAGCCCCGAAGCGAGGATCTTGGCCTTGAGCGCCGCGACGTCCCGATCGTCGATCGGCTCATGATCGACGGCGGGGACGGGGTCCTGCCAGACGAGGTCCTCGGTCGGGACTTCCGGGCCGAGGTAGCGTGAGCGGGGGCCCATGTCCCGGTGGGTCAGCTTGAACCACGCCCGGGCGAAGGCGCCCGCGAACTCCTCGGGGTTCTCCAGGTAGCGCCGCGCGATCGGCTCGTAGATCGGGTCCAAGCGCAGGGAGAGGTCCGCCGTGGTCATCATCGGGCGACGCCTCTTCGTCGGGTCGTGCGCGTCCACGACCATGTCCTCTTCGTCCACGTCCTTGGCCAGCCACTGATGCGCGCCTGCCGGGCTCTTGACGAGTTCCCACTCGTACTTGAACAGCACCTTCAGATAGCCCATGTCCCACTTGGTCGGGTCCGGCTTCCAGGCGCCTTCGAGGCCGCTGCCGATCGCGTCGCCGCCCTTGCCGCTGCCGAAGCTGCTCTTCCAGCCCAGTCCTTGTTCCTCGATGGGGGCGGCTTCAGGCTCCGGACCTACATGGGACGCAGGGCCGGCGCCATGGCACTTGCCGAACGTATGCCCGCCCGCGACGAGCGCGACGGTCTCCTCGTCGTTCATGGCCATGCGGGCGAAGGTCTCGCGCACGTCTCGGCCCGAGGCGACCGGATCGGGGTTGCCGTTCGGCCCTTCCGGGTTCACGTAGATCAGACCCATCTGCACGGCGGCGAGGGGGTTCTCCAGGTCTCGCTCACCCGAGTAGCGCTGGTCCCCCAGCCACTCGCTCTCGGCCCCCCAGTAGATGTCCTGTTCCGGCTCCCAGACGTCCTCCCGCCCGCCGCCGAAGCCGAAGGTCTTGAAGCCCATCGATTCGAGGGCGCAGTTGCCGGCGAGGATCATGAGATCGGCCCAGGAGATCTTCCGGCCGTACTTCTGCTTGATCGGCCAGAGCAGACGCCGCGCCTTGTCGAGGTTCACGTTGTCAGGCCAGCTGTTGACCGGCGCCAGGCGCTGACTGCCCGACCCCGCGCCCCCCCGGCCGTCGCCCATGCGGTAGGTACCGGCGCTGTGCCACGCCATCCGTATGAACAGCGGCCCGTAGTGGCCCCAGTCGGCCGGCCACCAGTCCTGCGAATCGGTCATCAGCGCGTACAGGTCCTGCTTCACGGCCGCCAGGTCGAGCGTCCCGAACTCCTCAGCGTAGTCGAAGCCCTCGCCCATCGGGTTGGACAGGGACGAGTGCTGGTGCAAGATGCCGAGGTTCAGCTGGGTCGGCCACCAGTCCCGGACCGACGTGCCGCCGCCGGCCACAGGTCCCCCGGATCTGCCTGTTACCGGGCACTTGCTCTCTTCCATTGGCCTTGCCTTCCTTTCCCGTTGCAGTTCGTGGAGTTGACGGCGGTCTGGGATGCGCACCGGCTTGGTGCTGCCCCTATCAGACAGCCTGTCGTTATTGCTACTCAATAGCAATAACACCGTAAGGTCACATGCACCTCCGGCCGTCAGTCAACTGCTGCGCAGCAGCCATCACGCAGGTCTGTCCGCCTTGCGACAGCGGCTGCAGACGCCAGAGATCTGGTACACGCGCAGTGCGGGCTCGAAGTCGTGCTGCTTCAGGAGGGTGCTGTCTTCGATGGGGCGATGGCACTGCTCGAGGGGCACATCGGTGATCGAGTTGCAGGCGAGGCAGATGAGGTGGCAGTGGTCGTCCGTGTTCGGATCGAAACGCGCGTGGGGAGCGGCCGGGGCGACCTCGACCGCCTCGCCGAGGTCCACGAGCGTGTGCAGCGTGTGGTACACGGTTGACGGGGCCACCATGGGGAAGTCCCCGCGGATCTGCTCGAGGATCGCCTCGGCCGTCGGGTGGTCCTCCCGTCCCAGGAAGGCCCGCACGATGGCCAGCCGCTGCGGCGTCAGGCGGTGGCCGCGTTCACGCAACGCCTGGATCACCGCGTTCACGCGGGTCTCGACGGGCGCCGTGACTGCCGGACCTGAGTCCATGAGTCCTCTCGCCTCAACCGTATTGCCGCACGCCGCGGCGGCGAGGGTACCATCCCCTCGGCATAAGGTCAAACCCCTGCCCAACGGTGCGAGGTTCCGCGCGGGGAGGGCGCCGGGTCGCCGGGGCGGAAGCCAACGTCTCGGAGGTGGCTTTCCATGTCTCTGCTGCTGTGCGCGCTGCTCCCCACTCTCGCGTTCGCCGCCCCCCAGCGCGGGCAGAACCTCGTCACCAATCCGTCCTTCGAGGCGATTGCCGACGCCCGTGCCTCCGGCTGGAGCTTCGCGGGGAAGGGGTACGCCCTCTCGAAGGATGCGAGGGAGGGCAAGACCGCCATCGTCTGCGAGTCGGAGACCTCCGACCAGACGATGGGGGCGGTGCAGGAGATCGTGTTCGATCCGCCGATCAGCCACCCGCTGAAGGTCAGCGGCTGGAGCAAGGCTGAGAACGCGCACGGGGCGGACTACTGCCTCTGGATGGACTGCTGGCTGGAGGGCGGCGGGAACCTGTGGGGCCAGCAGATGCACTTCGACGACGGCACGCATGGGTGGCAGAAGATCGAGTACGTGTTCCGCTCTGACAAGCCCATCACGAAGATCCAGTACTTCATCCTGTTTCGCCGCTGCACGGGCACGGCGTGGTTCGACGACGTGCGCCTGGAGCTGGCTCCCTTCGAGGTCACGCGCGAGCGGCTGACCCCCAGCCTCTATGCCGGCAACTCCATCGACTACTCGGCGGCCCTCTCACTCCCCGCGAAGTGGACGGCCTCCGTGATGAGGGGCGCCGAGGCGGTCTACTCAGCTTCCGGCGCAGGCACGGGTGTCGGCCTGTCGTGGGCGGGAACGGATGCGGCAGGGAAGCTGCTTCCGCGCGGCGACTACCGTGTGCGCATGGAGGCCAAGGACGACCTCATGAGCGAGACCCTGACGCACGAGGTCGTCACCAACACGAAGTCCGGGCCCGGAGTGGGGCACGTGTGGTGGACCGAGAGCAGCATGAACCGTGTCCTGGTCGATGCGATGCCGCCGTGGGTCGGCGAGTCTGGTGACTCGCCGGCACGGGACGGGAAGTCGGTTCGGATCGGGCTCGCGGGCAATGAGTACGAGAGCTTCCAGGTGGCGATTCGCGCGGCGCCGGGCGCCGACCTGAAGGGTTGTACGGTCGAGGTTAGCGATCTACGACCAACGGCGGGCCACAGCGCCACGCGCGAGCCGCGCGTGCCACAGGTAGAGTGGCACCAGGTGGGCTTCGTGGAGTGCAAGGAGCTGTGGAAGCACCCGAAGATGACGGAGGCAACGCCGGGCTGGTGGCCCGACCCGCTGC
>VGFC01000387.1 GCA_016869045.1 Armatimonadota bacterium
TGCCATCGCCGCCTGGCTACGGCAGGTCGCGGATGAGGAGGTAGTTGACCTCGCCCTCACCTCGGGCGGCACCGGCCTCGCGCCTCGCGATGTGACTCCCGAAGCGACCCTCTCGATCCTTGACCGAGAGGCGCGCGGTATTGCTGAGGCCTTGCGCGCGGCTGGACTCACCAAGACGCCCCGGGCGATGCTCTCCCGGGGCGTGGCGGGTGTGCGCCGGCGCACCTTGGTCGTCAACCTCTCAGGCAGCCCCAAAGCCGTCCGCGAGCAGTGGGAGGCGTTGGCTCCGGTCCTCGAGCACGCCGTGGACACCGTGCGCGGCGAGGGCGCTCACCCCGACACCGACGCGCTGCGATCCCGGTAGGAACTCGCCCTCAAACCTCCTCTGCCCCACTCCTCTCAGCCACCAGCCTCCGCCCGCAGGAAGAACACTCCGCCTGCTCCGGCTGATTGGTCGCGAAGCAGTAGGGGCACGTCACAAGCGTGGCGCCGCACTTCGAGCACCGGGCCGCCTCATAGCGGTTGATCGCGTCGCAACGCCAGCAGTGCACGATGGGTGGGCGCTTGCCCGGCGGAGCCTCGCCCTCCGCGCCGGTCGGCTCCGGCGCCGCCAGGAAATGGTCCCCCGTCAGTCCCAGGTAGATGGCCGACTGCACGGACGCGCCGTAGGTCAGCGGGAACATGCCCAGCAGCAGCGCCAACACCACCGCCGCACTCATCAGCGGGGGGCCACCCACGTTCGACGCCCAACCGGCCCATCCCCGCAGGACCGTGACCCAGTCTCGCGTTTGCTCGGCAGGCGTCGGCTGACCGGGTCCCGGAAGCGCCGTAGGGGGCGCCGGAGTTGCCTCAACCTGCCGCTGGACCAGCGCCGTGGCCCGTCCGGCGGCCGTTGCCGTGAACGCCGGCTGGAACGCCATCAGGAAGACGCCGGTCGTCAGCAGGACCAGCGGCAGCCCACCCAGGACGGCCACCGCCTGATGCGCGTAGAAGCTCCCCAGCCGCTCGCGGCCGACCTCCACCAGACGCGAGCCGAGGGCGGCAAACGAGGGGTCCAGACAGGCAACGCACGGCGCCGTGAGGCAGTGACTGATCAACACCGCAGTGACCAGAACGAGGTTCAGCACGAAGAGCAGCACCAGCGCCACTGGCGCGAGCCCCGAGCCCAGCGTCCGGTTGGCCGCCAGGGCCGCCCCGACATAGCCGCCCAGCGATCCCACCCCGATTGCGACTACGAGCACGAAGAGCGGCATGCCGATGAGGATATGGCTGCGCTGCCCGGCGAAGGCGAAGGCCTGGGCCAGGCTGACCACCATCCCGTGACGCTGCGCCACGGCCATCCGCGCCAGAGCGCCGTAGGTGACGAGAAGCCCGGCGTACACGAGGAAGCCGGCCAGAATCCCCAGCATGGCCGCCGGCGCCAGCGCATTGCGCAGCAGGTAGGCGGCGGCCGCCGTCCCCGCTACGCCGGCCAGGACGAAGGCGACCCCAATCCCCAGCCCGGCCGTCAGCAACCGGTCGGCCCGAAAGCACGTACGCAGGGCCTCGATCGACTCGTCAACCATCCGCCGCAAGCCGGTGACCTCAGACGCGTGCTCCTCGGCCATGCTCAACCCCCCTGGGATACCGCGTCAGAAGTTCCCGTCGTTCGGGTTCTTCGGCGCACGAACGCCGACGCACAGGCTGCTGAACTCGTTGATGCGCCACTGACCGCGCGAGTCCCGCTCGAGCTGCAGCGGCCGGGCGGAATCCGCGCCAGTGCTCCGGCAGAACATCTTGGCCCTCTTGCTGGTAACGGTCGGCGCCTCGTTGGGCTGGAAGTAGGTATCAACCTCGATGGTCTGGATGTCGGCGACCTGATAGCCCGTATCCGGCGACGTGCCCTTCACATACGACCGCCAGATGTGGGCCTTCTCAGCGGACAGCGCCCCGTGGAAGGCGTAGTTGAAGTCGAGGTCCTTCTCCTTCATCATCGACCGCAGCTGAGCCTCGCCGGCCTCCTTCTCGTCCCCGAGGTACATCAGGATGCCCTGCAGCCAGTGCTTGTACGCCCACGCGGGGTCGGTGCTCTCGGGGTGGTCGTCGTCGAGCACCTCATCCTGCGCCGGCGGCCGTACGTCGACGCAGATGGAGCTGAACTCGTAGAACTTGTACTGGCCCGCGTTGTTGCGCTGCAGCGTGATCGGGCGCGGCGAATCGGCCCCGCCGGACTTGATGAACAGCTTGCAGTACTCGCCCTCGTCCTTGTCCACGTAGGGCTTCATGTTCGGCTCGCCGCTGAAGGTCAGCTCGTAGTTCTCCGGGTCCATCTGGTACTTGTTGTCCGCCGTGGCTCCCTTGGCGTAGCTCCGGAAGATGTGGGGCTTGTTGTCCAGGGCGTTGATGAAGTAGCCCGTGCTGGTCTTCCACGCCTTGTCCTTGCACATCTCCGTGATCAGTTGCGACCCCAGGTCCTTGTTGCCGCCGATGTAGACGTACACGGCGTCGAACCAGAGGCCCACGGCGGCCTTGGGGTCGCTCGCCTTGGCGGCGATCTGCGCCTGGAAGTCCTCCAGGGAGGTCGGCAAGGCGGCGTGCGAGGCGCCGAGGGTTAGCACGGTCAGGGACAACACGGCGATCACTCGTCTCATCTGGGTCTTCCTCCGGGACTGGTTAGCACGCCATCGCGGCAGTGAGTACACGGTTCGCCGTGGGACGCGCCGAGGCCTTCCTGAGCAGGGGCCGCCGATTGGAGAGGCGAACTCCCTCGCAGTCTCGCTGCCTGCCTTCGCAGGCCGCACGGAGGCCCCTCCTCCATGGCGTTGCCGCCCCTGGGCGACACCGTTGTAGTTCTGGGCCTGGCGATGCTCGTCCTGCTTGCCTGCCACCGGCTTCGCGTGCCCTCGATCGTGGGGTTTCTTCTGACCGGGGTCGTGGCCGGTCCCCACGGACTCAGCCTCGTCCGAAGCGTGGATGAGGTGGGGAAACTGGCTGAGGTCGGCGTCGTCTTCCTGCTGTTCACGATTGGCATGGAGTTCTCCCTGGAGAGCCTCCTGCGCAACCGTCTGGCCGTGTTGCTGGGTGGGGCGGTGCAGATCCTCGGCACCCTCGCAGTCGGGGCGCTCATTGCCTGGCGCTTCGGCTGGCCCGTGCCGCAGGCCGTGTTCGCCGGGATGCTCCTGTCTCTGAGCAGCACCGCCGTTGTTCTGAAGCTCCTGCAACAACGCGGGGAGGTGGATGCCGCCGACGGGCGCGTCATCTTCGGCATCCTGATCCTGCAGGACCTGGCCATCGTGCCGATGATCGTGTTGGCTCCGCTCCTGGCCGGGACCTCGGCCGGCGGAGGCGGCTCGGCAGGGTGGCTGCTGCTGAAGAGCGTGGGGGCCTTGGCTGCGGTAGTGGTCGGCGCTCGTTGGGTCGTCCCGGCCCTGCTCCACCAGGTGGCGCGCACTCGGGACCGGGAGCTGTTCCTTCTGGCGGTCGTCGTGTTGGGCTTGGGGGTCGCCTGGCTGACGGCCGCGGCCGGCCTGTCGCTGGCCTTGGGCGCATTCCTCGCCGGTCTGATGGTTGGGCAGTCGCTCTACAGCCACCAGGCGCTCGGTAGCACGCTTCCCTTGCGCGATGTCTTCATGAGCTTCTTCTTCGTCTCAATCGGGATGATGCTGAACGTGCGCGAGGCGGCAGCGCAGCCGCTGACCGTACTGGCTCTCGTCGGAGGCGTCCTCGTGCTGAAGGCCCTGATCGCGTGCGCAGGGGGCGTCGCGGCGGGCCTTCCGCTGGCGACGGCAGCAGCGGTCGGCTTGTCGCTCTGCCAGATCGGCGAGTTCTCGTTCATTCTCTCTGAGGTCGGAACCGCGCACGGCCTGCTGCCCGGACCGGCCCACCAGCTCTTCCTGGCGGTCTCGGTCCTGTCCATGATGGGCACGCCCTTCCTGCTGGGGAGCCGCAACACGCTCGCCGATGCGCTCGCACGAGCGCAGCTGCCCGCGTGGCTTCAGCGTGGGTGGGTCGGGGTTGGTTCGTCGGCCCCCCCATCGACGCTGAGAGACCACCTGCTCATCATTGGGCTGGGGTTCACCGGTCAGACGGTGGCCCGGGCGGCGGGGGCCGCGGGAATCCCCTACCACGCGATCGAGTTGAACCCCAATACGGTTCGCGCCGAGCGGGCGCGCGGCCACCCGGTGACCTATGGCGATGCATCGCAGGAGGCCCTCCTGCTCCACGCCGGGGCCCAGCACGCGCGCGTCGTGGTGATCGCCCTCCCCGACCCCGCAACGGTGCGGCGGGTCGCGCACGCTGTGCGCAGCCTCAGCCCCGTTGCCCGGATCATCGCGCGCACGCGCTTCGTTCGCGAGATCGGGGCCCTGCGCGATCTGGGCGCCGATGAGGTGATTGCGGACGAGCACGAGGCGGCCATGGAGGCCCTCTCCGGGGCCCTGGACAGCTACCTGCTCTCCTCCAAGGTGCCGGAGGACCCGAGCGGCGCCGCTCATCCCCCTCTGGCCCACCGGGCCGTGCCCGCCTCGGTTCTCTCTCGACTCGCGCGCGCAGGATCTGAACCGCTCGGGGGAGAGCTGGAGATCCGCGCCGTTCGCGTCTGTGGCGGCTCCGAGGCCGCCGGCGCGTCTCTCCGCACGCTCGCGCTTCCGGAACGATTCGGCGTCACAGTCCTTACCCTGTGGCGAGGGCTCGCCGTAGTCGCCGACCTCGATGGCGAGACAGAACTTCAGCCCGACGACATGCTCGTCGCCGTCGGCCGGCGCGAGCGTCTGGGTGCAGCCGAAGCGCTGCTGGGCGGCAGCGCCTGCGGGTAGGCCGCGCGAGCCGCCACGAAGGGATCCACTGATGGCAAGGCGGGAGACGCTCCACCTCTCCCTGCTGTGGGAACTCCGAGTCGCAGCGCTCGCTGTGGCCATGCTGGTTGTCGTCGGCACGTTGGGCTACATGGCCATCGAGGGATGGGGGCTCCTCGATGCGTTCTACATGACCATCATCACCATCTTCACGGTCGGCTACAAAGAGGTGCACGACCTCAGCCCGCCGGGGCAGATCTACACCGCCCTGCTCATCGTCTTCGGCGTAGGCATCGCCCTGTGGGCCGGCGCCAGGCTCGTGCAGTTCGTGGTGAGCCCCGATACGCAGCGGCTGCTTCGGAGGCAACGGATGAACGCAGCGATGAGCAAGCTCCGGGACCACTTCATCATCTGCGGGTACGGCCGGATCGGACGCGAGGTCTGCCGGGTGTTCCGCCGCAGGGGCGTGCCCTTCGCCGTCGGCGACGTGGACGAGGCGGTGACGAGCGAACTCCTGGAGGCCGGCTGCCCCGTTGTCCACGGCAACTGCACGGATGACGCCACCCTTCTCGCTCTCGGCCTCATACACGCTCGCGGCCTGGTGGCCGCTGCGGGCACGGATGCCGACAACACCTTCATCGTCCTGAGCGCCCGGGCCATGCGGCCCGACCTGTACATCGTCGCGCGAGCCACCTCCCCCGAGGTCGAGGGCAAGCTCCGCGTGGCGGGCGCAAACCGGGTCGTCACGCCCTACCAGATCGGCGGTCAGCGAATGGCCGCGGCAGCCGTCCAGCCGACCATTGTGGACTTCCTCGACGTCGCCATGCACGGAGCCGAGGTCTCCCTCGCCCTGGATGAGGTGCGCATCCGCGACGGGTCGGCGCTGGCAGGCATGGCCCTTGTGGATTCGGGAATCCGCCAGCAGTCCGGTGCAGTGATTGTCGCCATCAAGCACGTGGATGGACGCCTCAACAGCAACCCCGTTCCCGAGACCCTACTCGGCGCAGGTGATATCCTCATTGCCCTCGGCACCGTTCAGCAACTGAAGGACCTTGCCGCCCTGGCCGGATAGCTACCTCTGACCTTCCGGCCTTGCATCCCCTTGGTCACTCGATTCTCTGTTCGACCCCTTGACATCGAACAAGCGTTTGTTTATACTGCGCAAACCAAACGCTTGTTCGAAAAGGGGCACTCAGCATGTACGTGGGGATCAGACAACTCCTGTTTCGCGGTGTCAGCACGTCCGCTGTCGTCCGGTATGGCATCGTTGCGGTTCTGGCCGCCATCCTGGCTCTGTCGATCATCTATGAGATGGACCCCCTTGGGTGGCGGACCGGCGTTCTCGCTCCCGCGGTCGTCGTCGTGCAGCAAGGGGACACCCTCTGGACCCTCGCTCGCGCGTACGGTCGTCCCACCGCCGATCCCCGTCAGACCGTCTCGCGCATCCGCGAGGCGAACCACCTTGCCGGATCGCTGATCCGACCGGGGGAGGTGCTGCTCGTGCCGCAGAGCTAGCCGTGCGCTCGCCTCCAGGCACCCGAGACTGCCGCCGGGGGAGGTCGTCATGCAGGAATGTCCGCCCTCCCCCGTGAACTGCCCGGCCGGTGCGGTGACGCGCCCACACTGCAGCCCGCGCCATCGGAGGTGCAACGTGAGCCGCTCACGGCTGGTCGTGTGTCTTCTGACGGTCCTGGTCGCGGCGACGGTCGTCGCGCAGCAAGATCCGGACGAGTCCGGTCCGCGGCTGAAGGTGCCCGCGGCCGACACGCACCTGTTCTTCACCACGCAGCCGGTCGTGGTGGAGGGCAGCGTCTTCGTGCCGCTGGCGGCCATTGAGCGCTGGCTGAACACCAGGGTCCAGGGCGATCCGCGCGGCGAGTTCTCGATCTCCTACTACGGTGAGACCCCGACGGCCGTCTCGCTGAAGATGTGGGTCGGGCAGAAGCGCGCGATGGTCGCGCAGGCCGAGGTGCCGCTGGACCATCCGCCTCAGGTGATCGGCGAGGAGACCTTCGTGCCGCTGAAGTTCATCGCCGAGGCGGTCGGCGTCTGGGTCGAACCGTACGATCACATGCTTCGGCTTCGGAAACCCGACGAGGGCTGGATCTGCTACCTCGCCCTCCCGCCGCATCCCAAGAGCCTTGAGGGGAAGATGCTCGCGCTGGCTCTGGCCCGGCGGCCCGGCACGCCCAAGCGTGTCGAGCAACTCGGCCTGAGCGCGGACACGATGTCGGGGTACGCCAGCATCGCCGAACCTGCCGAGAGCGAGGCCGGCATCCTGCGCTACACGGTC
>VGFC01000388.1 GCA_016869045.1 Armatimonadota bacterium
GCGCACCTGTACGACATGGGCAAGGCGGAGTCGGCGGTGCGGCCCGGGTTCCAGCCGGTGCTGATCGACAGCGCATACTCCGAGGCGGCGGGCTTCGGGTGGCAGAGCGCCGAGGGCCTGGAGGCGCAGGCGCAAGCCTACCGCGAGCCGGTCGAGAACAAGAGCCGGGGCGCGATGGAGCCGCCGCCGATCTACACGAACGAGCTGACGGAGGACTCCATTCAGGGCGCCTACCAGACGACGTTCCTTGCGAAGGCGCCGGCCGGGAAGTGCGATGTGCACGTGCTGTGTGGCACGAGTTCGGGCAACCGCTCGCAGTTCTGGGACTTCACCGTTTCCGTAGGAGACCAATCGACGCGCGTGCAGATCGAGGGGGCGCAGAGGTTCGTGTGGGCGACCCTTCCCGCGACCGCCGGCGAGGAGCCGCTGGCGATCCGTTTCGATCCGCTCAGCCGCTGGTGTGTGAACGCGATCCTGATCGTGCCGGAGGGCGAGGAGGAGACGGTTGAGACGGAGGTCATCGCGCCGCTGAGGCAGGAGATCTTCGTGCTGCCGCCCGAGGAATGGGCGAAGTGGAAGGACGATCCGCACGTGGACGCGCGGCCGTGGTTCCCGATGAGGGAGGCCGACGCTCGACGCGGATACCTGGTCCATCAGCGGCACTACCTGGAGCCCATTTGGCCGAACACGGTGCCGCTCGAGCACACGCTGAACCCGGAACTGCGCGCCTTCGCGTCGCTCGGCGAGTACGAGCCGCTGACGTTTGCGGTCTGGCCGCTGAAGGACCTGAAGGGCGCGAGGGTCACGGTCAGCGATCTGAAGAGCGGGAACGCGACGATCCCCGCCGCCGAGATCGACGTGCGCCACGTGGCGTACATCCTGTGCCGGCCGAACTACAGCTCGATGTACGTCTACCGGCGCAACCCCGACTACCTGCCGCACTTCGAGACGCTCGACCTGCCCGCCAAGGAGAACCAGCGCTTCTGGCTCACCGTCCACGTGCCGGACGGCGCCCGGCCCGGCCTGTACCGCGGGAAGGCGACGTTCTCGGCGGAGGGCGTCCCGAGCGCGGACGTGCCGATCCTGTTCCGCGTGCTGCCCATCCACCTGCGGGAGGACCCGAGCACAATCTACGGCATCTACTACTACGACCCGCTCGACCGCGCGGCGAGCGCGCCGGATGACGTGTCGCGGGCGTATTTCGAGCGCAAGTCGGAACTCGAACACGCCGACATGGTCGCCCACGGCACGCGGAACGTGACGATGAGCGTCTGGTCGCCGGCCGCGGACAAGGATGGGAAGTTCGCCTTCAACTACGAGCTGCTCGCGAAGAAGATCGACCTGTTCGAGAAGCATGGCTTCCAGCCGCCGATCGTGATGGGCTTCAACGTCGGGGAGATCTACCGGAAGTACACCGGCGAGTCCTTCGGCAGCCATCTGCGGGGGGTGAAGCAGCCGCCGGCGGAGTTCGCGGCCGAGGTGACGGCGGCGGTCGCCGAGATCGAGCGTGAACGGAAGGCGCGGGGCTGGCCGGAGTTCCTCTACTACCCCATCGACGAGCCGAGCACCGACGCCGCGTCCGTGCAGTTCATGACGACCGTGCTGCAGGCGTGCCGCGCAGTTCCGGGCGTGCGGACCTACGTCACCGCCGACCCGACACACGAAGCCTTCGACCCGCTGCGCCCCTTCATCGACATCTGGTGCACGCAGCCCTTCGCGCCGGACCGCGACACGCTACTCGCCGACAGCAAGGTGCGTGGGGTCGAGTACTGGTGCTACCCAAACCACGTGAGCGGGGAGAACGACCATACGCCCGTCGCGGGCGCGCGGATGACCTACGGCTTCGGCTTCTGGCGCTCGGGCTTCCGCACGCTGATTCCCTGGATCTACCAGTCGAGCAGTGGCGACCCGCTCAACTACCTCGACGGCCGCTACATGGACTTCATGAACCGCCACGAGCCGGACGGCACGCCGATCCCCGTCACGCTGTGGGAGGCCTTCCGCGAGGGCTACGACGACTACCGCTACGTCTACACGCTGCAGCAGCTCATCGACAAGGCGCGCCAGGCTGGCAAGGCCGCGCAGGCCGATGCGGCTCAGAAGGAACTCGACTACGTCTGGAACGCCATCCGCGTCCAGGCGAAGTACAAGTACGACGATCTGTGGGGATATGAGGAGTTCGACGCGTATCGGTGGGTGATTGCGCAACAGATCATGGGACTGCATGCGACAGGTGATAGGTGACGGGTGACAGGGAACGGCAGGGACGGCGACGGATACGGCAACGGAAAGGAGCGAGAAGGCATGGATGCCATCCAGGCCATCATGACACGACGGAGCATTCGGAAGTACACGGACGAGGCAGTGACGGGTGAGGAGGTGGAGACGCTGCTGAGGGCGGCGATGGCGGCGCCATCGGCGGCCAACAAGCAGCCGTGGCATTTCGTGGTCGTGAGGGATCAGGCGCTGCGCGAGGCGTTCACGCAGTTCCACCCCCACTCGGCGATGCTGCGCGAAGCGCCGGTCGGGATCCTGATCTGTGGCGACACGGAGCTGGAACTCGGCGGCGGCTACTGGATTCAGGACTGCTCGGCGGCGACCGAGAACCTGCTGATCGCGGCCCACGCGATCGGGCTGGGAGCCGTGTGGCTCGGGATCACGCCGCGCGCGGATCGGGTGGCGCAGACCCAAGCGCTGTTTGGCCTGCCGGCCAACGTGATCCCGCTGGGGATGATCTCCGTCGGGCACCCGGCGGAGGAGAAGGAGCCGGGCGACCGGTACGACCCAGCGCGCGTGCGCCGGAACAAGTGGTGAGAGCCCGTGCCGCGAGGCAGCGCGTGCTTCGCAGTATGTCGGGAGGTGAGGAGCGCTGCTGCTTGACCAGGGCCGCCTGTTGTGGCTCGTGCTCGGCTTGCTGCCCTTCGGCACACCCCTGCTGAGACGCAGACGAGCCGTCGCCTGGTGCGCCGCATTGGCAGCGGTCGCCCTGGTGGCGGTGCTGTACCAGGCCTCCACGCTGGCGGCCGGAGACACGCCCACTGCCCAGAGGCAGTTCAGGGAGGGCGACTGGGACACAGCGCTCATCCTGGGCGGCCTGGAGGGTGCACCCCACTTCGCGGACACGCTCAAGTGGTGGAGCGGGCCGTGGGTCGGGCAGGTGCCATTCTGGCGGCCGGGGGTCTCCCTGCTCTACTGGGTCGAGTGGAAGCTCTTCGGGCGCGACTTCCGCTTCTGGGCGCTGGTCTCGGTACTGCTTGCCGTCGCCCTGGCGGCGGCGGTTATGTGGGGCCTCGAACCGCTGCTCGGGGCCGACGGCGCCCTGACTGCCGTGCTCGTAGCTTTCTCAGTTGTCGTCACTCCGTGGATGAGGGTCCCTCTTCTGGGAACGGTGCTGCTGGCGTGGAAGCACCAGGCCGACG
Organism: Armatimonadota bacterium; assembly: GCA_016869045.1. Classification (GTDB taxonomy): domain Bacteria; phylum Armatimonadota; class Zipacnadia; order Zipacnadales; family VGFC01; genus VGFC01. The sequence continues at coordinate 3,420 of VGFC01000388.1, forward strand.
AACTGGTGGGGATCGGGGTGATGCTCGGCCTGGGCTTCACCGCGCGGGGCAAGCCTGTGGTGGGTCTCATCCCGGTTGCGCTGGCCTGCGTCGTCAAGGAGAACGGCTTCTTCGGCTTTGCGCTCCTGCCAGTGGTCGCGGGGTGGCTCCTGTGGCGCCGAGAGGCGAATCATCGTCTGTGGAGGGTCGCCGCGTGGACGCTGGGCTCTGCGCTGCCCCTCCTGGTCTGGCGCTACCTCGCCGTCGGCGTCGGCTTCCACATGGGCACCAACGACTTCTGGTGGCGCCGGGCCGTCGGCTACATGGGTGGACACGTCGTCAACGTGCTGTTCCAGGACCAGTGGCACATCGTGGCACTGGCGGCGCTGGGCGGGCTGGTCATCTGGCTCGCGTCGCGACGCGGGGTGCGGCAGAGCCTGCTGGCCCTCGCGGTTGGGGCCTTCGCCGTCCTCGTGCTCCGCGCGCTTCAGATCCAAGAGGGCCTGGGCGTGGTGAGTGCGACATTCCTTGCGGAGTTTGACAGGTTCGCGTGTGTTGTCTGGTGGCTGATTGGGGCGTATCTGGCCGTGCACTACAGCCGGCGGGAAGTCGAGCTGAGGCTTGCCCTGTTGGTGATCGGGGCGCTGCCGACGTTCATCGCCGGGACCCAGACGCAGGAGAACTCCCGCTGGTTGGGCGCCATCGGGCACGGCGTCCTGGTGTGGGCGGCCATCCGGGGCTTGTGGGAGTTCACCCCGGTCGCCCTCCGTGAGGCGAAGAGGGCCTTGAGCCTCGCCCGTCCGCAGGGGGAATCGCCTCACGGCGTCGAACCGCCCCAGGACGCCAACGCGGGAGGGTGAGGAGGCTGTCCGTGCGGGGCGAGTGCCGCGTTTGCCCGGGAGAATCTCATGATCCACTGCCTGCCTCTGCTGGCCGCCCTGACCCAAGGAGACCCCACCATGCCTGAGCGCGTCCCCGAGAACGTCTACCGGGGTGAGCTGATCGCCTACCCGGGACCGTGGGCCTTCGACATCGGCCGGGCGCACATCATCCTGGTCAGCGATCAGGAGCTGGAGGCGCTTTCGAACCCGGACACGGTTCTGAACCTCGCCTTGACCTTCGACAAGAACGAGGCCAGCCTCCGCCAGATCTGCGAGCGCGCCCAGGCCGCCGGCCAGCGTACACTCGTCATCGCCTTCGACCACTTCTTCAAGCAGTACCGCCCCGGTCAGGACCAGCCGCGCCGGCTGACGCCCGACATGGACGAGTACATCCAGCGCATCGCGGCGATCAGCAAGTTCGCGGAAGGGTATGGCCTGGGGCTGGAGCTGAGCCTGCTCAGCCCGCTGGAGATCGGCCCGGCCTATGCCGCGAAGACCGGGGAGAGCGGCCTGTGGATGCACTACCGCAAGAGCCTGCGCGACCCCGTGACGGGCGCGTTCAGCGTGCAGCTCTGGCGGCAGAGGCAGTGGGTCAACAACAAGGGGCCCATCCGCGTGGAGGACGCGGGAGTGCGGGTGTTCGCCTTCCGCGAGCGCGCGGTCGGGGGCACGCCCTATCGAGTCGTCGATCAGGGGCAGATCGTCGAGGTGAAGGAGGGGATCGAGGTCGAGGAGTGGACGAACGTGACCGCCGGCGGCGGGGTGCGCATCGAGGTTCGCGGCAAGGGCGGGCCGAGCGAGGGCGGGCTGAACCGCGTGCTCGTCGTGCAGCAGTACAAGACGCCGGAGATGGACTACTTCAGCCCGAAGGCCTTGCCGTACGTGAACGAGCTGATCGACCGCTATGCGGCGGCCGGGGTGAAGCTGAACGGCCTCTACTCCGACGAGATGCACATTCAGCAGGACTGGGGCTACTTCAGCCACCACGACAACGGCGAACTCGCGATGCGGTACGTCAGCCCCGGCCTGGCGGCGCGCTACGCGGAGCTGTACGGTGAGGAGTACCGGGACTTCGCGAAGTGGCTCGTCTACTTCACCTATGGGCAGGAGGACTTCGCCCACGACCTCTCCGCCAAGCAGGGCGTCAGTCACGTTCTCGGCGCAAGCCCCCAGGACATCCGGCGGACGGCGCTCCTGCGGTCGCGGTACTATCGCCTGCTGCAGGACGGCGTCGTGGACCTGTTCGTCGCGGCGAAGCGCCACGCCGAGGAGCGCATGGGCCACCGCCTCGAGTCGCGCGCCCACGCGACTTGGGCCGAGAGTCCAACGATCGACCACTGGAGCACGCCCGGCGAGCGCGTTCAGCCGCACCAGTACGAGTACACCTCCAACTTCGTGTGGTCGAACACGGTGCACCAGGCGGCCTCGGCGTGCCATGATTACTTCAAGTGGGGTGACTTCCTCACCGGCGGCGGCAACGACCATCCCGAAGGCGGCTGGCTCGATCGCGACTACTACGCGCTGGCCCTCTCCTGCTCGACGGGCATCCTGAACGAGGTGCCGCTATCGTACTGCGCCCATTGGGGCATGCCGGCGGAGATCTCCCAACGGCGGCAGATGCTGGCTGTCGCATACGGCACGACCGGCGGCCCCTGGACTCCCGTGCAGGGGCTGCAGCACCGCGACTGCGACGTGCTGATGCTCTACCCGCTTGATCTCGTGGCGGTCGAGGAGCGCTTCGGAAGCTGGACGACGCAGTACGGCTACGGGAACCTCATCACGCAGTGGAAGCTCCTGGAGCGCGGTCGCGCGGTCGATGGCGCACTGGAGGTCGCCGGGCGGCGTTTCACGACGCTGGCGACGCAGTTCGAGCCGTTCCCCTCCGAGAAGCTGCTGACGCTGCTGAAGGACTTCGCGGAGCGCGGCGGGCGGCTCATCTGGTCCGGCCCGCCGCCGGTGCTGACGGCCGAGGGCACGGACGCGCTCGGGCCGTGGTGCGAACTGCTCGGGGTGCGGTACGTCCCCGGCGCGAACGAGGGGCTGATCGCGCCGGGGCGGGTGGTGACCTTCGAGGGCGCGCTGGCCGGCGTACAACCGCAGATGATCCTCACCGACTTCCTCGTCGATCGCATCTACGCGGTTGCGCCGCTGGAGGGCACAGAGACAGTGGCGCGCTGCCGAGACTGCGTGATCGGGACGCGCCGCAGCCTGCCCGGTGGCGGCAGCGCGGCGTTCCTGGGCTACCGGCCGCGCGACGATCAGGCTCAGAGCCTCGGCTACGATGTGCGGAACTGGTTCGAGGTGCTTTCGACACTCGGCGCTTACCCGCCAAGCGGCACGTTCGCAGGCGTGAACGACAACACCGAGGTCCTCTCGCGCACGGGGGAGTATCTGGCCTGCCGGTTCCCGAATGGCGCGGTCACGATCACCCGCCACCTGCGGGACCTCGTGGAGGACTGGCCGGGCGGCTTCGCCCGCGACCGCGAGGCGGACGGGAAGTACATGGAGGCCCACCCGCTGCCGCCCGATACGCTGGACCTGCAGGAGTACAAGGTGAACGGGCACTCGGTCACCTACCACGGCGGCCAGGCCCTCGCCTTCCGCGTCGACGCCGAGGGCCGGCTGGCGGCCTTCTGCGGCGCGGGCGCGAGGTCGATCACCATCGACGGGCGCGAGACGGTCTACGCAGACCAACCAATGCCGCTCGTCTCGTGGGCGCCCGTGGCGGAGGAGCGCCGCGTGCCCGGCGGAGCGGTGATGCAGA
>VGFC01000389.1 GCA_016869045.1 Armatimonadota bacterium
CCAGGATGTAGACGGGCGTCCGGAAGTACGTCCCGGTTCGCTCGAGCGTCACCTCGGTGACCCGCTCCTTCAGATCGACTCCGTCCAGGAGCGCGGCGACGTCAACGATCGCCTTGTAGCCCTCCGGCGTGTCTTCGTCCCCCTCGAGGTCGCGAATCTCACATAGCGTCTTGGGGGCGGGCCGCTTGGTATACTGGTCGAACACGTCGATCCGCTTGTATACGTGCCGCCCGTCGCACACCACGGTCTGCACGCCCTGGCGGCCCATTCCCAGGCCCGTCTGGACGAAGGCGCGGTTGGGTCGTTGGTAGGCCGCCCGCTGGCGGATGGCTCCGGCCTGCGTCCCGAAGGGCGAACTCATCTGGAACGCCACGGTTCCCCTCGACGAGTAGCTCTGGGCCTTCGCATAGGTATCCGCCATGCGCTCCAGAACCTGCTGGGCGGTCAGCTCCTCCGCGTGTCCGATGCAGGCCCCGAGCAGCAGGCCGACAACAAGGGCACCGACGACGGCAGTCTTGGTCATGTCATAATCCCGCTTTCTTGAGTGCTTCGGCCAGCGCCGACTTCTCGTGGTAGCCGGTGAGGTCCGCGCGGATGGTGCCCTGCGCGTCGATCACGAGCACCCGCGGAATGCCGGTAACGTTGTAGGCCTCCGAGATCTTCCGGCTCGCGCTGTTGCTGGGGTCCAGCCAGGCCGCCCGGAACGTGACCTTCTCCTCTTTCAGCCACTTCGTCAGGTCGGCCTCAGTGGCGTCGCTGCTGAGTCCGATGACCTCCAGACCCTTGGCGTGGTACTCCTGGTAGAGTTCCTGAACGTGCGGCAGCTCCATCCGGCATGGACCACACCAGCTGGCGCAGAAATCCAGCAGGACCGGTTTGCCGCGGAGGCTGGAGAGTTTGAGGGTCTTGCCCTCCACGTCAGTCACGGTGAAGTCCGGTGCCGGCTTACCCGTCAGTTCGGCGGCTTCCGTCCCCCCGCCCATCTCACCCATCTGCTTGCGCAACTCAGCCATCATCTCGTCTTGGCTGATGACCTTCTCGCCGGGGCCGAGCTTGAACGCGAACTCTTGGTCCTGCAGGCCGAGGTCTACCCCAACGTCCTGGAACTCCTCGGTGAGCGTGTACTTCATGCCCTTCATCTGTTCGGCGTATCCCTTCAGCATGGGCTCTGAGTCCTTCGGCGCCCCGCTGTCGCCCGCGCGCTTCTGTGCCTCGTCGAGCATCCCCCCCAGGTCCATGCTCGGATGCCATTCGCTCCGCCGAATGAGGTAGTCCTGTCGGTTGATCCAGAGGCGCTGAGTACCCTTGTCCTTGAACACCAGGCTCACCACGAGCGGCTTGCGCGGCTTCCAGGGCGCGCCCCGATCGAGGGTCGCTTGGGTGACGTCCTTGAGCGGATCGCCGCCCTCCAGCAGCGTGTAGACGTTCACCCCGTCACCCATTGCCGAGTACTGGTTGTACTGCTCGAGGCCTTCCAGGTTCTTCGGCATGGGTTCCTTGATCCACGCCTTCCCCATTGCCGCCATCCGCACATAGGCCTGCTTGCCGTCGCAGACCACGCTGTACCCGCCCATTAGCGCGTCGCTCTCCATCGTCACCCGCATCTTGAGGGGCTTCTTGGCACGGGTGGTCGAGGTCACCGTCTGGGTCATGTCCATGCCCATCATGTTCATCGCAACGGTCATCTTACTCTTCGCCGCGTAGTCTTGGGCGGTCGCGTACCTGTGTCCCACTCGCTGGAGAACCGCCTTGGCCGAGGGAGTCGTCACGTAGAAGAGGCCCGTGTACCCGAGGATCGACAGTATGCAAGCGACCACGACCATGCCGATTACCCGCAGCATCGCTCTCGCCTCCATTCGTCCGCCTGCGCCTGAGCCCTGTATTGGCTGCCTGGGGCCGCAACACCTGCTGGACTAGCGCCGGTGGTGCACGGACTGCGCTTCGCACCGAACTTGCCACCGCGGTCGGTGGGAGGGCCTGGGGCGCCTGCTAACGAAGCCCCGGTACTGAACCTACCTTCCACAGTCGAGTCAGACAACCCGAGAGGAGCCCACTCATGAGCAACACCCGCGTGATCGCATGGTCCGAGAGGTCAGAGCCGGAGGCGGTCTATCCGGAGGGGATCAATGGCGCGTTGGCCGAGTACCTCAATAGCCAGCCCGGCATCGAGACCGTCGTCGCGTCGCTTGCGGAGCCGGATCAGGGCGTGTCGGAAGAAGCGCTGGCGGCGGCGGACGTGCTGATGTGGTTCGGGCACGTGCGGCACGGCGAGGTCAGCGCAGAGACGGTGGAGCGCGTGTGCCGGCACGTGCGGGAGCGGGGGATGGGCTATCTCGCGCTGCACTCCAGCCACTTCGCGCTGCCGTTGAAGGCGCTGCTTGGCTCGAGCTGCGCTTGGCGCGCGTATGTGGAGGATGGGAAGCCGGGCCACATCCGCGTGGTGGACCCGACGCACCCGATCGCCGCCGGGGTCGAGGACTTCACCATCCCCAAAGAGGAGTGGTATGGCGAGCCGTTCGAGGTGCCGGAGCCCGAGGCGGTGATCCTCGAGGGCACGTACAACGACGGTGTCGAAGTCGCGCGCGACGCGTTGGTCTGGACCATCGGCCAGGGGCGCGTGTTCTACTTCCGTCCGGGGCACGAGACCTACCCCATCTACCTGATGCCCGAGGTCCGGCGCATCATCGAGAACGGCGTGCGCTGGCTGGCCGAGCGGTGAGAACCAGCTTCTGAGGTTGGCAACCGGAAGGACCCTCACGGTCCGAGAGCGAACTTCACGTCTGATCCCCGACCGGCCTACGAGCCTGCGTGCTGTCGCCCACCCGACCGGCTCACGGCCCTTGTCCCCCATCTGCTTGATGTCGGTTGCGAGGAGGCCTGGCTGCGGCAGGTCCCAGGAAGATGGGTCTCTCCCTCAGGCGCATGAGGACCCTCGGCCTGTCTGAGCGCACCTCCATGGCGGTAGCCTCCTCGTAGCGAAGCCTGTTGGCCTGAGCGGGAGGGACGACTGCCATGGCCGCGATTGTCACGCTCATATTCCTGGGGTGCTGCACGCTGGCGGTGCTGGTCGCCTATCTCTTCGGGCGTGTACAGGACCTCAAGCGGGAGATCGAGTGGCACCGCCGGCACGTGCATGATCTGGCGACTCGCGTTGAGTGGTTCGAGCGCCGAGTTGCCACTCTTCCGGCGGCTCCGGCAACGCCCAAGCCGGCCGAGCCCGAGCCAGCGCCGGTGGTTGCACGGCCCGTGGTGCCGCCCGCGCCTGTCGTGCCGCCACCCAGGCCGCCCGAGCCTGTCCGGCCGCCGGCGCCGGTGCATCCGGTAGCGCCGCCTCTGCCGCGGCCGGAGATCGGCGTAGTCCACCATCGCCCTGCGCCGCCGCCACCACCACCGGCACCGCCTCCCCCGCCTCCGCGGCCGGTCCCGCACCCTCCCGTTCCCGCGCGACCTCCGGCGCCAGTGGTCGCGGCCGCCTCCCCGAGCGAGGCAAAGGCCCCGCCCGTCACGCCACCTCCACCGCCGCATCATCCGCCGCCGGTCCATGTCGAGCCCGCGCCACACAAGCCTCGTGCCGACCTGGAGTTCACCCTCGGCACGCGCTGGCTGAGCCGCATCGGGATCATAGCCGTGCTCGCGGGGCTGGTGTTTGGCGTCTGGTTGCTCTACGACATGGGCATCATCGTGATCACTCGCGAGATGGTGATCGGCGCGGGGCTGCTGCTCGGGCTGGGGCTGATGGTGGGGGCGGAGTTCGCTCACCGCCGCGGCTACGAGCCGCAGAGCGAGGCCCTGACCGGCGGCGGCGCTGCCATCCTGTACCTGACGCTGTGGGTCGGGCTGCACGTGTGGCCCATCCTCGGCGCGAGTTTCACCTTCCTGGCGATGGCGCTGGTGACGGCCGGCGCGGCCTCCCAGGCCTTGCGGCACGAGTCGCAGACCATTGCCGTGCTCACCTGGGTGGTGGGCTACCTTGTGCCGTTGCTCATCGGCGAGCGTCAGGGCGGCGGGGGCGCTGGCGATACGAGCGCCTACGCGCTGTTCATCTACCTCACGCTGCTCAGTTGCGGGGTGTTTGTGGTCGCGCAGCGCCGGGCGTGGCCCGTGTTCACCGGCCTCTCGCTGATGGGCGCCCACGCGGGGGCGGCCTACATCTTCCGCGTGAGCCACGGCTCGCTGGGGTGGACGCTCAGCTACCTGCTGCTCATCACCGCGGGCATGATGTGGGTGGCGATCACGCGCCGAGAGAAGGAGGGCGCGAACTATGGCGTCCTGGGCGCCATCGCCGGCTACCTGATCACCGGAGTGGCGATGCTCGCCGGCGGGCATGGGCCGCTCTACGCGCCATACCTCTACCTGCTCGCGCTGTCGGGGGCGCTCCTGATCCTGGGGCGGGCTCTGGATTGGCCGGTCCTGCGCTGGTGCGCGGTGATTGGCGGGCTCGTGGGCCTGCTGTTGCTCTATCAGACCGGCGCGCCCCAGCTCGGCAACTGGCTGCTGCTCTATGCCGCGCTCTCGGTTGCCGGCTCGTTCGTCTCATCCTCCGGGCGCCGCGAGAGCGCCGAGCCCCTCGCGATCACCTCCGCTCTGGGCGCCTATGGCGCGGCGGCGCTCTTCGTCTGGTCGCCGAGCGCGCGGTCGATCTCACCCGAGGCCCTGTTCGCGTATCTCGCGTTGTTGGCCGGCGGCCTGCTCTACGTCGGTGTGCGCCAGGAGTGGACCTGGCTCCCCATCATCGGCTCGGTGGCGGCCTTCTGTGCAACCGGGCTCCTGTACCAGCAGGTCCCGCACGGCGGGCTCGCCGTGTACCCCCTGGCCTACCTCGTGTTGCTGTCGATCGCGGTCATCGGCGTGGCGACGTGGTTCGATGACGACTGGCTGGCGGGGATCGGGATCGCCGGCGCCTTCGTGGGGTTACCGCTGACCGGCGTGTTCGGCTGGGAGGGACCGACGCTGCTCGTGCCCGCCTACCTGGGCGTGGCCGCCGTGGCGGCGCTCGCGGTCATCGAGCGGCGGAAGTGGTTCGGCCAGGAGTGGCTCCCGCTGGCGGGCGTCTGGGTGCTGTACGGGTTGTGGAGGGTGATCGCCCAGCGGCTCGATCCGACGCCCGGCGATCTCGCCTACACGATCCCCTTTGTCCTCATCTTCCTCGGCGCCTCCTGGGTGCGTCACGGCGTTCGCGTCGAGAATGCCATGGCCGACAACAGCATCTTCATGGTGCTGAACGCGCTGGCGTTCTTCGGCATCGGCTGGTGGGATGTCAGCCGCCTGCCGAGCGAGTGGCTCACGCCGGGCGTGCTGGCCCTGTCGCTCTTTGCGCTGTACCTCGTCGCTGGGGTTGCTGCCGTCAAGCGCTGCCCGGAGGACACCTGCTTCGGGCCGGTCCTCATCGGCCTCGCAGTGCTCTTCGTGACGTTCGCCCCGCCTCTGATCTTCCACGGCTGTGCCATCACCGCTGCCTGGTCGCTCGAGGGCGCGATCCTGATGGCCCTCGGCTTCCACTACCGGAATCTCAGCCTCCGGGTCGGCTCGCTGATCGTGCTTGCCGTCGGCCTGCTGCGCACGGTCGGCATGGACAACCTCGTCGAGCGCGAGGGTTACCAAGTGCTGCTCAACAGCCGCGCCCTGGGCACCGGCGCCCTCATCGCGGCCCTGTACGTGTGCAGCTGCCTGTACGCCCGCCTCCGTGAGCGCGTCGGAGACGGAGAGGATTGGCTCAGCGGCGGCCTGACCGGCTTGGCCACCGTGCTCCTCTGGTGGGTGGTAAGCGCGGAGACGTGGTGCTGGACCGGCTGGCAGCTCGGGCTCGGCGCGGAGGCACAGCACTTCGCGCTGTCCGCAGCGTGGATCATCTTCGCCGGCGCGCTGATCCAGATCGGGATCCTGCGAGGTGTGTCGGCCCTGCGATGGTGCAGGGTCGGCCTCCTGGCCCTGACGGCCATCAAGGTCTTCGCGGTTGATCCGCCTCTGACCGAGGCGACATACGTCCTCGTCTTCAACAGCCACTCGCTGCCCTTGGTGTTCATCGCGGGGCTGCTGGGAGAGCTGGTGTACGTGCACTTCCGCCGGGGCGACGAGGAGGCGCCGATCCTGGCGATCTGCGGCGGGCTGCTCCTGTTCTGGGTCTGTTGCTCGGAGACATGGATGTACCTGGGTTGGGTGGCGCACGCGGGGCGCGGCATGCAGCAACTGGGGCTGTCGATGGTCTGGCTGATCTTCGGCGCCGGCGCGTGGTCGGCGGGCATGGTGCGGCGCAACGCGGCCTTCCGGTGGCTGGGGGTCGTGCTGTTCGCCCTCACCCTCGGCAAGGTGTTCCTGATCGATCCGCCCCTCGCCCGGGAGACGTACTTCCCGATCGCCAACTCGCACACGTTCCCGCTGCTCATCATCGCCGCGGTGCTGTACGGCATGAGCGCGTGGTACTTCCGGCTACGCCTTGAGCTGCCCGAGGCCGAGGTAGGGCTGGCCCGGGCCTTCCCGGTGATGGCGAGCGTCCTGGTCTGGTGGATGCTGACCACGGAGGCATGGCGGTTCACCGGCTGGGTGCTCAACGGCAGCCCCATCGCGCAGCAGTATGCCCTGTCCGCGGTCTGGACGCTGTTCGCCGCCGCGCTGGTTACGGTGGGCCTCATCCGACGGCGGGCCCTCTACCGCTGGACCGCGATGACGCTGTTTGCGCTGACCATCGTCAAGGTCTTCATCTTCGACCTCGCCTCCCTCAGCCTGCCCTTCCGGGTCCTGGCCTTCATGGGCCTGGGCGCCGTGCTGATTGCCGTCTCGTTCGGGTATCAGCGGCTGGTGAGGGGGGAGACGAGGGAGTCATGAGCCTGAGAGGGTGTATGGGACGCACGGCATCGGGCGTGATGAATCACGCCTCTATGAAACGGTCTGTCAAGAGGCGAGATCGCTCACGACCCGCCGTTGGGTGTGGTCGTTGCCTTTGCCTTTTTCGTTCACCCTAAAAGAAGGTCGTTGACGTTTGTCCGTTGACGTTGCCGTAGGT
>VGFC01000390.1 GCA_016869045.1 Armatimonadota bacterium
TGCTGTCGGCCTGGTGTCGCGAGCGACAGGCCCCCCGCTCCTTCCGGTTGGACCGCATCGCCTCCGCCGCGTTGGCCCCTGCCTGACGAAACCCCGGCGCCTCCCCTCGTGTATGCCCTCGTGGCATCGGCGGCTCGCCGATGCACACTGGGCGCCGAACGGCACGATGCGGGTCTCCATCATCATCCCGGTCTACAACGAGGAGCGCACCGTCGGGGAGGTTCTCCGGCGCGTGCTCGCTCTGCCCATCGACAAGGAAGTGATCGTGGTCGATGATGGCTCCACCGACGCCACCTCCGAGGCCATCGCGGCGTGCTCGGGCGCCGGCCTGATTGTTGTGCGGCTCGAGCGCAACTCAGGCAAGGGCGCGGCGATCCGCGCGGGGTTGGCGCACGCCTCGGGTGAGTATGTGCTCATCCACGACGCCGATCTCGAGCTGCTGCCGGAGGAGGTCCCGCTGGTGCTGGCGCCGATTGCGGCGGGGCGAGGGCCGGTGGTGTACGGGTCGCGGTTCCTGCGCGGCCGCGGGTGCGCCGCGCGGGCCCACTACCTGGGCAATCGGCTCATCACCGGATGGGCCAACCTGCTCTACGGCTCTTCGCTGACGGACGTCTCGACGGCGTACAAGCTCTTCCCGCACAGCCTGGTCGAGCGTCTCGATCTGCAGTGCACGCGCTTTGAGTTCTGCCCCGAGATCACCGCGAAGCTGCTGCGGATGGGCCTGACGATCCAGGAAGTGCCGGTAAGCTACTTCCCGCGACCGAACGGCTCGGGGAAGAAGCTGCGTTACCTCACCGACGGGCTCCGCGCCGCCTGGACGCTGCTGCGTTGGCGCTGGTGGAAGCCCGCCCCGATCCCCGTCCCCGTTCCCGTGCAGCCAGGGCCCTGACGCCGCCTCGCGTGCAGGACTCGCGCAGCGTGTTGACGAACGCGCGGCGCGGTGAGCGCGATGCCTGCAGACCTGAGCGAGCGAGCTGAGCGCCTGACCGCGGAGGCGGCGGCCCTCGCGCGCGTGGCGCCGGACGAGGTCCGCGCCGTGCGCTCCCCCTATCGCATCTGCCCCCTCGGCGCGCACGTCGATCACCAGCTCGGCCGGGTGACGGGAATGGCGCTCGACCGCAGCGTGCTCCTGGCCTTCACGCCGACGGCCGACGGCATGGTTCGGCTGCGCAGCCACGACTTCGAGGGCGACGCGGAGTTCCCCCTCGCCGAGGCGTTGCGCGTGCCGAAGGACGGCTGGGCGCGCTATGCGGCGGGGGCGGTGCTCGCGTTGGCGGAGGCGGGGATCGAGGTGCGCCGCGGGATTGCCGGGGTGATCGAAGGGGAGCTGCCGATTGGCGGCCTGAGTTCGTCGGCGGCGGTCACCATCGCATATCTGCTCGCGCTCGAAGCCGCCAACGAAGCGGTCGTCTCGCCCGCGCAGAACATCCGCCTGGAGCAGTATGTCGAGAACGTCCACATCGGCCTGAACAACGGCATCCTCGACCAGTCCGTCATCCTGCTCAGCCGACGCGGCCAACTGCTGTACCTCGACTGCCTCGATGAGTCGTGGGAACTGCTCGCCCCGCCGGCCGACATGCCCGCTTGGCGGATTGTGGTCGCGTACTCGGGCCTGAGCGCGGCGCTGACCGCCACGGGGTACAACCAGCGCGTCGCGGAGTGCGAGGCGGCGGCGGGCGAGCTGCTACGGCTGGGGGGGATACCCGTTCCCGAGTCTCCGCGCTTGCGTCACGTGCCGGAGGGCGTCTACAAGGCCCATGTGGGTGAGCTTCCGCTGTACCTCGCGAAGCGCGCGCGGCACTTCTTCACCGAGAATGCGCGCGTCGTGGCTGCGCGCGAGGCTTGGGCTGCCGGTGATCTGGTGGGTCTGGGGCAACTCATCAACGAGTCGGGCCGAAGCTCGATCGAGAACTACGAGTGCGGCAGCCCGGAGCTGATCACGCTTTACGAAGTGCTGCGCGACACCGAGGGCGTGTATGGCGCGCGGTTCAGTGGCGGCGGATTCCGCGGCTCGTGCATCGGCCTGTATGAGCCCGGCGCCGAAGAGGGAATCGTCGAGCGCGCGGGAATGGTCTTCCCGAAGGTCCATCCGCACTTGGCGGAGGCGTACGAGCTGCACTTCTGCAGATCCGACAACGGAGCAGCCATGCCATGAAGGCCCTGATACTGGCCGCGGGATACGGAACGCGCATGCAGGCGCTCATCGGCGATTGCGCCAAGCCCCTGCTGCCCGTCGGCGGCCAGCCGGTCATCGACTACCTCTTCGATCAGCTCGCGACGATCGACGGGCTCGAGGGGGTGGTCGTGGTCACGAACGCCCTGCACCAGGAGCAGTTCGCGAAGTGGTCGGCGTGCACGTGCTGCGAGGGGGTTCAGCTCCTCAGCGATGGTTCGCGGTCGAATGACGAGCGTCTCGGCGCGATCGGGGACCTGCAGTTTGCGGTCGAGGCCGCGGCGCTCGACGACGACCTGCTCGTCGCGGGCGGTGACAACATCTTTCGGTTTCAGATCGGTCTGCTGGTCGACTTCTTCCACGAGAAACAGGCGGACGCGATTGCCGTGGTGCGCGAGAAGCGCCCAGAGCGGTTGGGTCGCTCCTCAACCCTGCGTCTGAACGACGAGGGCCGGGTGATCGCCTTCGCGGAGAAGGCGTCGGAGCCGCTGTCCAACCTCATCTGCCCGCCGCTGTATCTCTTCCGACGCGAGACGCTCCCGCTCGTCAAGCGGTACCTCGATGGGGGGTACTCGCCCGACGCGCCCGGACACTTCATCGAGTGGCTGTACCGGCAGACACCCGTCTACGGGATGCTGATGCCTGACGGCCGCTATGATATCGGCAGCCCCGAGAGCTACCGGGAGGCGTGCCAGGCGTTGGGCGACTAGCTAGGAACCCGCAGTTCCCGTCCGAGCCGTTCCCGTGTAGGGGCGCGATTCATCGCGCCCGCCCATGTAGGGGCGCCATTCATGACGCCCAGGAATCGACACCACGGGTTCCCATACAGGGGTGAGCGAGATGAAGGTGTACATGACGGCGGACATGGAGGGCGTCAGCGGGCTGGTGCAGTGGGACGGAGCGGACCGCCAGCGGGAGCGGGAGCTGATCACCGCCGACCTCAATGCCGCGGTTGAGGGCGCGTTCGAGGGGGGCGCGACGGAGATCCTCGTGGGTGAGGCGCACGCGAACATGCGCAACATCATCCCCGAGCAGATCGACCGCCGCGTGCGTTTCCTTAGCGGCCAGCCCAAGCCTCTGAACCACATGGGCGGGATCGACGAGTCCTTCGACCTGGCGATGCTTGTCTGCTACCACTCGCGCTCCGGCACGCTACACGGCGTGATGGCGCACACATACACCGGCAGCGTCTATTCGCTGAAGTTCAATGACATCGAGGTCGGCGAGCTGGGGACGGACGCCGCGCTGGCCGGGCACTTCGGCGTCCCGGTAGGGCTCGTGACCGGCGATAGGGCTGCCTGCGAAGAGGCGCGGGCGCTGCTGGGCGATGTGGAGACCGTCGCGGTGAAGGAGGGCATCAGCCGCTCCGCCGCGATCTGCCTCCCGCCCGAAGTGGCGCGGGAACGCATCCGGGCCGGCGCCGCTGCCGCCTGCCGTCGCGCCGATGACTTCGAGCCGTTCGTGCTCGATACACCCGTCGAGGTCGAGGTGACCTTCATCGACCCAAGCTACGCCGACGGCATCGAGCACCTCCCCTTCGTCACGCGCGCCAATGGCCGGCAGGTCCTCTTCGAAGCCGAGGACTTCCAGGCCGCCTTCGAGCTGTTCAACGCCATCCAGTTCCTCGCGGGCACAGTCCGGTAGAGGCGAAATTAGGGACAGGCACCAATTTCCGGCTTGACGTCTGCTGGAAATTGGTGCCTGTCCCTAATTTCGCCATAGACAGAGGAACACCTCTGCCGCGTGCCAGGTGTGTGGTGCGGCGATTCGCCTCGTCGCGAACTCCTCGCTGACGATCCCCATTCGCGTGTAGTCGGCCTGGCTGGCGTGAGCCTCCCACGTGTGCGGGTACGTGGCGTTGCACAGGTGCATTGGCGCCGGCCAGTCGTGGAAGTGCGCCTCGGCCCACGCAAGGTAGGGGTACAGCTCGCCTGCCTCTGCGCCGAAGGGCGGGCCCTCGACGTGCTCGTCTCGGAAGTCCGTCCAGAAGAGGGCCGAGTACGAGTCATGGACGGGCGCGATAGCATACGGATCGTCCAGCCCCAGCGCCCGCAGTCCGAGCTTCAGCCACTTCGTCTGGTAGACGGGATGCTCGGCGCCGTCCGTGGGGCCGATGATGCACCGGCCCCTGCGGAAGTCCTCCACGCGTTTGAGCGCGGCCTCGACGAGGGCGTGCGTATGGTCGGTGAAGAGGGAGACGAGGTAGAGCGCCTGCCCGAGGTTGTCCGGCTCCTCGCAGCCGTTGTTCCGGTCGAAGGGGTCGCGGAGGCTGAGGACCCAGTCCTCGACCAGCCCGAGGTTGCCGGTGCGCTGCAGGCACATCGCCACCATCGCCCCGTCGCGCAGCCAGGGCTTCCCGTACACGAGGAGGTTCGGCGTGGGCTTCCCGCCGACGAGGTTCACGAGCAGCTCCTGGTGCAGGCCGCGGAGGAGCGCTGCGTGAGGATGACCCTCGAAGCGAGGGAGCTGTACCGGGCTCGCGCTCAGGCAATGCCTCTCCCCTGCCTCGTCGAGCCACGCGGCCTCCTCGTCCTCGCTCAGGAGCACGACTCCACCGTCGCGCAAGGTCAGTGCGACCTGATACTCGCCGGCGTCGATCCGCTCCTCCCGTGCATCCTACGTGCGGAGCACCTCGCCCGTGAGAGCGTCCAGCAACTCGCCGCGCCGGTACAGCAGCTTGCGGCGGAAACCCATGCCGAGGAGGTAGAAGGGGCACCTGGGCAGGCGCATCGGCGGGTGTCCTCTCGCCGCCTAGCTCCCCGTGCTGGCGTATGACCGGAGCGCAATGAACCAGAAGGCGCGGGCGAAGGCCAAGGCCAGGATCGACACGCCGACTCCCGCCAGCGACACGGCGACGTGCCCGCGGTGCTGGAGGGTCTGGGCCGGGACGCTCGCGATGAAGATCAGCGGCAGGACGTAGGTGAACGTGAAGCGCACGCCCTTCGGGTAGACGTCGGCGGGGAGGCGCATCACATCGAACAGGCCGTAGACCAGCCCGCCCATCTCGGCGCGGACGAACCAGATGGTCGTCGTGGCGAGGACGAAGGAGACGGCGTACAGGATGGCGACGCCGGCGGCCGTGCCGCTCACGTACAGCAGCGTATCCGCCCAGACAAAGGGCGCGCGAGCGCCGACAACCACCAACCCGACCCCCGGCAGCAGCAGACCGAGCGCCGAGAGTCTCAGGAAGCGGGCGCTGACGAGGAACTGGCTGTCCACGGGCTTGATGAGGATGAAGTCGAGCGTGCCCTCGCGGACGTGGCTGCCGATGCGCCACATGTTCGTCTCGAAGAGGCACTGCGTCAGGCCCTGGACGATCATGAAGGTGCCGACCAGCACATAGATGTCGCGCTGCTCCCACGTGCCGAGGGCCTGCACCCGCGCGACCACGGTGGAGAGAAACAGCAGCATCACGAGGCTCCAGCCGTAGCCGCTGATGAGCGACATCACGAAGCTGGCGCGGAACTGCATCTCCCGGGCCACGCAGTTGTGGAAGATGGCGAGCATCAACCGCGCGTAGTACCTCATCCACCCCACCCCTCGTACTTCCGCGTGCCGAGTCGCCAGAGAAGAGCGACGATGGTCGCCAGCGCGATGACCCAGCAGAACTGGATCAGCACGCCCTCGTAGATGCCGGCGACCGGGACTTTCCCGAGCAGCACGCGGACCGGAAAGTAGCTGCCCCAGCGGTGAGGGGCGACGAAGGCGACATGGCGGAGGACGCCGGGCAGCAGCTCCAACGGCAGCAGCGAGCCGGACAGCACGCCGCCGAGCGACCACCACAGCTCGAAGATGCCGCTCGACTCGATGGTCCACAGCGACAGACACCCGAGGCAGACGCCGATCAACGAGAGGATGGCGTAGGCCAGCAGGCACGACAACCCGAAGCCGATCCACGCCGCCGGGCTGAGGTGAGGGACAAGCACGTGCTGGCGGAAGATGAAGACTAGCAGCGCGAACACGGGAATGCCGACCACGAGCTTGGCGATCAGCCAGCCCGTCTCCTTGCACATGACCAGCACGGGGTAGGAGATCGGGCGCGTGAGCTGGGGCGTGAGGCGCCCGTCGCGAATCTCCCAGTTCATCGTGAACTCGGCGTGGCTCGTCAGCGCCCCGGCGATGATCCCCGTGGCCAAGTAGTAGGTCACCATGTCGTGCAGGCTGTAGCCCTCGACCGAGGTCTGGGTGCGATAGGCCGCCTGCCACACGAGGATCATCACGACCGAGGGGACGAAGTCGACGAGCATCCAGACGACGGCGGTCGCGCGGTACGTGAACGCATCCTGCGCGCTGAAGATGGCGGCAGACCAGTACTTGCGCAGGCCCGTGCCCGCCGGCCTGGTGGCTACCTCGGCGCTCATGGCGTCCCGTCCCCCAGCGCCCACGCTCCGTTCCCGCGCTCGGCGAACAGCCCTCGGATGACTTCCTCCGCGCTCGTCTCCACGATCGAGATGTCGGCCACGGGCAGCTCCCGCAGAAGGTCGGCGGCAACCAGCGGCACTCGGTCCCGCTCGACCCGCAGCGTCGCCCGCGAGCCGTCACACTCCGCGATCTCCCCGAAACGGTCGCACGCCTCCACGGGCACGGCCTGCGTGAACTGCACCTCGATCAGCTTGTGTGTCGCGTGTCGCTGGATGAGATCCCGCAGCGATCCGTCGTACATGATCCGACCATGGTCGATGATGATGGCGCGCTTGCACAGCTCCTCGATGTCGCGCATGTAGTGGCTGGTCAGTATGGTCGTGACGCCCGTGCGCCGGCCGTACTCCCCGATGAACTCGCGCAGGCGCTTCTGCGTGACGACATCCAGCCCGATCG
>VGFC01000391.1 GCA_016869045.1 Armatimonadota bacterium
GCCGGGGTCCCCCTCATCGGCGTTGCAGATGACGAACCTCTCCGTGCCGTGAGCCGCGCGACACAGCTCCCACTTCCGCCCAGTCGGGAAGCCACCGCCGCCTCGACCGCGTAGGCCCGAGGCCTTCACTTCCTCGATCACGCTCTCGGGCGTCATCCCCGTCAGCACCTTCACGAGAGCCGTGTACCCGCCGATCGCGATGTAGTCCTCAATCGCGCACGGGTCCACCACGCGGTTCTGGTCCAGTAGCACGCGGTCCTGTGCCACGTAGAACGGTATGTCCGACTCCGTGGGACGCACCTTGCCCTCAACCGGGTCCACATACAGCAGGCGCTCGACCGCTCCGTCTCGCGCCACCGACACCGCGATGATCTCGCCCACATCCTCCGGGTCCACGTGACGGTAGAACAGACCGCCGGGGTCAACTACCACAATCGGCCCCTGCTCACAGAACCCGTGGCAGCCCGTGACTCTCAGTCGCGTGGAGTCGGTCAATCCCTGGCGCTCAAGCTGCCTCCGGGCGGCTTCGACGACGGGCATGCAGCCCGGCGCGCGGCAACCTGTGCCTCCGCAGACCGTCACGACCTTCCGCGCGGCTTGCCTCTCTACGGCCAACTCCTCACGCACCCCGTCAAGCTCAGCAACGCACCCCAGCTTCTGCATGGGTCAGCACCTCCTTCTCCGCCTCCCGAACAGACTGGATCAGCTTACGCAGCTTGGCGGGAGTCATGTGGTCATGGTACTCTCCATCCAGCACAATGACAGGCCCAAGAGCGCAGCACCCCAGGCAGTTCACGCACTCCACCGTGAACAGCCCGTCCTCGGTGGTCTGCCCCGGCTCCAGCCCCAGGAACCCCAGCACCTCGTCCAGCATGCGCGGCGATCCCCGCACGTGGCACGCGGTGCCCACGCAGACCGTGATGATGTGCCGCCCTCGCGGGGTCAGCGCGAAGGCCTTGTAGAAGCTCGCCACTCGGAAGACCTCGATGAGGGGGAGCTTGAGGTGCTCGGCAACCAGGATCATGGCGGCTTGCGGGATGTGCCCGCACTCATCCTGGATGTCCAGCAGCACCTCGATCAACTGATGGGGAGCGGGCTCACGCCGCTCCAGGATCTGGAGTACCGCGTCCATGGGCATGGTCCTCTGGTGCGTGTTGCGCCTCTCAGCGGTGAGACGCGGGCGGCTATCGCAGCTCGCCTTGGCGCCTTTGCCACCGGGGAGGGTTGGTTGTTCCACGCTCATGAGTTGCGTTCCTCCAGGCACGGAGCGACTATACGCTGCTATATCTACTATTGATAGTAGTAGCAAGACGTGCTATGCTTCCTACATGGCTGCCAAATCAAGCCGCAGACGTTCCAGCGGCCAAGCGAGGTGAGCACCATGTCACGCATCCAGTCCGTTACGTTGCTCGCCGCTTTCGCACTGGCGACGGCCCAGGCCGTCACCGCTCAGCAGCCACCGAATCGCTCTTCCGATCTGCAGGACGTCACCGACGCAGTTGCGCAGGGGTTGTTGCCGGCCTCGGTGCTCGATGGCGCCGATCTTGACCGGCCTCTCACGCTCGGGGAGCTGGCCCGGCTGCTTCTGCAGGCGCGCCCGAGCCTGGGGGGTTACCCGGAGCAGCCCGGCGCTGCGGGGCCTGTCCGTGTGACAGCGCCTCAGGGGCGTGCCGGCACGTCGGCCAACGTGCTGTACGTACCGGAGACAGTAGGGGCCCCCGACATGGCGTGGGAGGAGCCACAGGCCGCGTACTCGCCGAGCCGCCGAAGCCAGATCTTCGACTGGGTGCTTGGCTCGGCAAGCGGCGAGAACGCTCGTCGTCGCGAGGCCTACTGGCGGGCGATGACCTCGCCGCGCTCCGCCTACTACGGCTCTGCGGGCGGGTCGAGCTCATCCTCGTCATCCTCCTCGTCCTGCGATTGTCCGCACTGCCAGGAGCGACGACGGCTGGATGACCGCATCAAGGACCTGGAGTACGACCGGGATCGACTGAAGCAGGAGGTCGAGCAGTTTCAGTACCAGTTGCACAACCGGTAGGGACTCGCCACAGACCTACCCCTTGGCGCGCGGCATCCGGCGGGGGTAGGTGTCCGGACCGCCCGGAGCCTCCTGCACGCCACACAGGCCAAACGCGGCCCGGATCGTGAGCGGGCACCCCTGTCCGAGGACAACGGCGCGGCTCGGGTGAGCCGCAGGCACGAGACGACAACAAGGGAGAGCGGGCCTGACGGAACACTTACTGAGCTTCGCAGAAACACGGAAGCACTCCCCCGCCTTGGAGGACAGGCTTTCCAGCCTGTCCCCTTCCACTACTGTCCACGTGTTTTTGCGAAACTCAGTAGTCCCAGCGGATCAGCACGGCGCCGGCCTCATGCTCCCGGTGGTTGAGCGTGTCATAGACCTCTGGCGCCTCGGTGTAGTGGACATTGTGGGTGACGATGTCCAGCACAGGTAGCGACCCGTTCGCGATCAGCTCCGCGCCGACCGCGAACAGCTTCTGGTCCATGTCGTAGTCCGTGCAGCCGCCGAGGAGGTCCTTCCAGAGGAACTGGCCGCGCAGGATGGTCAGCGGGCGGGAGTGGATGCCGATCAGCACGATGCGGCCCTGCTCGCGCGTCAGCAGTTGTGAGTGCTCGAAGGCCTCCACATGGGGCCCGGCCGCGCAGTGCAGTGTGCAGTCCGCGCCCTTCCCGCCGGTCAGCTCCTTCACCGCCTCCACGGAGCTGCGCTCCCGCGCGTTCACGAGCGCATCGCAGCCCGCCTTCCGGCCCAGCTCCAGCCGGCTCTCGTGCAGGTCGATGCCGATCACCCGGCCCGGCCCGCGCAGCTTCGCCCACATCGTCATGAGCAGGCCGACAAGACCCAGGCCCATGACTGCGACTGTCTCGCCGGGCCGGATGTCGGCCTTCAGCGTCCAGTTGTAGCAGCTTCGCCCCCAGAGGATGAAGGGGGCCTGGTCCCAACTGATGTCGTCGGAGATCCTCAGCGTCGGCTTCAGCACGTCAGGGCGCGTGGGCGAGGCCACCAGTTCCTGGTGGTGCTGCATGGTCGCCACTCGGTCGCCCGGCTGCAGGTGCGTGACGTCGGCGCCCACCTTGATGATCTCCCCACACATCGCGTACCCGAGGTCGTGGTTGGGCCACTTGTCGTCCGGGTCATCCGGCAGCCTGCGCACGCGGTTCAGCTCCGAGCCGGGGCTGACCAGCGACCGTACCGCCCGCACCAACACCTCATCGGGCGCAATCGTCGGCGGCTCGACGTCCGCGACGATCACCCTGTCCGGCTCCGGAGCGATGAGCTTCTTCATGGCCTACCCCCGTGTCAGGGCAATCTTGAGCGCCGCATCGGTGCGGATGTCGTAAGGGTCTCCCTGCGGCGGCATCGAGCCATCCGCCACCATCTCGCCGAGCGCGAAGCCCTTGTACGCGGAGGGGAGCTTCACCAGCTCGCGCTTCATCGAGGACTCGTAAAGCGCGCAGAGGACCTCGTGCTCGGCAAGGCCGTGCTTGCCGGCGCAGCGGGACTCCGGGCCGCCCTCCACCCAATCGAGGAACTCCTGCAGGAAGCCAGGCTGCGGCTCCGTCGGCAGCGTCTCCCAGCCGCTCGATCCGGCACGCAAGACGCGCGTCGCCTCGCCATCGAACCGCATCATCCCCTCGCTGCCGATGAGGCTGCGGTCCTGCTTGGTTGCGGTATCGGGGAGGTCGATGTCCACCGCGATCCGGGCGCCGTTGTCCAGACCCACGACGGCCTGGCACAGGTCCTCGCAGATCACGCCACGCTCGTAGCGGTTCGTCGTGCGCTCGGCCTGGCCGATGACCCAGATGCACTGCGGGTCGCCGAGGACGTACCGCGCGATGTCCACGACGTGTGAGCCGATGTTCAGCAGGCCCGCCTGGCAGTGCGCGAGGAAGACCTGTGGTTCCCCGATCACGCCCTCGGCGACAGCCTTGCGCGCAGCCGCCCACGCCGGCCCAAAGCGCGTCTGGTGGTGCACAACGAGCGTCGTGCCGCGCTCTCCGCACGCCCGCACCGCCGCCTCCACGCCGCCGAGGTCCACTCCCATCGGCTTCTCGCACAGCACGCCCTTTGCGCCCGCCTCGGCCGCGGCCAGGGTGATGTCCGGGTGCGTGTCCTGCCACGTGCAGACGCTGACGATGTCCGGCCGCTCCTTCTCCAGCAGCTCCCGGTAGTCTGCGTAGCGGCCGGGCACCGAGAACTGCTCGCAGTAATCCTCCAGCCGCTGCGGGTCGATGTCCGCCCCGGCGACGATCTCGGTCCTCTCATCCGCGACGTAGTAGCTTGCATGGTGGCGGGCGATGCCGCCGGTGCCTACGATGGCGACGCGGTACTGGGTCATTGCGATCCCCCTTGGCGTTGTGGGTCGGGACGCCCATCCCGACACCGGGCCGAACGTTCCCCGCCTCTTGGATCGTTGCCTGCTTTGGTTTGCTGCTGACGAAGGTCCTCCAGTAGGGCACGGGGAACATGCCAGAGCCGACGACTCCGGTCGTCCCTGATTCGCCGGTGCATTCCGTCCACACAAAGGGGAGGGTAACGTGGCAACCGAGTCCGTCAACCCAGAGGCTACGCACAGTAGCCCGAAGATCCTCTTCTACGCGAGTTGTGTCTCGCTCATCGCCACCGCGATGGCCTTCGCCATCCGCGGCGACATCACGGGCGACCTGAGCACCCACTTCCGGCTCAACGACTACCAGACGGGCTGGGTCGTCGGTGCGTGGGCCTGGGGCTTCGCCGGGGCCATCCTGTTCGGCGGGCCGCTGTGTGACTTGCTGGGTATGGGGCGCATCATGCTCCTGGCCTTCCTGGGGCACGCCGCGGGTTGCGTACTCACGATCATCGCGCCCGGCTTCGCCGTCCTCTTCCTGGGCACGCTGATCGTCGGGATCGGCAACGGCATGGTGGAGGCCGCGATCAACCCACTTGTGGCGACGCTGTACCCGGATGAGAAGACGACGAAGCTCAACCTGCTGCACGCCTGGTTCCCCGGGGGCATCGTGATCGGCGGCCTGATCTGCTTCGGGATCTCCTCCCTCCACCTCCCGGACCTGCAACTGGGCGGCATGGTGCTGAAGGTCTGGCAGGTGAAGCAGGCTGTCCTGCTGGTGCCGGTCATCATCTACGGCATCATGTTCGCCGGGCAGAAGCTGCCCGTCACCGAGCGCGTGGCGGCCGGCGTGTCGTGGGGCGAGATGTTCAAGGAGGCCGCCCGCCCGCTGTACCTCATCATGATGCTCAGCATGATGTGCACCGCCTCCACGGAGCTGGTCCCCGGCGGCTGGATCGCCAACATTATGCAGCGGTCCATCGAGGGGATGGCGGCGGCCGGCATCCTGGTGCTCGTCTTCATCAACCTGGTCATGTGCATCGGCCGCTTCTTCGCCGGGCCGCTGGCTCACGCCATCTCGCCAACGGGGATCATCCTCGGCGGCGCCGTCGTGTCCATCTTCGGCGTCCTGGCGTTGAGCGCCGCTCACAGCCCACTGGCCGCCTTCGGGGGCGCGTTGGTCTTCGGCGTCGGCGTCTGCTTCTTCTGGCCGACGATGCTGGGCATCACCTCCGAGCGCTTCCCCAAGGGCGGCGCACTGATGCTGGCCATCACGGGGGCGATGGGCAACATCGGGGTCGCCCTCGCGAACCCGGCCTTCGGACGAATCTCCGACATGAAGGGCGAGGACCCGCAGGCCGCCCTGCCTTACATCGTGATCCTGCCGATCATCACCATCCTGATCTTCGGCAGCATCTTCCTCATGGACAAGGCCAAGGGCGGGTACAAGGCCGTGAAGATCGGCGGCGAGGCCGAAGATGCCGCCGCGCCGCCGGACAAGGTCGACCCGCAGTAGCCGTCCCGATGGTCGGCAGGAATCGACACCGGCCGTGGCACTTGCCACGGCCGGTGCGTTTGTGCGCGGGTTGGCTTCGGCTACTTCGCTCCGTACGCCTGCCGGGCCGCGGCGTACACGGCCCTCAGTGGCACGCCCTCGCGCCTGGCTGCTTCAACGCAGTCCTCGTACTCCGGCGAGACCGTCTCGCCTCCGCTCGGGAGCGCGGCGACCTTCAGCCGCACCGGGCCATACGGCGTCTCGACGGTCTCGTGTCTGCGCGGGAGGCAGACGCGTGACATCGTGCTCCGGCGGATGCCTAAGGTCGTGGTGTTCTCGAAGATCGCGTCGGCGATTCGGGCGGCGTCCTCCGGCTCAGCCAGCACCGAGAGAAGGACCGCCGGCCGGTTCTTCTTCATCTGGATGGGCGTGAACCAGACGTCGAGCGCCCCCGCCTCCAGGCAGCGCTCCATCGCGAGAGCGAAGTGCTCGCCGGGCATGTCGTCGATGTTCGCCTCGAGGACCACGACCTCCGTCGCCTCGGTCGCCTGCTCCGGCTGAACCCGGCCGACAAGCACGCGTAGCACGTTCGGTACGTCCGGCCACTCGCTGGTGCCCGCACCGTAGCCGACACGCTCCACGGTCATCGGAGGCGGTGGGCCGAAGCCCTCCGCGAGCGTTACCGCCAGCGCGGCGCCGGTCGGCGTCACCGTCTCGCCCTCGATGTCCAGCGGCACGGTCGGCACGCCCTTCACCAGCTCCGTCACTGCCGGGGGCGGCACGGGCAGCTTGCCATGCGCGCAATCGATGAAGCCGTGGGACAGCGGGATCGCCGCCGAGGTCACGCGCTCGATGCCGAGCAGCTCCAGCGCGAGCGCCGCGCCTGTCACATCGACCAGCGTGTCGAGGCCGCCAATCTCGTGAAAGTGCACCGCCTCCAGGGCCACTCCGTGCACGTGTGCTTCCGCCTCCGCGATCGCGTTCAGCACGGCGAGCGACCTCTCCGTGACTTGCGCGGAGAGCCCGCCCGCCCGGATCGCGGCGACCAGTTCGTCGTAGCTCAACCGCCCGGGCGCCTCAGCACCCGGCGCGGCCGAGACGGTGACCTGAGTCGCGCTGATTCCCTGCTTGGTCACCTTCTCCG
>VGFC01000392.1 GCA_016869045.1 Armatimonadota bacterium
AGATCGACCCACACGTTGCCGCGGTCGTGGCTCTCCCGCATCGCGGAGAGGATCTCGATGTCGATGCGGGCCTGCTGCGGGCCGTAGACCAGCGGCGTCGCCTCCGTGACCGCCCCATGGAAGCCGAGCAGGATGTCCATCCGAGCGACCTCGTCATAGTCGGCCGCGCCGAGAGCCTTGTGCGGGTTCTCGAACACGACTGGCGGATCGGTATTGACCCGGATGTGGTCCAGCACCGTCTCCTCGTCCACCTTGGCAGTCTCGGTGATGAACGGGTAGTGCTGGAAGCGGTCGGGGGAGCCGATGTACAGGTCGCTGCCGACGAGCTGCCCGAGCGTCCCCTCGATGTCCCAGCGCGGACCCATCCGTCCGCGCGGCGGGCTCTCGAAGAGGCAGGTCATCCCGTTGTCGAACTCGATGACCGCATGATCCCAGCGATCGTACGTCCGCCCGTCGTCGATGTAGTGGCTGAACGCCGGCACCGTGACTTCGTTCGAGTACCCGAGCACCCGCGTCGGCCGGCCGCCGATCAGCATCCGCACTCCGTTGATGCCGTGGTAGTCGGCCTTGTTGCAGTAGACCATCCGCGCATGCTGCGGCTCGCCGATCAGCCCAGCGGCGATGATCTTGCGCTTGAGTTGCTCGTGGGCCCACATCCAGACCTGCTCGGCGACTTCGAGCACCACCCCGTTGTCGGCGCAGGTCTCGATGAGCAGATCGGCCAGGCTGCACGTGGGCGCGATGGGAATCTCCGTCACCACGTGCAGCTTCCGCCTTGCTGCCACGCCGACCGCCATCACGTTCGCATCGCCCGGCGCGCCGTTGAGGATCACATCGGGCCCCGACCCGTCCAGCATCTCCAGCAGGTTCGTGTAGCCCTCCACACCCCAGCGTTCGGCGCTGTCCTGCGCCTTCTCGGGGATCACGTCACACAGCCCGCAGAAATCGTAGCACTCGCTGCGTTCGGACAGCTTCTTCAGCGTGGACATCCAGCTCTGGCCCCGGCCCGTACCGGCGCCGACCAGTGCGACTCGCAAGCGCGACATACGTGGTCCCTCCCATGACAGCAGCAATGCGTGGTCCGGCTACTTCGCGGCGGCCTCCGCCGCAATCTCCTCCACCGTCAGCGCCCTCCCCCACACCTTCACCTCCTCAATCAGCCCCTGGAAGAAGCACGGCTCGTGGACCATGTTGACGCCGGCCCACGCCTCGCGGCCGACGATGAGCGGCTCGCCGTTCATCGCTCGGTCGGCGGAGTTCTCCTTGCGCGCGACCTCCTGACCGTTCACGTAGATGACGACGCCCTTGCCCTGCTCGACGACCGCCGCGACGTGCTGCCATTCGCCAGGCTTCACGGCCTGCGGCGTGCGGAAGTTGAAGCTCCACTGGCCGTCGGTGGCGGTCGCCTCGAACTCCAGCCCGCCGTCCCAGAGCGACAAGACGTAGGGCGCCGCCGTTCCCACAAAGCGCTTCGCGATGAGACCGTGTCGCCCGTCTACGGTGTCCGGGCAGATCCACGCGGCGAGGGTGACGTTGGGCAGGTTGAACATCTCGGGGTCATCGACCCGCAAGTATGTCTGTCCGTCGAACCGGCCCGCCTTCCCGCGAGGGCCGTCCACGGCCGCAAGCGTGCCCACAACCCGCGCATCGAAGCCATGCCCCGAGGCATCGGGTACGACATCCCCTTGGGCCTCACCCGGCCGCCACACCGCGAGCGGGCCGGGTTCGGCGAGCATCTTGGCGCGACGCTCTTCGGCGGCCTTCTTCGCCGCGACCTCGTCCCAGACTTCCTGCTTCACGTGCTCGAAGCGGTTGTTGCGCAGCAGCACGCCCGCTGACGCGAGGCGCAACGAGATGCCCACATCGGAGTCGGCGATCTCGTTGTCCTCGACCACCACGTCCTGCACGCTCGGGTGCACGTACGCCGGGTTGTACGGATCGCTGCCGCCGACCGCGATGTGCGCGTTGTTCCGCAGGCGATTGCCGCGCGCGACGCAGCCGAGGGTCAGCGGCTGCGCGAAGTCCGTAGCGGGCGGCAGCGCGAAGATGCCCAGGTGCGCCTCGCCCGAGAGCATGTAGTTGTCATGTCCGCTGCGGTAGGAGTTGCCCTCGGCGATCTCGTTGCCCAGCCACTGGATGTACCAACTCGGCTGGATGCCGTAGTACTTCATCCCGAAGTTGTGGAAACCCGCGGTGCGCACGGAGGTGTTCCCGTCCGCGATGTCCTCGACCGCCATGCCGTAGAGCTGCAGGGCGACGCCGGCATCGGTGAAGTCATTGCCGATGAACAGGTAGTGGCGCTGGAGCATCGTGATGCTCAGCACGGAGGTCGCGTCAGGTGGGACCTGCCAGGGGCTGTCCACGGTGACCACGCGCCCCTCGATGGCGACGATCCGCCGGTACTGACCGCGACCGCGGCCGTCGAGGACGAAGGCGCCTGCGCCGGCCCAATCGCGGCCGCCGGTCTCGGGGTCGGCGGCGAGGGTCAGCCTGGCACCGTCAACACTCTCCACGTTCCCGAAGTACGCCCCGCCACCCGCGTCCGAGGTCATCGCCTCGCGATCCCAGCCGTGCATGAGGCTGAGCGAGTTGCGCGCGTAGTAGACGTTCTGCGAGAAGGTCGAGCCATCCAGGCAGTTCAGCCCGCCCCCGGTGGACATCAGGTCCCCGCCGATGATCTTGTTGTTCTCGATCACCAAGCCATCCGAACCTGAGATGCAGTACCAGCCCCAGCGGCCGTTGTACAGCGTGTTGTTGCGGATCAGGCCGCCCCGCGTGCGGCTGAGAAAGAGCACGCGTCCGCTGCCGTACAGGTCGCAATCGCTGACCTCGATGTGCTCGCCGCCAAGGCGGATCGTGTCCCCGCCCCCTGTGGACAGGCTGAGGGCCTTGCGGAGGCGCTCATCGACCTCCTCGGGCTTCAGGTGACCCCGGTACGCATCGGCCCGCACACGCACCCGCCGCACGTGCACATTCCCCGCATCCGGCTGATCGCCGAGGTCCCCAGCGATGATGTGCTGATGGCGGGAGGCATAGAGCGTCAGGTCCTCGACGCCGAAGGAGTCCGTGCCCTGGATGAGCGCTGGCGGCGGCTCGTCCATGTCCGGCCAGAGGAGCGCGGCGAGTTCCCGGCTCTCGCCACGTAGGACGGTGAAGCGCGGGATGGTCAGGCCCTCCGTGATCTGATACCGACCGCGCGGGAAGTGCACCACGCCGCCGCCGTCTGCCTCCGCCTTCGCCAGAGCCTCCTTGATCGGCCCGGTGGCGTCAAGGGCCCCCGTGGGATCGGCGCCGAAGTCCCGCACGTTCAGGACCGTCGTCGGCCAAGGCGGCGGCTGCTCGATGGTCAACGGCACGGGGTCGCTCCACGCCGCATCGCCACCGAGCCCATTGTGCACGAAGACCTGGTAGTCGCCGGGCGGCAGGTCCTTCGACAGAGCGGCCTGAGTTGAGTAGGGCTCTCCCTCGGCCTTCAGCATCACGGTCTTCGGCCCGCGCAGGAGGACTCCGGTCTCGCCCTGCAGCGCCTGTTCCTTCCAGCCGAGGTTCTTGCCGAACAGCCGGACCCATCCCCGCGGAGACGCGGACGGGCCGAGGTCGCCCTGCACCCACCACGCCTCAGGCCGGTTGAGCAGCCCGGTCGCCTCTCCCCCGCCTGCCGCGATCCGGTACGCGAAGACTCCCGGCTTGAGCGAGGATGGCAGGACGAACTTCACGCAGGTGTCGCTCGCCTGCAGCACCTCGGCCTCGCCATAGGCCAAACTGATGCTCAGCATCCCCTCCGGCGGAGCCTTGGGCGGTGCGTCCTTCAGCCTGCTGACTCCCACCAGCGGCGCCTCACCGAAGCCGTCGCCGATCACCATCGCCGTCTGGCCCGGCCCAACCGGGTCGCTGTGCCAGAAGACGGAGGGGGCGGCGTTGGCGGCGCCGGGAAGGCAGAAGATGGCGATGAGGGGCACGAAGCGGGGGAGTCGCTTGTAGGGCGTTGTGGCTCTGGGCATGGGTAGGGGCACCTCCGGGCAGACGGGGCTGACAGCCTCTCCCCGGGGGCGGTCTCGGCCTGTCGCCTCACACGCCGAGTTCCCTCCTGGCCTGTTCCCAGGGGATTGTCTCTTCCTCCAGTTCACCTCTGGCGCCTTCCTCCAGCCAGCGCGCCTCGTCTTCACGCTCAATGAGTTCGTCAACCATCTCGCGCAGCAACTCGGACCGACTCGTGCCCCGTTCCGAAGCGATCTTGTCCAGGCGCTCTACAACCGCACCATCCAGGTTCACGTGCACCCTTGCCTTCCGCTTCTCCGGTGTGTTCGGCCTACGCATCCGAGGTCAGTCTCCTGCGGGGCTGTGCGGACGACGCGCACCATGGCGTCCCGCCTGTCAACGATGGGAGCCTTCCCACAGCATCCGGCGGACGAGGGCGCCCCAGACGGCGAATGTGGCCAGGAGGCTCGTCTCGAAGTACCAGAGCACTTTCGGGGTGAGTTGGGCGATGCAGGCGGCGGTGAGGATGACGAAGAGGGCGAGGCCGACCGCCCGGCGCCGTTCCCCGGCAGCCCACGCGCCCGCTGTCCAGGAAAGCAGGGGCAGGTAGGCCGGGAACATGTAGAGGGCATAGCGGGACTTGGGGTCAGCCAGGAGCAGGTACATGGTGGCGGACCAGAGGGCGGCGAACATGACCGCCCCGTGCACGGGATGCCGAACCGCCTCGCGACGGTAGCGCCACGCGGCTACGCCTGCCACCAGGACGATGCACACCCGGAGGCACTTCGCCAGCAACAGGACCGGAGGGCGAGGCAAGCGCAGGTGGGGGAACCAGGTGACCTGCTCGTGCCACACGGGATCGTGGGTCAGCCAACGGAGGAGCAGCACATCCAGGCTCTCGGTGCTGACCTCGTTGACGTCGAAGCAGCGCTCAACGCGGGGCGCGCCCCCGACGAACATGGCCTGAACGTAGCCGCGGGACAGATCCCAAGCCCGAGGACCGTAGACCAGCAGAGGGAGGACGACGACGAAGACGCCGAGGGCGAGCAGCAGGAAGGCCAGTTGCCGGCGCGCCCGCAGGCCGACCGGCACGGCCCACATCACGACGGGGTAGAACTTCGCCGCGACCGGCATTGCCAGAGCCAATGCCGCGAGGAAGTGGCGGCGTTGCACGTTCGCCACGAGATAGAGCAGCCAGCAGGTCACGAACAGGATCGTCAGTTGGCCGACCTGCAGACATCCGTTCGCGAGCGAGAGCAGCAGGACGATGGCCCAAAGGCGGGTCTTCTCGTAGAGCCGACGCTGGCGGTCCAGACGCGCGTACAGGCGCAACAGGCACCACACCGCAACGCCGAGCAGCCCAAGGTTGATCGCCGCCCAGACGCCCGCCGCGACGCCGATCGGGAGGCGCTGCAGAGGCAGAAAGACGATTGACATGACGGGGGGAGCACACTGGGGCCAGCCCGTTGGCCCGTCCGGCCGCGCGTACAGCCCGCCGCCCGCGCCTGCGCTCAGCTCGCGCGCCGTGCGGTAGAAGACGCTGAAGTCGGTCTGCTCCCCGACCACCTGAGCGACCAGCTTGAAGGACTGGGCCACCAGGAAGCCGGTCGCGAGCACGAGGAGGACGACGGCGAGGATCCGGGCCCGGCGCCGGGGGCGGCCGGGTCGTGCGTCTGCCATGCGGGTGCCTCGGCGGGAGGTTGCGATGGAGTTCGCGGTCCGAGGCCCCCCATCCTCCGACCTCGGGGGGCTGACCGACGTCGGGGGCCGCTCCGTCTCTATGGTCCGATGCGGAAGTTGTCGATCCAGTAGGTTGCGCCGCGGCGGTTGGCGCCGATTCCGCAGCGGACGTAGGACTCCTCCGGCGCAGCGAAGGCGACGTACTTCACCGTCAGGACCGGCGATTCGGGGTGCATCGCAGCGAGCGGGGTGAAGAGGTCGAACTCCGCATGATGCCAGGCGTCATCGCACTGCACCCCGTCGATGGCGCCCAGCAGCGGCGTGCCACCGGGTTGGGGCTCGTCGGCGCACAGGCGGATCGCGTGCCAGGCGCTGCTCGCGTAGAGGTAGACGTTCACGGCCACCCCCGGCGGGATTCGGTAGTCGAAGCTGAGCTTGCGGAAGTCCGCGGCGCGGAAGGGCGTGGTGACAGCATAGACTCCCAGCGGCCCGCCCGAGACCCGATTCCTGAGGCGCAGGCTGCGCTTGCCCGCGGCGGCCGTGGTCTCGTCAAGGGCCAGCTCGACGGTCGGCGGGGTGCTGAAGGTCTGCCACTCGCCCATCTCCGTCTCGAAGCCGTTGGCGATGGGAGCGGCTTCTGAGCGCGGCTGAGGTGCAGGGGCAGGCTCCGCGGGCGGCTCGGGCGCGACGACTCCGCCCGGCTGCTCCTCGGCAAACCACAGGCGCGCGCGGCCGACCATCAGCCCGTTGTGAAAGCTGAAGACCCCCGCCCGGCCGACCGGCAACGGCTCCGGGTCGTTGTACGAGAGAATCTCGCGGCCGTCCACCGACATGCCGATCCGGCTGCCGATCTTCTCCGCCCGGGCGCGGAACCAGTGGCGGTGGAACTTGGAGTTCGAGCTGGTCGGGTCGGTGAATACGGCCCCGGTCGTCTCGGCGACGATCTGCCCTTTGCGCAGGACCGCGGTCTTGGTGTTCTTCCAGCCCGCGAAGATGAAGGCATACCCGCTGCCCAGGTCTACGCCGTCCCCGCATAGCGCGGCGTCGATGTCGCTGGGCCGCGAGTAGCCCGGGGGCGGCGGCACGTCCATCGGGATGTTCGCGAAGAACTCGAGCACCGTATCGCCGCCGTACAGGTGCTTCGTCCAGAGGGTCGGGTTCTCGTCGTGGGTGCCGCCGAAGAACGTCCAGCCCGGCTGACACGGCCATCGCGTTGTGACCTGCCAGATGCCCTTGCCGCTGAACCAGTC
>VGFC01000393.1 GCA_016869045.1 Armatimonadota bacterium
ACCCGCAGATCGCCGACCTACCCCTCACGCCGCTTGAGGAGCTGAAGAACGTCCTGCCCGAGGTCGCCGCGAAGCTCGGGCCCCTGGACACGTGGACCAAGGAAGCGGAGATCGCGCTGATCGAGCACTTCTTGGGGTGATGGGTGATAGGTGCTGGGTGATGGGGACGGCGGAGACGGCGAAGGAGTGGGCCATGTCGGAGGTCAGGCCGCGCCTGTCAGGACGGAGTGCTGTCATTACCGGAGCCTCGCAGGGCCTCGGTGAGGCGTTGGCGCTGAGGCTGGCGGAGGAGGGCTGCTCCGTCTGCCTGGTCGATGTCAACGGGCCCGGCGCGGAGGAAGCTGCCAAGCGCATCGCGGAGCAGAGCGGCCGGCCGGCGATCTTCGCTCAGGCCGACGTGACGAAGCCGGAGGAGGTCGAGGCGGCCATTGGCAAGGCCGTGGAGGCGTTCGGCAAGCTGGACATCATGGTCTGCAACGCCGCGATCCTGATCTCGGGTGCGACGACTGAGTTCGACCCCGACAAGTGGCGCAAGGTCATCGAGGTCAACCTCTTCGGCTTCTTCGTGTCGGCTCAGGCAGCCCTGCGGGTCATGGAGAAGCAGGGCTCGGGCGTCATCGTGCAGATCAACAGCAAGTCCGGCAAGAAGGGCAGCGCGAAGAACTCCGCCTACGCGGCCGGCAAGTTCGGCGGCATCGGGCTCGTGCAGTCGCTGGCCCTGGAGTACGCCGAGCAAGGCATCCGCGTCAACGCAATCTGCCCGGGGAACCTGCTCGATTCGCCGCTGTGGGTGGACTCGCTCTACAAGCAGTACGCCGCGCGCTGGGGCATCACCGAAGCCGAGGTTCGGCAGAGGTACATCGACCAGGTACCCATGAAGCGCGGCTGCACGTATGAGGACGTGGCGAACGTGCTCGTTTTCCTGTGCTCGGATGAGTCGTCCTATATGACCGGTCAGGCGATCAACGTGACCGGCGGTCAGCAGATGGACTGAGGGCTCTCGGAGGCTTGCATGGCCCGCTCAGTACACGTCGATCTCGGAGTGAACGGGGCGTTCATCACGCGGCGGTGGGAGGAGCCGGACAACTGGATGCGGCTCACACGGGAAATCGGCTTCCGCAACCACTCCTTCTGCGGTGACGTGATCGATCCGTTCTTCTCGGGTGACAAGGCCTTCCAGCTCGAGCAGGCCGCGCAGGTCAAGGCCGCCTCCGAGAAGCACGGCGTGCGTATAACGGACGTGTACACCGGCGTTGCCACGCACCGCTTTCACGGCCTGTCGCACTCGCACCCGTCGCCCCGCGCGCGGATGCGCGAGTGGATCGTGGAGGCGATGGACCTTGCGCTTACGATGGGCACCGACTGCCTCGGCGGGCACTGGGATGCCTTCAGCATGGAGGTCATGGCGAGCGAGGCGCGCTACGAGGAGGCGTGGGTGCGGCTGGCCAACACGTTCCGTGAGCTAGCGCAGGTCGCTGCGCAGAAGGGCATGCACGCGATCTACCAGGAGCAGATGTACATCCCCTCCGAGGTGCCGTGGACCCTCGCCCAGGCCGAACGGTTCCTCATTGAGGCGAATCGCGACAACGCCGGAGCGGCGCCTGTGTACCTGACGCTCGATGTTGGCCACCAGGCGATGATGCACTATGGGCTGACCGGCCCGGACCTCGACTACCTGGAGTGGATCCGGCGCTTCGGCGCGTTCTCCGAGGTCATCCACCTGCAGCAGACGACGCCCGATGCCAGCCACCATTGGCCCTTCACTGAGGCCTACAACGAGCGCGGGCACATCGAGATGCCCAAGGTGTTGGAGGCGCTGGAGGAGTCCCACAAGCGCGCCGCCGATTCGCCGATCGCGCAGGTCATCGCGCCTGCGGATCGCTGCTGGCTCGTAGCGGAGATCATCCCCGGCTCGACGAAGAACGAGACGCTGCTGCTGGAAGAGCTGACGATCTCCGCCGAGTACCTGAAGCAGTTCGTGCCGGAGGGCGGGATCGACGTCACGGCTTAACAGGATACACAGGATGGGGCAGGATCACGGCAACGGTTGGCGGTCCGCGCTTGTGCTGATCTCGGCGCTCCCCTTGGGGGGAGCGCTGCTGGTTCTGACCGGAGGTGCGATGATGGCGGAGACGACCGACGTTCCGGGGCAGATCGCGCGGACGGAGGAGTTGCTGCGCAGCGCGCGGGAGCTGCGCGACCGGCTGATGGCCGATCCCCAGCGGCCCACATATCACTTCATGCCGCCCGCGGCCTGGATGAACGATATCAACGGCACGGTGTACTGGAAGGGGCGCTACCACCTTTTCTACCAGGCCTACCCCGACGCGGCTCACTGGCAGGCGATCTGCTGGGGCCATGCGTCGAGTGTCGATCTCGTCCACTGGGTCCATCACCCGATCATCCTCTCCCCCACTCCTGGCGGGCCGGACCGCGAGGGCTGCTTCAGCGGGATGGTGGTGATCCACGATGGCGTGCCGACGGCGGTCTATCACGGTCCGCCGGACGGGACATGCCTCGCGACCAGCACCGATGACCTGCTGCTCCGCTGGACGAAGCACCCCGCGAATCCGGTGATCCGCGTCCCCCGCGAAGGCGACCCGCACTTCGGCGAGTACATCGTCTACGACCCCTGCGCATGGCAGGAGGGCGACACGTGGTACGTCCTGTCCGGCGGCACAACGCCCCAGGGGCGGGATACGGGTTACCTCTTCCGGTCCGCCGACCTCGTGAACTGGGAGTACGTGCGGCCCTTCTACGAGCCGAAGCCGGAATGGACGGAACTCGGCGAGGACTGCGCGGTGCCCACCTTCTTCCCCCTCGGCCGCAAGCACATGCTCCTGTTCGTGAGTCACAAGTGCGGGTGCCAGTACTACCTCGGCCGACATCCCCACGAGCGCTTCATCCCCGAGGTCCACGGCCGGATGAACTGGGCCGGCGGGCAGCTCATCGCGCCGATGAACATGCTCGACGGGAAGGGCCGGCGGCTGATGTTCGGGTGGGTCTGCGAGGCGCGCCGGGAGGCCTCCTCGCGCGCCGCCGGGTGGGCCGGCGTGATGACGCTGCCGCGCATCCTCCGCCTGGGGCGCGATGGGACCTTGCGCATCGAGCCCGTTCCCGAGATCGAGGTGCTGCGTCAGGACCACCACTCGGAGGCGGGGCTGACGCTGCCGGCGGACACCGAACACGCGCTACCGCAGGTCTCCGGCGACTGCCTGGAGATCGCGGCGGAGTGGGAGGTCCGTTCTGCCGAGGAGGTCGGCCTGGCGGTTCGCTGTGCGCCCGACAACGCGGAGCGGACGGAGATCGTCTACTCGCCGAACGACAAGACGCTGCGGGTCGATACGTCGAAGTCCTCGCTGAGCAGTGACGTCGTACGGCCGTGGCCCTGCCCGTGGGGAGTGATGTATGACGACCCCTTGGCGACGCGCGTCCTGCCGTTCCACAGCGAGCCGTCTTCCATCGCCGACGTGCCGGTTCAGTCGGCGCCGCTGGAGCTGCCGCCCGGCGAGCCGCTTCGTTTTCGCGTATTCATCGACCGGTCCATCCTGGAGGTCTTCGCGAACGGCCGCCAGTGTGTCACCCAGCGCTTCTACCCATCCCGCCCCGACAGCCTCGGCGTGAACCTCTTCGCCCGCGGCGGCGAGGCGAGGGTCGTTCGGCTGGATGCGTGGAGGATGGGACCGGCGGTGGAGTAGGGCGAAATCAGGGACAGGCACCAATTTCCAACATGACGCCCGTTGGAAATTGGTGCCTGTCCCTAATTTCGCCAGAAGGAGGCGGCGGCGAGGGTGACGCACTGCTGGCGGTCGGGGCTGGCGGCCTGGCTGTAGTCGAGTAGCTCCCCGCGGCATTCCCCGAGCGCCTTGAGCAGGATGTAGATCGGCGCGAGGCCACAGATGTTCGTGTCGTTCCGGCGTGCGCTGACGACCGCGAACATCTCGTCCGATCGGCCGCTCACGGCGTGGTCGAGGACCGCGCGGTCATGCTGCTCGACTGACGCGAGGTAGGCCGGGCTCAGGGAGCGGTTATCGCCGAAGCGCGGGCCGACGTGGCTGAGGTCCGCGCTGGCGATCACGCAGACCTTGCGGTGCGTCTCGGCGATCAGCGCACGTAGGCAGTCGATCAG
Organism: Armatimonadota bacterium; assembly: GCA_016869045.1. GTDB lineage: Bacteria > Armatimonadota > Zipacnadia > Zipacnadales > VGFC01 > VGFC01. Next base: position 4,130 of record VGFC01000393.1, read on the forward strand.
GCTCAAGACCTCCGCGTCCTGAGGTCGGCTCTCCCCCGCCTCGATGTCCTCGCCCAGGTTCCCGCACAGCAGCGGCACGATCTCGAACTCCCGCTTGCCCCCGAGGAAGCGCTGCAGCAGCACGGCCTGGAATTCGATGGTATGCTCCCCGAGGTGTTGCAGCTCGCCCTCGAAGAGGTCGCCCACGAAGGACGCCTGCAGGCGGTCGAGGGTCTCCACAGAGGTCTTCACACGACCGAGGGGCGTGTCGAAGTCGCAGCGGGTGGCGGCGAACTGCGTGTCGCCGTGGTGGTCGGTGCCGAGGATGACGAAGAGGTCGGCGTCACAGGCCTCGGCGAAGTCGCGGTAGGCATGGGCATAGGAGGCGCTGCCCCGCGCGAAGTCGATGTGCGGCGCAACCAACCCCACCAGGCGGCCCTCCGGTTGGCGGGCGCGCGGCGGCAGGGCCGCCAGCCACTCATCGACCATCTGCGCGAAGGCCGCCGGATCGGTGGGGTAGGCGCCCTCGGCGTGCGTACACGGACGGACGCCCGCGGCGCGGTACTCGGCAAGGCGCTGCCGGCGGTACTCGTCCAGGCGCGGAGTATCGAGCAGGAGCGCCTCGTCGAGTTGTAGGATGATCTGCTCGAGCTGGTTGGACATGACCAGCTCGCCGGTCTGCCGGGCGACCGCTGTCTGGATTTCGCGGATCGTGTGCTGCCCATCCAGCATCCGCAGGATCAGCAGCATCCCGCCGCTGACCATGACGGCGTTCTGGGTGAGACCCGACGGGTCACGCAGCATGAGCATCTGCCGACCGCCTTGCTGAACAGGTACGATGTCGATGCCCCGCAGGCGAGGCACGGGTTGGGAAGTCGGATCATCCGGCATCTGTGGCACTCCGACGACGGCGATGTAGGCCGCGTTCAGGATACCGGAGGGCGCCCGCTGCGTCAACGGTCGGGCCGACGAGCCGACAGGAATAGGCGCACGGACGGCGAAGTTAGGGATGGCGCGGGCGCCCAAGGTCGGCCCCGGTCAGTGAGGAACTTCACGAGATGACACGCGCGTTGCCGAGAGCGATCGCGGCCTTGGTTGGTCTGGGTTTGAGCGGCGCGCTGGTGTCGTGCGCGCGCGACAACCCCAAGGCAGGAGCGTCCGTGGCGCAGGTGGCCGGCGAGCCAGCTGCGCCCCAGGAGGGGAAGACCATGCGTGCTACCGCGGTTGCAGGAGCCTTCTACCCGGGCGACCCGACGGGCCTCAAGGCGCAGATCGACGGCTTCCTCGCGAAGGCGGAACTGCCGAAGCTCGAAGGCCGCATCGTCGCGGTCATGGTGCCCCACGCCGGCTATGTCTACTCGGCCCCTGTGGCGGCCTACGGCTACAAGGCCCTGCAGGGGAAGCCGATCACGACGGTCGTGATCATCGGCAACAGCCACCGGACGTACTTCAGCGGGGCGGCGCTGTCGCCCGATGACGCGTGGAACACCCCCCTCGGTCCGGTGGAGGTCGATCAGGCGATCAACCAGGAACTCGTGGCGGCGAACAGCGTCTTCACGTCTTCCCGGAGCGCGCACGCGGACGAGCACTCGCTGGAAGTGCAGGTGCCGTTCATCAAGACGGTGCTCCCCGACGCGAAGATCGTCCCGATCCTGCTGGCGGACGTCAGCGACCAGGACCTGACGAAGGTTGCGGACGCGCTCGCGCCGGTCCTTCAGCGCCCGGAGGTCGTGCTGGTCGCGAGTTCGGACATGGCGCACTACCCGGTCTACGACGCCGCGAAGCGCTCGGACACGGCCATGCTGGACGCGATCGTTACGCTCGATCCGCAGCGGGTCCTGAAGCGCGACCGGGAGCTGATGGGCGAGCGGACCCCGGAGCTGCACTGCACGCTGTGCGGGCTGGATGCGGTGATCACCACAATCATGGCTGCGAAGAAGGCCGGTGTCACTGAGGCGAAGACCCTCAAGTACATGAACTCCGGGGACACGGCCGGAGACAAGGGGCGCTGTGTGGGCTACGGCGCGGTCGCCTTCCTCGCCCCTCAAGGTGCGCAGCAAGCGACCGCACAGGCGAGCGGAGAGGAGCTGCCGCTCACGGAGACCGAGAAGCGCCGGTTGCTGAAGGTCGCGCGACAGACGCTGGAGGCGAACTTCGGGCTGGCCGACAAGCCCTCGCTCGACCCGGGCGACAGCAAGCTGCTCGCCCAGAAGACCGCGTGCTTCGTCACGCTGAAGCTGAAGGGTCGCCTGCGCGGGTGCATCGGGGAGCTTGAGCCGCGGCAACCGCTGATCCAGGCGGTCGCGAGCCGGGCCACCGCGGCGGCGGAGCAGGACCCGCGCTTCATGCCTCTCACTGCCGATGAGCTGCAGAGCATCGCCATCGAGATCAGCGCCATGTCACCGCTGAGGAAGGTAGCCGGCGCGGACGAGATCGTCGTCGGGAAACACGGGGTGGTCGTGAAGCAGGACTTCCGCAGCGGGGTCTTCCTGCCGCAGGTGGCGCCCGAACAGGGCTGGGACCGCGACACGATGCTTAGCATCCTGTGCACGGAGAAGGCCGGGCTCCCGCCCGATGCGTGGAAGCACGGCGCGGAACTCTGGGTCTTCACCGCGAATGTGTTCAGCGAGGAGGAGTTCGGGATGGCGCCGCCCGACTCCCTGAAGGGACGATGACCTCCCGCCGCCGCTTTCTCCAGATCGTCGCAGGTGCCGGCGCAGCGCTCGGCGGCTGTCAGCCCAGCTCTCCCAACCGCAGCGCAATGGCCCCGGCGGCGAACGGGCAGGGAGCGCCG
>VGFC01000394.1 GCA_016869045.1 Armatimonadota bacterium
TCGGCGAGGACCCATGTCGATCTCCCGAGGTCTCCGGATCTGCGGGCAAGCGTTGCACAGAACCCTATACCGCAAGCGGCCCGGTCGCCCACAATGCCGGATGGCGCCGAGGAGGGCGGCACGAGAGCCTCACCCCCTGCCCCCTCTCCTGAATGGAGAGGGGGAAACACCAACGACGCCGTGCCTGCCCCCTCTCCTGAATGGAGAGGGGGAAACACCAACGACGCCGCGCCTGCCCCCTCTCCTGAATGGAGAGGGGGAAGCACCAACGACCTCACGCCGTGCCGTCCCCCTCTCCTGAATGGAGAGGGGGAAACACCAACGACCTCACGCCGTGCCGTCCCCCTCTCCATTCAGGAGAGGGGGCAGGGGGTGAGGCAGCCGAGGAGGGCGCCACCAATCCGGCGGCGAAGCGCGAACCCGCAGTTCAGGAGGTAGCAGCATGGGCACAGAGATCAACGTGGGCTTCGTCGGGTACGGCTTGGGCGGGCGCGTGTTCCACACGCCGCTCGTGAACGCCGTTCCGGCCATGCGCATTCACTCCATCATGTCCCCCAGCGAGGAGAAGCAGCGCCGGGCGGCCGAGGACTGGGGCTGCCTGACGGTCGGCACGCTCGAGGCGCTCCTCGCCGACGACGCCCTGGACCTGGTCATCGTCTCGACCCCTCACAGCACCCACCGCGACATCGTCATCCGCTGCCTGCAGGCCGGCAAGCACGTGGTCGTGGACAAGGTTATGGCGACGAGCGTCGCCGAGGCCGACGAGATGATCGCCGCCGCGCAGACCGCCGGGAAGCTCCTGAACGTCTTCCAGAACCGCCGGTGGGACGGGGACTTCTTCACCGTGAGGAAGGTGCTGGAGGAGGGTCTGCTCGGCGAGCCGTACGTGTGCGAATCGCGCGTCGTGGGCTGGGGCCTGCGACGGTTCACGTGGCGGCAATCGGCGGAGATGGGCGGCGGGCCCTTCTGCGACTGGGGCGCCCACATCATCGACCAGTTCCTGCTGCTCTTCGGCCCGGCGGAGTCCGTCTGGGCCGACTTCCTCTACACCGACGAGTACGACGTCGAGTCCGCCGCCGTGTGTCACGTCAAGCACGCGAACGGCGTGCGCAGCGTCTTCGAGTGCGGCTACATCAGCCGCCTCCCGCGCCCGCGCTGGTACGTGCGCGGCTCGCGGGGTGCTCTCAGCAAGATGGGCCTCGACCCACAGGAACCCCGCCTCGCGCAAGGCCTCGTCGAGAGCGTCTCGCCGCGCACGGGCGACTACGAGCCACCGGAGAACTGGGCTGAGGTCATCACCGACGTGGGAGGGATCGAGAGCCGCATGACCCTCCGCACGCTGCCGGGCCGCTACCTCACCTACTACGAGAACATTGCCGACATCCTGCTCAACGGCGCCGAACCCCTCGTCAAGCTCAGCGAGGTGCGGGCGGAGCTGGCCGTCATCGACGCGGCGAAGGAGTCGGCGAAGCGGGGGGAAGTCGTCTTAATAGGGCGAAATTAGGGACAGGACCCAATTTCCGACGGAGGTCATGTCGGAAATTGGGGCCTGTCCCTAATTTCGCCGTTGGAGGTCTGCCATGCGCGTGCCATTCCTCATTTCACTGCGGACCGGTCCCGCGGGCACGTTCACCGTGCGCCTGCCGAGGGTCGTGTCATTCGGGTACGGATGCCGGGGCGAGGTTTCGCAGATCGCGGCCGAGTACGGCTCGCGGGTCTGCTTCGTGACCGGGAAGCGGTCGCTGAAGGCCTCGGGGGCGTTGAACGAACTGGTGGAGGCCGCCCGCGAGGCGGGGCTGGAAGTAACGGTCTTCAATGAGGTGGAGGCCGAGCCCCTCGTGAGTACGGTGGACGTGGTGCGGGACACGCTGCTGACCGAGGACTGCGAGGTCGTGATCCCGGTTGGCGGGGGCAGCGTGATCGACGTCGGCAAGGCCGCCGCGGCGCTGGTGGACTCCGAACTGTCAACGGCTGACCACCTCGCGGGCGCAGACATGCCGGATGACGGCCTGCCGATCATCGCCGTCCCGACGACCGCCGGTACAGGCGCCGAGGTGACGCCCAACGCCGTCCTGCGCGACCCGAAGGCGGGCGTGAAGGCCAGCCTGCGCGGCGAGCATCTGCTCCCCGTCGCCGCGATCGTCGATCCGCAGCTCACGATGGGTGCGCCGCCCCAGGTCACCGCGTACAGCGGCCTGGACGCGTTCATCCAGGCGCTCGAAGCGTATACGTCCCTCGGTGCGAGTCCCTTCACGAACGCCCTCGCGCTCGAGGCCATCGTGCGGACCGGCTACGCGCTGCGCGTCGTGTACGTGGACCCGAAGTCGTGGGCCGGGCGGGAGAGCATGGCGCTGGGCAGTCTGCTGGCGGGGATTGCGCTTGCCTCGGCGCGCTTGGGCCTCGTGCATGGCCTGGCCCACCCGATTGGGATGCAGTATCACCTCCCCCATGGCCTCGCCTGCGCGCTCCTGCTGCCGCATGTGGTCGAGTTCAACCTCCCGGCGTGCACCGACAAGTACACGGCCTGCGCGAGAGCCCTCGGCGTGGGCGAAGGGCCGGGGGACCTGCTCGCGTGGACGCGCGAGCTGCTGCCGCAGCTAGGCATCGAGACCACGCTGAAGGACCAGGGACTCCGCGAGGAGGACTTCGCGAAGATCATCCCGGTGACGCTTGAGTCCGGCTCCACCAAACACAACCCGCGCGAGGTCGGTGAGGAGGACGTAGCTGCGCTCTTGCGGCATATCATCGATCCGGAATCGCCGCTACCCGCGCCCAAGGAGGATGAGGCAGATGGAACGCGTCAATGAGCATGAGCTGGAGTTCCGCCACGGCGACCACGGGCCGAAGTACCTCTTCCGCGGTCCGCACTGGGAGGGCGGGATCATCGTCTTCCAGCCCGGTCAGGAGATGGGCCCGCACAAGCACGAGGAGGTCGAGGAGACCTTCTATTTCGAGGCCGGCACGCCGCAGATGGTGATTGACGGCGAGGCCCACCGCGTCCGGCCCGGGGACGCCTTCAGGCTCGCGCCGGGCGAGGCGCATAACATCGTGAACGACGCCGATACTGACACGCGCGTCATCTTCATCAAGGCCCCCTACCTGCCGAAGGACAAGATCGACCTGTAGGCGGCCAGTCTCTGCTCTAGCGGCCCAGCCGCAGCGGCGCGAGCGTCCGAGCTGCGGCGCCGTTGACGGCGCGTGCCTGTACCTGCACGATGTAGGCTCCGGCAGGCGCGGCGAGGCCCGCGTCGGTCCTCCCATCCCACAGCAGTGTGTTGAGGCCGGCGCTGCACGCCCGCTCGACACACACAGCCTTCACGCGCCGGCCCGCGACGTTTGTCACCGTCACGGAGACGTTCGCCGGTGCGGAGAGCGTGAAGGTCAGCTGCGCTCCCGCGGCCGTCGGGGCGGCGGAGACGCCCGCGACCGTGAGGCTCGGTGAACCGGCTCCGGTCGGGTGGACACCGCCTGCCAACGGGTCGAAATCCACCAGCCCCAGTGCCGGGTTGTCGTTCCGGTCGTGGATCTTCGCACCGATGGCCGCGGCCGAGGTCGTGCCGAAGTCGTTGCCCTCCGCCCGCGTGTCGGCGCCTGTGTAGTTGTAGATGAAGTACTGCGAGATGTTCACGAACTGGTTCCCACCATCGTCGGCGGCCGAGGCGTTGCTCAGGTTCCCCAGGCGCGCCACCGAGGCGTCGGCCAGGTCCACGGCGTTCTGGCAGTCCCGGAAGTAGTTCCCGAGGATCGTCGCGGCCGACGAGTAGCCCTGCACCTCGATGCCGCGCTCCGCCCGCCACAGGCTGTTCCCTACGATACGGGCGCTGACGTCGTTCACGGTGACGCCGCTGGCCATCGTTCGGGGCGTGTTCGTCGTACCCTTGTGGGGGAAGACGCCAAAGACGTTGTTTCGGATCACCGAGCCGTCGCCCGCCTCATCGAGGACGACCCCGCGCGCCTCGCCGCCCACGAAGCGGGGACAGAACCAGTTGCCGGACGCCGGGCTTCCGCCGCCGATCGTCTGGGCCCCCGGAACCGGCCACCCGTAGGTCCGGTCCACCACGACCCCCGCCTTCAGGCGCCGGTGCGCGGAGCCCTCCGCGTTCGTGCCGAAGTAGTTGCCCGCGATCACGTTACCCTCGGCGATCTCCGAGCGCCCAGAACTGCCCTCGATCTTCACACCGAAGTCCGCATCGCCCGCGAACACGTTGCCGGCGCCGAGAGCAGAGCCGCCGACGGTGTTGAGGCTCGAACTGGCGATGATGAGGCCGGAGTTCATGTTGAGCAGCACCGACCCGTCGATGCCGAGTCCGAGGTAGTTGCCGCGGACCACATTCTCGTTGCTGCCGTCCGTGAGGACGACTGCGGTCACGCCGCCGATGAGGTTGCGCTCGGCGGCCGTCGTGCCGCCGAGCGTGTTCCGCTGAGAGGTGAGCAACGCCAGCCCGAAGGGGTACCGCCCCCAGGTGGGCGCAGCGAGCGTCGCCCAACCGTTACGCGTGACCCCGATGTGGTTCCCGACGATCGTGTTCTCGTCGGAGAGCGACAAGGTGAGGCCATTCCCCGTACTCGTGCCCCCGGCGATCACGTTGCGGCCGGCCGCGGTCGCCCCACCGATGCGGTTACGGTGCGACCGGTCGAGCATCAACTGGCACGCGTTCCGGGCTTCGGTGGTACCGTCGAGCATCACGCCGAGGTGGCAGGAGCGCACGCGGCAGTCGGTCACCTCCAGCAGGTGTAGCCCGATCCCATTCGCGAAGTTCGTGATGGACAGCCCCACGACGAGTGCACGATTCCCCTGGATGACCAACCCGTCGCCGTCGGCGACGACGGCACCGTTGATGCAGATGTCCGGCGTGCCGTCGCTGTCGAGGTCGCCATCAACCGTGGTGCGAGCACCCGTGATCGCGGGGAGCGGCGAGGTCGGCACAATCGTCCGGCCCGTCAGCGCCGGTGCGAAGGTGATAGTGTCCGCCCCGACGTGGCTGTTCGCCATCGAGATCGCCCAACGAAGCGAGCCCTTGGCCGCGTCGCCGGTGCTCGTCACGGTGTAGGTGGCCGCATGAGCGGCGCAGCTTGCGACCAGGAGCAACAGGCACAGGCGCGTTCGCATCGTCCATCACCTCACAGAACTCCCCGGCCCTCGTTGCGGACTGGGCCGGGAGGGAGGTTCCGCCTCAGCGTCCCCATTTCGGTATGCGTGCACCACGTTCCTGCCGGTTGGGGCTGTTTCCGCTACATCAGCGGAATGCCCGGCAGCCAGCCGAAGCAGCCGAAGCCGGCGGGCGGCGGGTTGGGGTAGGGCGGCAGGACACCGGTGTCCAGGAGCGCGCCGAGGCACTCGCCGATCGCGTCCGTGCCGATGGCGAAGAGGTTCACGCCGAACTGCTCCCGCAGATGCCCGTAGCCCCACTCCACCAGCATGCCGTCCACATCGCCCAGCTCCGGCGTCAGCGCCTCCTGCCAGGTCTGATCCGCGATGTCGTCGATGATCGGCGTGAGCAGCGGGGAGTCATTGTCGGCGAAGACGGGGAAGGTCACGCTCAGGCGACCATCGGTGTCGCTGACGAAGCCCTCGGCTGTCAGCTCACCGAGCGCGGCTTGTGCTTCCGCTTCGGTGCATTGCAGGAGGCCCTGAACCGTGGCCGCATCGGTGGCGCGGCCGTGGGCGATGAGGATGAGTGCGCTTCTCGCCCCCGCGGAGAAGTTGGGCAACGGCCGCCAGGCGTTCGAGAGCCCGAAGACGCCGTAGCCCAGGTTGGGTTGGTTGGTCATCGAACAGAAGAGGCGCAGCCCCTGAGCGCCGCCCGCTACCGGCTCGCGCGCGAGCAGCCAGTAGCGTCCCCCGCTTGGCCTCTCGGGGCCCTCCTGGTAGTCGAACGGCGAGCGACCCCGGAGGCCGAGGTTGCACAGCAGGTTCCCCACGACGAGCCAGGCCGCCCCATCCTCCCAGCGGTGCCCTTGTCGCGCCGCCGGGGTGTCGTCGTACGCGCGGCGCACGCGCTCGACGTTCGCCGCGATCACCTTCGCCGCCGCCAGTCCGGCGTCGTGGGTCAGTTGGGCGAGTTGCCCGGTCTGCTCGGCATCGAGGGCCACGAAGTTCGCGCGATAGGCCCCTCCCTCCGTCCGGACCAGGAGGCCCTCCGTCGTGAGCTGATCGGCGACCGCGGTCACGTCCGGCTCGGGCGCCTCGATCGCCTCACCAATCTCCTTGGGCGTCTTCGCCTCGCGGTTGACGGTGAGGCAGATCGTCTGGGCCAGGCTGCTGCGTAGGAGGTCGAACACGGTTACCGGTCCGTTGCCGCTGGAGCCCCACATCTGGTGACCGAGCACGCGCGGCCGACCAGGATCGGGGGGCGCAGGGCTGTCCGCTTGGCCCCATCCTCCGGCTGCGGGGATCAGCACTGCGAACCAGCTCAATGCCAGGTGTCTCATAGCCTGCCCCCTTCACTCGCCCAGCAGGCCAAGCATGTCCACTTCCACGCTTCTCAGCCGGAACACGCCCTCCCGGCAGCCGGGCGCGAACCAGACGCGCAGCAGCGGAAACGAGGCCGGGAGGTCGATGATGCCGTCGCCCGGACGCTCACAGGCGTAGGCTCTGGCCTTCGCCTGCAGCTCCACCCGGCTCCACTCCTGGATGGCCCCCTTCCCCATCGGCCAGAACGTGTAGACGAAGCGCTCACCGTACATGTCCTCCAGCAAGGTCATGAACCAGTCCGCCGAGCCGTCGCCGCCGACCTCCAGTGCCAGGCGCTCCGGCACGCCCTCGATCCTCAGTGGGCAGGCAACGAACGCCATCGGCGGGCCCTGCGTGATCGCCTCGAACTGCACGCGCACCTCGACATAGGGCGCGCCGTCGGGATCGGCGTCAAGGCTTACGGTCCAATC
>VGFC01000395.1 GCA_016869045.1 Armatimonadota bacterium
AGCTGAACGGCGTCCGAGTCGGGGCGCTGATCTGCAACGACCTGTGGGCCAACCCCGGTTGCACCCCGCAGCCGGACCCGCACCTGACGCAGCAGCTCAGCCGAATGGGAGCCCGGGTCATCTTCCACGCGGTGAACGGCGGGCGCAACGGCAGCGAGTGGTCGCAGGTGGCCTGGCAGTACCACGAGGCGAATTTGCGGATGCGGGCACGGGCCGCGGGGACGTGGATCGTGACCGTGGACAGTGCGCACCCACTCGATCTTCCCTGCTCCGCACCCTCAGGCGTGATCAATCCCCAGGGGAACTGGCTCGTGAAGACGCCCGCTCAGGGCGTGCAGCACTTCGTCGCAACGCTGGCGCTGGACTGACCCCGCCTCTCACTCACATAGCAGACCGTCGTACAGCGTCGTGGGGCACGGCTCGGGGGACTCGTCGGCGAAGCGGATGGCGTCCTGGATGGTCTGCTCGGCGCGTGCGCGCACCTCGGCGTCCAGGGCCTCAGTCAGCACGCCCCGCGTAAGCAGCGCTTCCCGCATCAGCTTAAGGGCGTCGCGATCGGCCCAGGCCGCCTCCTCCTGCTGAGTGCGGTACGCACACTCATCGCTCTTGGAGTGACCGTAGATCCGATACGTCATGGCCTCGATGAGGGTCGGCCCATCGCCGTCGCGCGCGCGTTGCGCCGCCTCCGCCAGGGCCTCGCGGACGGCGAAGTAGTCCTGACCATCGACCCGTCGCCCGGGGAGGCCGTAGGCGGCGGCGCGCTTCGCGATCTCCGGTTCGGCGAAGGCCTCCTCGACCGGCGTGCTCATGGCGTAGAGGTTGTTCTCGCAGAGGTAGACCACCGGGAGCTTCCATATCGCGCCCATGTTGACGGCCTCATGGAAGGCGCCCTGACCTGTCGCACCATCGCCGAAGAAGCAGAGCACGACCTTCCCCGTGCCAAGCACCTTCTGGCTCAGCGCCGCTCCGGTCGCCACCGGGATCATCCCGCCGGTGATGCCATTCGAGCCGAGGAAGCCGATGGCAAAGTCGGCCATGTGCTGCGAGCCGCCGCGGCCGCACGCATAGCCGGTTGCCTTGCCCCACAGCTCCGCCATGATGCGCCTCGGGTCGCCGCCCTTCGCGATGAAGTGGCCATGGCCCCGATGGGTGGAGGTGACCAGATCGTCGGGTCGGAGCGCCGCGGTAGCGCCTACCTCGGTCGCCTCCTGTCCGGCGCAGAAGTGCGACGTGCCCCGGATGACGCCGGTGCCGTAGAGGTCCTTCAGCGTCTCCTCGAACCGCCGGATGACCCACATCGTCTCGTAGTCGCGCAGGAGTTGGGCTTCGGGTATCATGGCTTCCCCACGACGGCGGCGCACGCCAGTCCGCACGGGTCGGCGACGGCGATGACGGTCGGCGTGTCGGCCAGGCCCCGACAGATGGCAGCCGCGAGGTCCATCGCACACGTCGCGCCAAAGGGCCTCCCGTACTGCGCGGGTGGCTCGAAGGTGACCACTTCCCCCTGCGAGAGCCCGGCTCCTTGCAGAGCACGCTCCCGTGCCACGCGCAAGGCTGCCGACTCATTGCCGGGCTCCGTGGCGAGGCCGACGCTGAGCAGCTCGGCCAAAGGCGTCGTCCCATGCGCCGCCGCGCTTTGCTCCGACTGCAGCGCCAACAGCGCAGCGCCCTCGCCGGGGACGAAGCCGTTGCCCAGGCGTCCCTCGTCGTTCAACGCAGCGAAGAGGACCTCGGAGAGGGCATCGACGCCGCCCGACAGCACGAGGTCGGCGCGACCATCGGCGATCAGGTCGCCCGCGAACTGCAGGGCCGCGCCCGCCGACGCCATGCCCTGGGAGAAGCACGCGACAGGGCCGCGGATGTCAAACTCGATGGAGGCCAGACTGATCGGCGTGTTCACGAAGCTGTGCAGGAACAGCACCGACGATGCCCGCCGCAGGCCGCCGCTCTGCACGCGCTGGGTGTGCGCCCACATCGTGTCCAGCGGCCCGTAGGCGGTGCCGAAGACGAGACCCACGCGCTCCGGATCGATGTCGCCCGGCTTCCGCCCCGCATCCTCGAAGGCCATCGCGCAGGCCGCGAGCGTGAACTCGGAGCAGCGGTCGATGTAGGTCTTCTCCGACTCCAGGAAGTCGACCAGCGCGAAGTCGAGGCACTCGGCGGCCAGCCGGTAGTCGAACGCCTCCGGGTTGAATGACTCGATAGGCCGAATCCCCTCGCGGCCCTCGGCGAGGCCTGCTGCGAAGTCCTCGCGGCCGATGCCGATGGACGAGATGGGAGCGAGGCCGGTGATGAGGACGCGGCTCATGAGGCCTCACCCCCGACCCCTCTCCGTTCCGGAGAGGGGAGCAAGGCAGCCTCACCCCCGGCCCCTCTCCGGAAGGGAGAGGGGGGAAAGGCACGGAGGACGACACAGGCGTTGGAGCCGCCGACGCCGGCGGACATGGAGGCGGCGCACTTCACCTCAGCGGCGCGGGCCACATTGGGCACGTAGTCCAGGTCGCACTCGGGGTCGAGGTCCTGGTAGTTCAGCGTCGGCGGGACGATGCCCGTGCGGAGGGTCTGCACGGTGGCGACGGCCTCGCAGGCACCGGCGGCGCCCATCGTGTGCGCGATCGCGGCCTTGATCGAGGAGACGGGGACGCGATAGGCGTGCTCGCCCAGCACCGCTTTGATGGCGTGCGTCTCCTCAGGATCGTGCGCCTGAGTGCCGGTACCGTGGGCGTTCACGTAGTCGATCTCGGTCGGCTCAGTCCCCGCATCGACGATGGCCTCGGCCAGCACGCGCGTCATGCCGCGCGCGCCCTTGTCCGGCGCGGTCAGGTGGTACGCGTTGTTCGTCTGCCATGCGCCCAGGGCTTCGGCCAGGGGCTCTGCGCCGCGCGCGAGTGCATGGTCGAGGTCTTCTATCACCAGCGCTGCGGCGCCCTCGCCGAAGAGGGTGCCCGACCGGTCGGCGCTGAAGGGACGGATCTCATCACGGGTCATCGTGGCCAGGATGCTCAGGCCTGCGAGACACGAGGGGGTCAGTGAATCGTGCCCGCCGGCGAGCATCACGTCGGCTCGCCCGTGGCGGATCGTCTCCAGCGCGCAGCCGATGGCAGCCGTTCCTGAGGCGCATGCGACGGACAGCAGTTGGCCCGGACCCCGCAACCCGAAGACGCGGGCCAAGTGCACCAACGGCGTGTGAAAGGAGGCCTCGGGGAAGGTGTGGTTGCTCGGCTGCTCGGCGAGGCGCCGCCGGATGTGTTCCTCCCACGACATCCCGCCGCCGAAGTTCGTGGACAAGACCATGCCGGCGCGCGAAGGGTCAAAGGAGTGGTCGGTCAGACCCGCACGGTCGAGGGCCTCGCGCGCGGAGGTCAAGAGGAACTGGGTGGCCTCATCGGGCGGGCCCTCCAGCCCAAAGCCCGAGGGATCGAAGGTCCAGTCTCGGACCTGACCGCCCTTCTCGTTGCGCAACCCGGTCGGGTCGAACTTCGTGAGCCGCGCGATTCCGCTCCGTCCCTCAACCAGGCCCTGCCAGAACGCCTCCAGGCCCGTGCCAAGGCACGTAACGACCCCCGTTCCGGTGACGACAACGCGTCGCCGGTTGCGCTCAGATGGCGCGGACATCAGGCCTTCCCTGGATCGCGGTATGGACGGCGCGGCGCTCTTCTCACAGACGCCGGGGAGGGAGGGAAGGTTCCGGGAGTACGGCGACTGGCAGGTCCCCTACATCCGTAGGCCGCCGTCAACCTGGAAGACCTGGCCGGTGATGTACGAGGCCTGGGGGCTCGCGAGGAAGCGGATGAGGCTGGCGACCTCCTCGGGCTCGCCGAAGCGGCCAAGAGGGATGAGGTCGAGGAGGCCCTTGACGCGTGGCTCATCCATGTCGGCGGTCATGGCGGTGTTGATGATTCCGGGGGCGACGGCGTTGACCGTGATGCCCTGCGCCGCGAGTTCGCGCGCGGCGGCCTTGGTGAAGCCCGCGATCCCCGCCTTCGCAGCCGAGTAGTTCACCCGGCGCATGTCGCCCATCAGGCCCGCGTCCGAGGAGAGGCTGATCACTCTCCCCCACTTCCCGCGCATCATCTTGCGGACGGCGGCCTTTGTGCAGAGGAAGGCGCCCTTCAGGGAGATGTCCACCACATCGTCCCACTCCTCCATCTTCATGAAGGCCAGGTAGTTGTCGCGGATGATGCCTGCGTTGTTCACGAGTACATGCAGGCCGCCCAACTCCTCGGCGACGCGATCGACCATCGCCTTCACGGCCTCGGCGTCGCGCACATCAGCCTGGCAGTAGGCCGCCTCGACACCCTTCTCGCGGAGCGCGGTAAGCGTGTCGGCGGCCAACTCCTCGGGCATGATATCGTTGACCGCGATGCGGCAACCGTCTTCCGCCAAGGCCAGCGCTGTTGCCCGGCCAATGCCCTGGTTCGCTCCCGTCACCAGCGCGACTCTGGGCTCAGGTACCGCCATCGGAGGTCGCCTCCTTCTCGCGTGCAAGGTAGGCCTCAACATCCCGGTCGGTGAGGCGCCGTCCATCGCCAAACCAGGCCGCGACATCCTCCAACTCCACCCCTCGGTCTCGCGCTAGGCGACGCGCCGGGGGCGTCGCCCGCAAGCCCCCCGCCGGGCGAGCCGCCGACAGAGCCTCGTCAGGCAACTCCAGCGCCAACCTCGCCTCGGCCTTCTTCGCCTCGATCAGGGCGCGGTTCGTCTCCAGGACGCCCACCGGCAGCTCCTCGCCCGGCTCGCCGATGAAGCCGATCACAAACCCCACAGGAACCGTGCTGTTCTCTTCCGCCAGGATGCGCAGCAGCACGCCGCCCTCCTCGGGCGTGTACTGGAACGTGGCCTTCTCCGTAATCAGCTCGGCCACCGCCTCCCCCGGCGCGACGCAGTCGCCCTCGCGCTTCAGCCACTCGCCGACCGTGACCTCATCGAGGTTCTCCGCCCACTTCTCCATCCGAATCAGGTGTCCCACAGACGAACTCCTCAGGACCAGCCAGCCTTCGAGGCGCGAGTATAGCATGGGGCCAGAGACAGCGTCAAACGGCGGGAGTTGCGGAGATGCGGAGTTGGGGAGTCCCAGGGAATGGCAACGGAGGAGGGACGACGGGGCGGCTCGGGAACCTAGACGCGAAGGCGCGTGTCGTTGCAGTGGGATGACGCAACCAAGGACGGGGGACTTACTGCATGGCATCGACGCAGAGGGATCGCATCAGACTCGGGGTCAAGCGTGACGACATCATCTACCGCAGCGTGTCGCCGGCGCATGTGGCCGAGATCGACGCCGCGCTGGAGGAGATACACGCGGACTTCGTCACCGAGCAGGCGCTTGGTGAGGATGTCCTCGCCAAGCACTGGCGCGCGTGGACGATCAGCCACAAGCAGACGGACACGATTGCCGAGGTCAAGCGGCTGGCCGAGGCGGTGAGGAAGGACTTCGACGTCTTCCTGTTGCTGGGGGTCGGGGGGTCTGACCTGGCGCCGCGCGTCATCCACGAGACGCTCGACGACCCGCTGCATAACCGCCTGACCAAGGCTGAGCGCGGCGGCGGGCTGGAGATGCACTTCGCGGGGGATACGTTTGACCCGCGCCGGCTGGATGCGATCCTGCGCACGCTGGGCGCCGAGGGCAAGCTCGCGCGCACCGTGGTCAACAACGTCAGCCGCTCGGGCAAGACGGCGGAGACGTTCGCTGCCTCGCTTCTCGTTCGCGAGGCCATGCGCAGAGCGAAGGTGCGCGGCTGGCAGGGGCATGTCATCGCCACGACGCTATACAGCGACAACAGCCTGCTGTACGAGGACCGGAAGCGCTTCTACGGGCTGCTCCCGGTCCCCGAAGGCGTCGGGGGGCGTTTCTCGGCGGCGAGCCCCGTCGGCCTGCTCCCGCTCGCGGTTGCGGCGAACCATGACCGGCTCGGGCCGAGCGAACGGATCGACGCGGCCATCGCCGGCTTCGCCCGCGGCCACGAGCAGACGTTCGGGCTGAAGGCCCGCAACAGGGCGAACGTCGCCTTTGAGCTTGCCAAGTGGCTGCACCTCGCCGAGCACTACCTGCACAAGAGCGTGCTGCTCTTCTACAACTACGCCGACGACCGCTACCTCGGCGACTGGCTGACGCAACTCTACTCGGAGTCCATCCAGGAGCGCCGCGAGGGCCTCAACCTCATCGCGACTCGCGGGCCGACCGGGAACCACTCGATCCTCAACGGCGTCATCCGCGGGCCGCGGGACAAGGTCGTGGTCTTCGTGAAGTGGGGCGACCTGGGTTGCAGGCGAGTGAGGGTGCCTGGCTCGACGGGGCTGACCGGCGAGCTGGCCGACCTGGGCGGCCTACCGATGGAGAGCATTCAGGGCGCGTCGCTCGCGGGTGTCGCCGAGGCCTTCACCAAGGACGGTGTGCCGAACGTGGTGCTGGAGGTGCCGCGCGGCGATGAGGGCTGCCTCTTCCAACTCATGCGCATCCTGATGGATACGGTTGCGGTGAAGGGCCGATTGCAGGGCCTACATCTCACGGCTGGCGGCGCACCAAACGTCGCGCGAGACCTGACCTACCAGCAGGATGGGGTGGAAGACTACAAGGAGGCCATGCGCGGGGAACTGAAGAGGATAAGAAGGAGGCTGGGGCTCCACTGAGCTTCACGCGCCGAGCGGCGGCCAACTGCCACTGACAGGACCTGACCGCCCGCGGTAACAGGCGGGAGGGAGGGAGATCGGATGTTGGTGGCGAACCGCTACGCAGACTGCCCGCGCAGGGAGTTCTGCTGCCCATGGGCGATGTTGGGGGTGACAGCCATGTCTGACGAGCGAGAGAGGCAAGGCGGCGACGTTGGGGGGAGCTCGGGGGGGGGGGCGCACGACCCATGCCCTGGGAACTCAGGGGGGTCGCCGGGG
>VGFC01000396.1 GCA_016869045.1 Armatimonadota bacterium
CGCTCGATGAACGTCGCCAGCCACGCGGCGTCGACTGCCGCGACGAGGTCGTCCGCGCCCCTCTGCACTCCCTCGGCATACTTGCGCGCCCACTCGTAGCGCTCGATGTTGCGCCGGGCGCGCTCCAGGTCCTGAGGCTTGATCGCCGCGCACGGGTGCTGGACTCCCTCGCGGTATCGCTCCCAGGCCGAGTAGTCGATGGCCGAGCCCTGCCCCTCGGCGACGCACGCGGCGAGAGCCAGGATCGCCGACAGGCCGAGGCCCTGCATGAGACCGTGGTCGAGCATGAGCGCGGCTCCTCTCTGTGCGCCGGCGAACGGAACGCGACAGGTGGTTGGTTCGCCTCCGACGAAGCCTGCCCTCCGACGCCCCATCGCTGCAGGCTCCGTCGGAGGAGACACATGCTTCGCACCCTTGGGCTGGCCGTGCTCATACTGCCGGGAGGATCGGCTCTCATGGCTGACGTCAACGCGAAGGACCACGGCGTGGTCGGCGACGGTGTAGCCGATGACACGGCCGCGATTCAGGCCGCGCTGGATGCGGCTGAGAAGACGGGGCCCGTCTGCTATCTGCCGGCGGGCCAGTACCGCGTCAACGGCGCGCTGACCGTGCCTCCGGGCGTCACCTTCCGTGGCGCCTCCGAGGGTGTCCCGCACTCGGAGCACCCCATCGGCACGCTCCTGCTGGCCTACGGAGGGAAGGGCAACGCGGATGGGCCACCCCTGGTGACGCTGAAGCCCAATGCCGTCATCCGCAACATGGTCATCCACTACCCCGAGCAGTCCCTGCCCGACGTGCAGCCCTACCCCTGGACGATCCGCGTAGACGGCGAGCTGTGCCAGGTCTACGACATGACGCTCACCAACCCCTACCAGGCGCTGGACCTCGGGACGAACTGGAACGAGCTGCACACCGTCAGGAACGTCTTCGCCTGCCCGCTGAAGACGGGCATCTACATCGACCAGTGCACCGACATCGGCCGCATCGAGAACGTGCACTTCAACCCGAACTTCTGGACGCGCATGGCGATCGCCCCCGGCTTCCCCGGCGGCGACATCAAGGCGTACCTGGAGAGGAACCTCGTCGGCTTCAAGGTCGGGAAGACGGACTGGGAGTTCATCACGAACTGCTTCGTCATCTTCCCGATCATCGGCTTCCACTTCGATGACTTCGGCCACGGGCCGGGCAACGCGGTCATCACGCAGTCGGGCGCTGACATCTGCCCGGTGGCCGTGCGCGTGGACCGCACGCAGGGACATGCCGGGGTGCAGTTCGTCAACGGTCAGTTCATGGCGACGCTCGAAGTGGGCGAGAACAACCAGGGCCCCGTGAAGCTCTCGAACTGCGGATTCTGGGGCGTGCCCGAAACGAAGCAGCAGATCGTGAAGCACGGCCCGAGCACGCTGACGCTGACCGGCTGCCACTTCACCGGCTGGGCGGCGGCCGAGCCGGGCGCGCCCTGCATCCTCGCCGACGGCGGGCGCCTCATCGTCAACGGCTGCGAGTTCGCGGATGCCGGGAAGAGGCAGATCGTGCTGAAGCAGGGCCTCACCGCTGCCACCATCTTCGGCTGCCTCCTGCGCGGCGCGGACGGCATCATCGACAACTCCGGCGCCGATGTGCAGATCGGGACGAACACCACGCAGTAGGGCGAGCCGCGCGACCGGATCGCTCGGTTCAGTGCGGGGCGCCCAGCAGATTGGCCAGAAGGTTGCAGAGCTGGTGTGGTGGGGGTGAGTGCTGATCTGAGGGAGGGACCGACGATGGTTGCGCTGCTGATGGTCGCGGGGTGCGTCCCCTGCCTGGCCGCCGCTGAGGCGGACCTGCAGGCCAAACTGTCGGAGCTGAGGGCCGCCGGCAAGCCGGTAACGGCGACCGAACTGGCGCCACCCCCGGCCACTGACGAGGACAACGCGGCGCCGCTCTATCTGCGGGCTGCTGAGTTGATCAAGGCACACGCCGGCGAAGGCGACTATGGCACCGGCGCCCCTCGCGTCCTCAAGGTCGGGTACTGGTGGTACGACCGCGAGAACCCCGAGCACCTGTCCGCCCTGGCGCAGTTGATCGAGCAGGATGCGGAGCTGGTGGCCCTCGTCGGGCGGGCCACGGAGCGCCCACGCTGCCGATTCGACTCGCCGTGGGATGAGTTCCTCCTCAGCATGAGCCCTCAGCACGCGAGCCTGCGCAGCGTGGCCCGCTTCGCGGCCGCCGCTGCCTATGCGTCGAGCTCCGCCGGCAACCAGGACGCCGCTCTGGAGCACCTGCGTCGTGGTGCGGCACTGGTGCGGCACATGGCCGAGGAACGCACACCCCTGGGGTTCCTGAACCGAGGTAGCTGCGAACTCATGTGGATGCGCGCTGCCGAGACCGTGCTCGCGGGCGGCCCGATCCCCGAGGAGTCGGCGCGCGAGCTTTCCGCTGAGCTGGAGCGGCGGGACGAGCGCCGGGAGCTTCTGGGCGCCGTGCAGGGCCAGCGTGTCGAGTGCCTCGAGACGTTCGGGCAGAGCATTGGCGGCGAGATCGGCAGCACGACGGAGCCGCCCCGCGAGCCCGCGCCCGTTCGGACGCCGAGAAGGGAGGCCGGGGGCCGCGTCAAGGCGCTCCCCTATCCCCCCTACGACGACCTGCTCGCCTATCTGAGGCTGATGGACCTCGCCGAGGAAGGGATCGGCCGGCCATGGAGTGAGGCGGCCCAGGGGCTCCGCGCCGTGCAGACCGAACTGGAGCGGGTGCCCGACAGACTTCCCGTGGCGCGGATGCTGGTGCCGAACACCAGGACCCTCTGGCGTCGCGCGACTGTGGAGGCTCCCGCGCGGCAGCTCGTGATAGCGGCGCTCGGCCTGAAGCTCTATCGGCAGCAGAAAGGGCGCTTGCCGGACCGCCTGGAGGGGCTAGCGGAGATCGGCTGGCCGGTGCCGCAGGACTGCTTCGCGGACAGAGCCTTGGTCTATCGTCGAGAAGGCGAGCGGTTCCTGCTGTACAGCATCGGGCCCGACCTCGTCGATGACGGGGGCGCACCTGTCTGGTCCGTCGAACGCGACCGGGCCAGACGGGTCGACCCCGGGCTGCCCGACTGGAAGGTCTGGCCGGGCGACATTCCGTGGCAGGGATGGAACGGCTCGTGAACGCAGGAAATGACCTCCCGCCGGCAGGCGTCGTGGGCCTCGTCGGCATCGGCCTTGTTGGCAGTGCGCTGGCGGAGCGCCTGCTCGCGGCCGGGTTCCGGGTCATCGGGCATGACATCGTGGCCGACAGGCGCGAGCATCTCGTGTCGCTCGGCGGCGAGGCTGCGGCGTCCGCCGCCGAGGTTGCGGCGAGGGCCCCGCGCGTCATCCTGTCGCTTCTCACCTCCGACATCGTGCGCGAGGTGATCGAGGGGCCGGGCGGCATCCTGGAAGGGGACCCGCTGCCGCGCACCATCGTCGACACGACGACCGGCGATCCCCAGGCGAGCGAATCGATGGCGGAGAGGCTGGCGGAGCGAGGCATTGACTACCTTGACGCCACCATCGTGGGAAGTAGCAGGCAGATCGGCGAGGGTGAGGGCGCCTTCCTGGTCGGTGGCGAGGCGGAGCCGTTCGAGCAGTGTGCGGACCTGTTCGAGGCGCTGAGCGCGAAGGTGTTCCACGTCGGCCCGTCCGGCGCCGGTGCGCGGGCCAAGCTGGTGGCGAACCTCGTCCTCGGCCTGAACCGCGCGGCGCTCGCCGAGGGGCTGGCATTCGGCGAAGCAATTGGGCTCGAGCCCGGGCGCGTGCTGCCCCTCCTCGTGTCCACGATGGCCTACTCGCGCATCATGGACACGAAGGGCCGGAGGATGGTGGAGGGCGACTTCACACCCGAAGCCCGCCTCGCCCAGCACCGGAAGGACGTCGCGCTGATCCTGGAGCAGGCGAGGAAGCACGGCCAGCCGCTGCCCCTGTCGGAGGAGCACCTGCGGCTGCTCGACGGGGCAATCGCCGCGGGTGACGGGGAACTCGACAACTCGGCGGTGATACGGCAGATCAAGCGGCGTCAGACCCGCTCGTAGACGATCACCACTGCGCACGGGGCCTCGGGAGGCACCACGCGCAGCCCCTCCGTCATCAGTTGCTGCCCTGTGTGCTCCTCCGTCTCCCCTGAGTCCAGGTTGGTGAGTCCATACGTAGCGTCCGCCTCGAGGTTCCGCAGGCGGAGGCGGGCGGAGTCGTAGATGCTCTGCGAGCGGCGGAAGACCTGGACGACGCCGGCATGGAGGTCGGGGCGGTCGAACTGCCAGGCCATCCAGGTGTCGTCGCCCGACGAGTAGGCGGTGAGCGGGTGGAAGTCGCCGAGGAAGTAGGGCGAGAGGCGCCGGTGCTCGTCCACCATGCGGCGCACGAGCGCGAAGTCGATGTGGTCGAGCCCGGCGGCGTCCGGGCCGAAGCTCATCTCCGCCACCATGCTGCTGCGCCACCAGTAGGCGTCCTTCTGGTAAATGACCCCCGTGCCGTGGTAGGGAATCCACTGCGAGAGGCCGTAGGTGAGGCACTGCTGGCCCTCGGGTGACCAGTACCAGTCGCTGCGCAGCAGGGGCACCGCGCGGCGGAGGGTCTCCAGGTCGTTGCGCCGCCCGCCGGAGGCGCAGGAGTCGATCAGCATGTCGGGGTGGCGCCGCCGAAGCTCGTCCCAGTAGGCGAGGTAGCCCTCGACGTGGCGGATCTCGGTGATCCCCTGGCGGTCGGGCGCATCGTTCGCGCGCCAGTAGCCAAGGGGGTCCATGTTGAAGTCCTGGCGGTAGAAGTCGATCCCCTGCTCGGTGAGCAGCCGGTCGATGTGGTCGGTGAGCCACTCGCGGCAGGCGGGCTCGCCGAGCTTCAGTAGCCCACCCTCCTTGCCGCCGAAGACCCACTCGGGATGGTTGTCGGCGATCCACGTGCCGGGGTGCACGCGCTCGGGCTCCATCCAGACCATCGCGCGCTTGCCGTGCTCGTGCACGAGATCGCTCAGCTCACGCAGGCCCTGCGGGAAGCGCACGGGATCAGGCTCCCACGTGCCGACCTTCGGCCAGCCGACGCCGTCGCACGGGTACCAACCCGCATCCTGCCACCAGACATCGAAGCCGATGCCCTCCGCAAAGTGGCGCTCAAGGAACGCGGACTCCTGTGAGGCGACCGTCATCAGGCCGGGGTAGTAGTTGCCGGTGCAGAGGCACCGCAGCGTCGGCAGGGGCTTGCCACCGGGCTGCGGGACGTTGTGAGCGAACATCCAACGGCGCCACACGTTCTGGGCGCGCGGCCAATCGCCCTGATACCACTGCAGCACGACAAGGGGCGAGCGGACCTCCTCGCCCGGGTGTAGCGTGAAGTGCGTCAGTTCCTGTCCGCCGTCGATGCGCAGACCCGCCTCGCCGTCGCGGGTGAAGCGCGCCGACCACTGGCCCGGCCAGGCCAGCGCACACAGCAGCCCGTGGCCCGGCCACTGCAGGTTGAAGTACGGGAAGGCGTTCTGCGTCGGACGGCCGCCGGTGTTGGCGATGTCCTTCGTCGCGCCGGGGCCGAGCGTCTCCTCGAAGGGCTCGTAGCTCAGCGGCGTGCAGTCATCACCGCGGATGCTGTGTAGGACGAACTCCCCGCCCGGCGGGCGCCGGAAGCTCGTGTCTACCGCGCGGATGTCGCTCAGGATCGGCGTATCCTGCGTGCCGGCGTTGCGGAAGTGCAGCGTCCACTCGACGGTCGGGTAGTCGTGGTACGCGAGCGCGACGCAGCGGACCTGCAGGTTGGTCGCGGGGTCAGTGCAGAGGAGCGTGTACTCCGTGCGCTCGCTGTGTCGTGGGTCGGTGATCGAGCGAGAGCTGCGCTCCACCGGCCATTGGCTCAAGAACTCCGCGGAGGGCTTGCCCCCATAGACGAAGGAGAAGGGTGGCTGCGCATCGGGCGCGGGGAGGTAGCGGTCGTAGATCGGCAGGTCGCCCAGCCACACCTCTCCCCCATCGGCGAGCGTCACGCGCGTCTCGACCCAGTCCGCCTGATCGCACGGGATGCCGTCGCCGCTGTCCTCGACGACCAGCACGAACTCGCGCGTGCCGTTCAGGGCCACCGAGACGGGCAGGCCCGGCATGCCCTCGCGCCGTACGTCCGAACGCCAGGCCTCCTTGCCGCCAACCTCGACCGCGTAGACGACGCTGCCTCGGCCGCCGCTGGTCTGGTCGTTCGTATCCACGCCGGCGAGTGCCTCGAAGGTCGTGCCAGGTGAGGGAAGATGAACCACAACGCGGCTCGGGGCGTGACAGTACAGGCCGCGGGTGTAGGCGGTTGCGCCGAGGTGCATGGGCTTAGGGCCGCGGGCGTTCGGATGCACCGGCCCATGGTTGGCGAGCACTTCCAGCCCCACCTCGACGGGCGGGGCGTCGGTGGCGCCCCCGAACTTGGCCGCCACCCAGCGCTGCATCGCATCCATCTCGCTGGGCAGAGGTGCGATCATGTCGGCGGAGCACCGCACAGACGCGATGACCACGAGCGCGACAACGAGGAACAAGCTCCCGTTCATCGGACGGCCCCTATCGCGCGCCCGAGTCTCTGCATCTGCGCGATGCTGCCCTCGGGCACCTTGCCGTCGAGGCCGATGGGCAGGTTGAGCGTCACGGCCCCCTTGACCGACTTGCAGGCCTTCACGAAGCCGATCAGTTCCTCGTCGGAGTAGTGGTAGGGCGCACCGCCCTCGAAGGTGCTATCGACGGGGACCAGCGCGTGCCACTGAGCGCCGTCGATGAACTGCGAGTCCGGGAGGTAGAGCGGCGAATCGGGCTCGTGCCCGAGCTTGATCTTGCCGCCGACCAGCTGGTGCACTTCGCCCGCGTGGTAGTCCTCAAGCAGCGTGACCGGCTTGACCTTGTTGATGCAGAACGCGCCGTCGTTGAAGCAGAC
>VGFC01000397.1 GCA_016869045.1 Armatimonadota bacterium
TGCAGCCGCGTCCGCCGCGGCCGGATAGCGACCTGGCAGCGCTGAAGTGGGGGCCGACCGATCCGCAAGTACCGCTGGTGCGCGTCGAGGGTGAGGGCGGGACACTCGGCGTCGTCGTGTCGTTCGCGTGCCATCCGGTCTGCGGGGCGGGCGAGGAGACCTTCTACGACTTCTCCGCCGACTACCCGGGCGCGATGCAGGCGCTGCTGACGCAGAGCCTCGGGTGTCCGGTCCTCTTCGGCCTCGGCTGCGCAGGCAACCAGGTGCCGGTCGTACGAGGGCCAGGATCGAGGGAGAGGGTCGGGCGGTCGCTGGCCGCGGAAGTGCTGCGCGTGTGGGAGAGCGTCGGTCTGCGCGAGGACGCGCCGCTCGGCGCGAAGCGCGTCGCCTTTGAACTGCCGATCAAGGACTTCGCTGCGATGGAGCGACCCGAGGGTGAGGACAGCCAGTCGCGCTACATCCGGCATCTCATCGACAAGCACGCGGACGAGACGCACGTGCCCGCCGAGGTGCAGGCCCTGCGGATTGGCGACATGGCGCTCATCAGCCTGCCGGGCGAGATCTTCGTCCAGATAGGCCACGAGATCAAGCGCCGCTCGCCCTTCCCGCTCACCATGCCCGTGACGTGCGCGAACGGGGGTCTCGGGTACATCGGGACGCCGGAGGCGTACGGTCAAGGCGGGTACGAGGTGACGTGGAACATCGCGTGCCCGGAGTCAGAGGAGGCGTTGGTCGAGGCGGCAGTGACGGCGCTAAGCGGCGTTCCCTGAGCCTCGCGTCTATCAGACCCCACGGCGAACAAGGGACAGTCCTCGTCCCGCCAAGGCGGGACGGGACAGTCCCTGACGGCTTGGCTACCACCGCATGAGCGCCGGGCGGAAGGTCCAGGACTGCCAGCGCGCGAGGTTGGCCAGGAAGGTCGGCTCGAAGCCCTCGGGGTAGGACCACGAGTTGAAGCGCGTCTCCCGGAAGCACTGTGCCTCGACGATGGCGGGGAGGGCGGGGCCGGGCGAGAGGCTCCAGGACTCCTGCTCGGCCGCGGTGAGTTCGTGGACGGCGAGGCGCAGGACATCGGCGGGACCGAGATCGAGGCCGTTCACGGTCACCTTGGCGGGGAGTGCGCCTGTCCTCTCGATCGCCTCATCCACCAATCGGTACGCGGCGTAGGTCACGGGCACCGGCACGATGGTCCGCTCGCTCAAGGCGTGGGGCTCGCTGAGCGGGCCGAGCGGGCGGCGTAGGGGGATGGGCGTGCCGTCGCCTGCGTCCGGCCGGCTGAGCATCCACACGAGGGCCGCCAGCGCGTCGGCCGGCGAGAGCGTGGTCTCATCGAGCGTCACGTACGTGAGCTGCTCCGCAATCTGAATGGCGATGTCGAGCAGGTCCTCGAGCGCCAGCCACTGCATCGCCGGCTCTTCGCACGCAGCGTTGACTTCGGCGTACGTGGTAGGCGTCAGGTCAGAGCGTGAGGCGACCCACTCCAGGCAGCGGTCGGTCTCCTGCATGAGGCGCTCGACCTGGGCGGGAGTGTAGAGCTTGCTCGGCGGGCGGAGCTGATGCGGCTCGGTGGTGCGGCCGGCGCGGTAGTCGTCCCACTGCTCCTGCCCCCACCAGGTCTCGGCGCCCCAGCGGCACGGGTGGCCGAATACGTAGATGAACCCCTCGCCACCCTTCTCCTCCAGGCGCTGCTCGAACTCGCGCGTGAAACGGGCGAAGAGGTCCTCGTCGGCGGACTCGGGCTGCACGGGGACGACGTGCATCGCGCGACGGACGCAAAGCTGGCCCATGTACCACACGGGCATCCCGTCCGGCGTGCCATATAGCGACCCCGTCCAACTGCCGATGCCAAGCTGCCGCAGCGCATGGACGGCCTGGGGCGCCCAGTTGCACTCGCCCTGACACCACGTGACCGGGAACTGGTCGAAGATCGTCGCGACATCCTGCACGCCGCGCGCCTCGATGCGCAGCAGCTCCGCGAGCCCCGCCTCCCAACCCAGCTCCTCGCAGTAGACCGCCTGCGGCCGAGGGAAGTGGCCGTGCGTGTCGTTGTGGTAGCTGATCTCGTGGCGCGCAAGGGCGTCGATCACGTCCTTCCGCCCGCGCCGCCGCAACGCCCGCGCGCGCTCCGCAACCGTGTAGAACGACGCGACGAGACCGTGCTCCTCGTGCAGCTCGGCCAGCCGCTTCACGATGTCATCGGTCTCGGGAGTTACCCAGTCCTCGTTGTCGTAGGCGAAGAAGACGCGCATGGCACACCGTCCTTTGGCGAGTGTCGGGCTCGGAAGCCCGACCTACGAGTAGGTCTACTGGGCGAGTGCGAGTTTGGTTGGGCACTCGGCTGGGAGGTAGCGGACCGGGATGTCGGGATAGCGATCCGCGAGGTGCTGAGCCAGGGCACGGAGGGACGGGGCCTCCGAGACGCCGTGGTCGATCAGCAGCAACGCCAAGCCCACGTCCTCGCCCCACGACAGCTCGCGCCAGCGCGTCAGCTCCGTGAGCAGCACCGCATCGGCGCCGCGGTCGCGGTACTGCGCCAGCACCTCCGTGCCGCCGACAATCGCCCCGGTGCCGATGCCGACGCGCTCGATGGGCCGTGCGTCATCGCCGACGTACTCGACCCAGTGCTGGCCGAGCGGCGAGAGCTTCGTCGCCACCTCCTCTGCGAGCGCGGCGAGAGGGCGCGGCTCGATTGTGTAGATGCGGCGGAAGGCGTCCGTCTGCTCGAACTCGCAGCCGCCGAGCCCGAGCCACGTCGCCCAGCTATCCTGAATGCCGAAGCCGGGCATCTGGTCGAGCATGTCGTGGCAGCGGATCACCACCATGCCGGTCTCCGCGAGCCACGCTTCCTTCCGCTTCCGGTCCTCCTCGGTGCCGCCGACCGGGCGCTCGGTGTGATCCCAGAAGGTCGGCTCGTGGGTGACGAACGCATTGAGGCCCTGCTCGTGCGCGGCCTTCAGCGTCGCCGACCGGCTCATCCACGAAACCGCAATCCCCTTCACCTCGGTCTCCGGATCGCCGGCCTTGAACGTATCGACGGTACGCTCGGGATCCACCCACGGGCAGTTCGAGCGGAGGTAGGTGTGCAGGTCGCGGGCGGTCATTGAACGCTCCTGTCAGCAGTCTGGCCCGGCGCCTGCCGTCAGATCGGGCGGCTGAGCCGCCCAGTGGTCCTTGTCGAGGCTCGCGCCGCCCTCGGCAGTGCGGCGGAAGGCTGCGCGGAAGAGGGTCTCTTCGGGAACCCATCTGCCGAAGAGCAAGCCCTGCCCACACTCGAAGCGGGGAGCCGCTTCGAGGGAGCTGGGGCCCATGCCCCATGTGTCCATGCAGGCCTGGTGGTCCACCGGCGACTGCAGGCGCAAGATGCAGACATTCTCGCACTCATGCAGCAGGCCGGGCCGGACCTTCGCGGGGCGCTGGGTGGCCAGCAGCACAAACACGCCGAACTTGCGCCCTTCGGCAGCGATCGCCATGATGCGCGACGCGAGGCGCTCCGTGAGAGCCGGGCCAGGGCTAGAGGGCACGAAGTTGTGCGCCTCGTCGATGACTACGAAGGTTGGCACACGGGTGTCTGGTCGGGCGGGGTCGAGGGCAGCATCCTCCCATGACTCGCGTGCGACTCTCCACAGGGCATTGAGCGCGGCAAGGCCCACGACCGCCCGAGCGGTCGGGTCGTGCACTGACACGAGGTCCACGACCAGTAGACGCCAGGATGGCGGCCGCTTCCCTATGTGCTCGGAGAGCGCGGCACGCTCCTCGGGGCCGCCCCACACCCCCGAGTGTTCGAGACGCTGGAGAGCATGGTAGACGCGCCTGCGGGCGGGCGTGGGCGACAGGTCGAACTCGAATGCCTCCCGCAACCTGTGGAACGTCATTGGGGCGCCCGGAACGTACGACAGCGCATCCAGCATGCAATGGAGCGCCTCCGCCTCGCCTGTCTCGGCCCATTCGTCCACGCCCAGCACCGCAAGCTGCTCCGGCCACGTCAGGTCGCTCCACCAGCATGTGACCGGCGCAGAGGCGTGGGGCAAGTCCCCCGCGCCAGGTCGCGCCAAGTGCAATTGGGGAACCTTGGCGGACCAGTCGGTCAGGAACGCGTCGGGACACCGGTAGTCGCTACTCGGTAGGCGGGGCTCACCCCTGTAGTTGGTCCCAGGCCACGCTGCGCAGTTGGGAGACCCGGCGCGACGGAAGTCCCCGTTGGCGTCCAGCAGCACGACGCGAGCCCGGGTGCTCAGGAGTATCTCCTCGACGAGACGCGCGACCACGGACGACTTGCCCGCCCCAGACTGCGCAACGACCGCCGTGTGGTAGGCCGCCTTGGGCGCCGAGACCCTCACCTCGGCGTCCTGCCTACGCAGATCCCACCCTAGCACGAGTTCGCCGTACATGGTAGCGTCGCCCCATCGTCGTTGTTGAGCGTTGCCAGCCATCCCCCTTCCTTGCCTTCCGGCCGCGACCTCCCAGCCCCCTTCTCAGGAGAGGCCTTCCCCGCCCCCGCAGCGAATCACCCCCCACCTACGCCCCCGGAGGGTGATCGCCTTGTACCGACTGGTGGTGCTTCTGATGGCCATTGGCCCGTCCGTTGCTCATGCCGTGACGCCGACTCCCGATGAGATGCGCGAGAAGCAGGATTGGGTGTCGGCGAAGGTGCTTGGTGAGGCACTGACGGCACCCACGGACAACTGCCTGATCGTGCGCGCGAACAACGATGTGGTGCAGAAGGATGAGCGGCAGGGGAAGCCGCTGCGGATCGGGAGGCAGGAGTACCGGCAGGGGCTGTTCACCCATGCGGTGAGCGAGATCACGGTGCGGCTGCCCGGGCCGGGGGCGAAGCTCGAGGCAACGGTCGGCGTGGACACGAACGAGCAGACGAGCGGTGGGCGCGGGAGCGTAGAGTTCGTGGTGCGCATCGGCGAGGAGGAGGCCTTCCGGTCGGCGCTCATGCACGAGGGCACGCCGGGTGCGGCGGTGTCGGTGCCGCTGAAGGGGGCGCGGGAGCTCACGCTGCAGGTGACGGATGGGGGAGACGGCATCGCGTGCGATCAGGCGGATTGGGCGGAGGCGCGAGTGACCCTGGAGGATGGGACGAAGCTGTGGCTGGCGGACATGGCGGCCGTGGATGAGCGGCGTGCGAAGCCGGCGGTTGAGCCGCCGTTCTCGTTCATCTATGGGGAAAGACCCTCGGCGGAGCTGCTGCCGCAGTGGAAGGTGGAGCGGACCGAGCGCGAGATGGATACGAACCGCGTGGAGCGCGTGGTGACGTACACCGATCCCGCGACGGGCCTCGTGGTGCGGTGCGTGGCGGTCGAGTACCGCGACTTCCCGGTGGTCGAGTGGACGGTGTACCTGAAGAACACGGGCGAGGGCGGTACGCCGATCCTGGAGGACATCCAGGCCCTGGACTGGACCGTCGAACGGTGGGGCTTCCCGCCGGCGCCGGGGTGCGAGTATCAGCTCCACCACTTCACGGGCACGCCGTGCACGCCGCAGGACTACGAGCCGCATGTCACGGAGCTAGGGCCCGGCGCCGCGAAGCGCATCACCGCCGCGGGCGGGCGGCCGACGAACACGGACCTGTGCTACTTCAACGTGGAGCAGCCGAGCAGCGAGGGGACGATCATCGGGCTGGGTTGGCCGGGGCAGTGGGCGGCGACGTTCGAGCGCGACGGCGGGACGAAGCTGCACGTGCGCGCGGGGCAGGAGCTGACCCACCTGACGCTGCACCCGGGGGAGGAGATTCGCACGCCGCTGGTGGCCCTGCTGTTCTGGAAGGGCGACTGGATTCGCGGTCAGAACCTGTGGCGGCGGTGGATGATCGAGCACAACCTGCCGCGACCGGGCGGGAAGCTGCCGATGCCGCAGATGGCGGCGTGCAGCTCGCACCAGTTCGGCGAGATGATCAACGCGAACGAGGCGAACCAGAAGCTGTTCGTCGACCGCTACACGGAAGAGGGCATCAAGCTCGACTACTGGTGGATGGATGCGGGCTGGTACCCGAACGTGGGCGGCTGGCCGAACACGGGCACGTGGGAAGTGGACAAGACACGCTTCCCCAACGGGCTGCGCGCGATCACGGACCATGCGCACGAGAAGGGCATCCGCATCATCGTGTGGTTCGAGCCGGAGCGCGTGATGCCGGGAACGTGGCTCTACGAGCACCCCGACTGGCTGCTCGGCCGCGATGGCGAGCAGAAGCTGCTGAACCTCGGCAACCCCGAGGCGCGCCAGTGGCTCACCGACCACGTGGACAAGGTGCTGAACGAGCAGGGGATCGACCTGTACCGGCAGGACCTCAACATGGACCCGCTCGGGTACTGGCGCGCGAACGACGCCGAGGACCGGCAGGGGATCACGGAGATTCGCCACTGCGAGGGGTACCTGGCCTACTGGGACGAGCTACGCCGGCGGCACCCGAACATCCTGATCGATTCCTGCGCGAGCGGCGGGCGGCGGAATGACCTGGAGACCCTCCGGCGCGCGGTGCCGCTGCTGCGAAGCGACTACCTGCTGGAGCCGATCTCGCAGCAGTGCCATACCTACGGGATCGCGTTCTGGTACCCGTTCTGGGGGACGGGCGTGAACTCCAGCGACCCCTACTACTTCCGCAGCGTGATGTGCCCGCACATGACCGGGTGCTACGACGTGCGGCGGACGGACATCGACTACGCGGGAGTGAGGAAGCTCGTCGCGCAGTGGCGGGAGGTCGCGCCGGACATCCTGTTGGGCGACTACTACCCGCTGACCAGCTACAGCCTCGCGCCCGATGTGTGGATCGGCTGGCAGTTCGACCAACCGGAGATCGGCGCGGGCCTCGTGCAGGTCTTCCGAAGGGCTGACAGCATCTACGAG
>VGFC01000398.1 GCA_016869045.1 Armatimonadota bacterium
CCGCCCGTGTCGCGGCGCGACTGGGTGTTGCGCGATGCGACGGGGGAGATCTACTGCCGAGGCGACGTGAGCGTGGAGGCCCCGTTCCCTCTGACGCCCTATTCGAACGTGGGCAACCGGGTCGCGGTGGCCGGCATTGCGAAGGTCGCGCCGCAGGGCTTCGTGTTCGTTGAGCCGCGCGAAATCGCCGAGGTGACAAGCCCTCAGGGCGTAGTCTGCACCGTGTCAACCAGCCGCCGTGCGTACGTGGAGGGCGAGGCCGTGCGGATTCGGCTGAAGATCGCCAACCCCTTCGACTCCCCGGTCGCGGTCGCGGGCAAGTCCGGTCCGCACCATGACCTGGTGATCAGGGACCGGGATGGGAAGGAGGTCTGGCGCCTCGCCAAGGTCAGCCCGCCCGAGCCTGCACCCGAGCGGCTCGAGCTGCCGCCGGGCGAAAGCGAGCAGGTGGAGGAGATCTGGAGCCCGGGGTCCGCCGAGACCCCCGCGCTCCCTCCCGGGCGTTACACGATCGAGGGCGAGTGGATGGGTACGCTGACCTCCTACCCTCACATGATCGCCATCGTACCGCGCGAGGAGTAGGGACTGTCCAAGTCCTGATCTCGCCCAGGCGAGATCAGGACGCAGGACTGTCCCCTGTTGCCTTTGTCCCAAGGTTCTGCGGAGGCGCTCCATCCCCGATGTCAGACGACGGTCTTCCTCCTCGCCCCTCGGTCGAGGACACAGCCCGGCTCACCATCCCGCCCACCCGCGGCCCTCGCCGGTGGTCGCCGTCGGCCCTCGTCGCACTCCTCGTTGCCGCGGCCGTCGTCGGCGCCGCAGGCGGCATCTGGTACAACCACTGGCGGGTCGTCCGCAGCCAACCGGTCGCCTCCCCGCCCTCGGCCCCCACGGCGCCCCCTACCGTTTCTGCTCCGGTTCCTGAGTTGGTCTTCAGCACCACGAACACGCGTCCCCAGGCGACCCCGGAGGTCCTCGAAGCCGGGGCGAAGGAGGTCTACTGCTTCTTCAGCGTCCCGGGCGTCGATCCCGCCGGCGAGGTCACGGCCTGGTGGCTCAGCGCCACGAAGAGCCCGGTGCGCGCCGAGGGTCCGGTGGTCAAGGACCCCGGCCGCGGGCTGCGAGGCCACATTGTCCTGCGTCCGCCCGGAACGCTGAAGGCCTTCGAGAGCGGCATCTATGAGGTTGGGCTGCGGGTGGCGGAGGAGCAGGTCGTCGAGGGTAGCTTCGCGATGCTGAAGGGGTCCGCCGAACTCCTCAAGCGCCCTGCGGGAATGGAGCGCTACCGCCCGGAGGTGAAGGACGTCGTCGTCGCCGCCGGGCGGACCGCCACCAAGCCGGAGAGGCCCTACGTCCTACCCGCGGGCAGTTCGAGCGTGAAAGTCACCTTCACCTACGCTCAGGCGCTCTCCGGCACTGCGTTCACGGTGCAGTGGTTGTACGAAGACGGGCTGATTCAGCAGGCGACCACCGAGGTCGTCATCAAGGCTGCCGAGGGCCTCGGCACGGCCTGGTTCACCACCAAGCCTCCCACGCCGCTTCCCGCCGGCAGGTATGCCGTGCTCATCTCCCTGGGCGAGGGCACCCCACCCCTTGCGCAGGAGCCCTTCTGGATCGGCCGCCAGCCCCGCGCCGATGAACTCCAGGAAGCCCGCTAACCCCGTTGCCGTGCCCGCCGTTCTCACCCCTCGCCGGCATACACCTCCTGTACACGCTGGGCAGTCCGGTTCACGTCGAACAGGTCAGTTGCCCGCGCACGTCCGGCCTGGCCCATTGAACGCCGTAGCTCCGCATCGCGTGCAAGCCGCACGAGTGCCGCCGCCAGTTCGCGCTGGTCCCCGGGCGGCACGAGCAGCCCCGTTTTGCCCTCCACGACGATCTCCGGCACCCCGCCCGATCGCGTCCCGATCACCGGTAGCTGGACCGCCATCGCCTCCACTACGGCCCGACCGAAGGGCTCGTCGATTGAGGGGAGGGCGAAGATGTCGGTGGCCGCGAGGATGTCCGGCACATCCGAGCGGAAGCCCAGCCACTGCACGAGGCTCGCGATCCCCAGTTCCTCAGCCAGGTTCCTCAGCTCGGTCTCGTACGTGTCCTCCCAGAACGCGACCTCACCCACGACGAGCAGCCGGGTGCGCGGCTCCTCGCGCACAACCTCCGCAAAGGCGCGCAGCAGCTCCCGGTGTCCTTTCCACGGCGTCAGGCGGCCGACGATGCTGATGGCGACCTCCTCCGGCTGGAGTCCGAGAGCCGCGCGCAACGCCTCCCGTCTCGGGCTCGGGCGGAAGGCGGACAGGTCGGTGCCGTTGTAGACCACCACGACGTCCACTTCCGCCCCTCCGAGCGACCGTCGCACAGCCTCCGAGATGGCGATGACCTTCGGGCGGAGGCGTCGCGCCGCTCGGAGGAGTAGCTTGCGGGCGTTTCCCTCCTCAAGGATGTCGCGCAGGTGCCAGATCAGCCGGCGTCCCGCGAAGCGGGCGGCCGCCCCAGCGAGGAGGTGGGTCTTGAGCGTGTTCGTATGGACGATGTCCGGCCCAAGCCGACGGATGGTACGCCAGAGACGAAAGACGAGCGGCATCGCCTGCCGGACCGTCCGAGCATTGCTCAGAAGGCCCGGCGCCAGGTCATCCCGCTTCCGGTCCAGGACCCCTCCTGCGCCGAAGACCCGCTCGATGGTCACGCCCTCGAGGCGCGCGCCCTCCAGCCACTTCGCATCCGCCGCACACAGCAGCGTCGGCTCATACCGCGAGCAGTCCAGCCGCGCGATCAGGTCGGTCAGGCTTTTCTCAGCGCCACCGATGTCCACGGCATGATCGGCATACGCTATCCGCATGGCTTTCGCCTCAGCACTCGGACCCACGATGCCTCCCAACCCGAAACTCACAACTCGAAACCCGCGAACCAAGAACCGCCGTCTACATCGCCTTCTCCGCCGCGGTCAGGGCGCGTGCGGCCTGCGCCACGTTCTCGGGGTTCTTGCCGCGTTCTCGCACGGTGCGGTACCACGAGATCGCCTGCGCCGGCCGGTCGAGCCGGTACAGCAGAAGGTCCCCGCATCGGAGGGCGGCATTCTCGGCGGCCGGCTTGCCGGGCTGCGAGTTTGCCAGCGCGGCGAAGGCGCTCAAGGCCTCCCGCACCGCGCCCCGCTCCGCCAAGTGATCGGCCACCAGCCAGAAGACCTCGGCATCGAGGTGCGCCGCGACCCACGGGTCTTCGCGCACCTGTTCGAAGACCCGGCACGCATCGCGTAGATTCCCTCCCCCGGCATACAGCTCGATCGCCTTGGCGTACTGGGGCATGGCGCGCGTAGCGTGCTGCGAGAACTGATACGCAACCGCGAGCTTGTGGCGCATGTCCGGATCGTCGGGGGCTTCGCGGAGCAGCTCCGCGAAGCAGTCGGCCGACTTCTTCATCTCGCCGTTGCGGAAGAACTCGTACGCGTCCTTCAGCGTGTACATCTCCTGCGCCTGGCGGTGCATTCCCGCGCCCACCCCGATGAGGGCCCCGAAGGCCAAGCCACCCAGGTGCGCCCAGTGCGCGACGCCGCCCGCTTCCTGCACGTTGGGCGCGCCCATCTGGAATAGAGCCTGCGCGAGTTCCCAGCCTCCCCACAGCCCGAGCGCCAGCAGTGAGGTAGGACGCCAGACGCCTGCGCGACCGACGATGCCGATGCCGATCATCCAGAAGACCTTGATCTTCGTCCGGTAGAAGCGGACCGCGAACACGCCCATGAGCGCGGCGATCGCCCCCGAGGCCCCGATGAGGGGGGCTCCCATCCCGGCCCGGTCGAACAGAACAATGCTCACCGTCTGGATCATGGCCGCCGCCACGCCCCCCAGGACATACAGCAGCGCGAACCAGACGCGCCCGATGACGTCCTCCACATGCCGGCCAAACAGCATCAGGAAGAGCATGTTGCCGGCGAGGTGTAGCGGCGACGGCGCGTCATGGATGAAGTGCATCGTGAACAGGGCGTGCGGCTTGAGGTGGGCCGCGATCACCCCGCCCCACAGGACGAGCTTCTCGTACATCTCCGGCCCCATGAGCACGCACGCCAGGTAGACAAGCGCATTCAGGCCAACGAGCGCGTAGGAGACGTACGGGACGGCCGCCAGCTTGCGGTCCACGCTGTAGGGGATCGGAAGCAACATGTCGCCTCTTACCTTCGGCGCCGGACCCAGCCGCCCCTTCCGGCAAGATGGCCTACGGGCCACGAAGGAGTCTGTATCGTGCGGGCCGAATCAGACACGCAGCGGCTCCGCCGAGCTTGCCGTTCCTGGGACCGCGCGCACCCTTGCGCGCACGCCGCCGTCATCCACGAGTCCGCTGCAGGAGGGGTGCCATGCCCAAGCCGAAGTCGCGGCGCGTCGGCCTGTTGCGTTCCGAGGTGAACGAGATCCTCCGGCAGGCGGTCGCCTTCTGCCGCGAGATGAACTTCCCCCTCCCCCCGTTCGCCTACTGGGCCCCCGATCGCTGGAAGCAGGCCGGGCACGAGTACGATGAGATTCGCGCCAATCGCCTCGGCTGGGACGTCACCGACTTCGGCAAGGGCGACTTCCTGCGCATTGGGCTGGCGCTTTTCACGATCCGCAACGGCAACCCGGCGGCTCTCGGAGAGAAGGACAAGACCTACTGCGAGAAGCTCCTGATCGTGGGGGAGCACCAGGTCACGCCCTACCACTTCCATCGCAGCAAGATGGAGGACATCATCTGCCGCGCCGGCGGTAAGCTCTGCGTGCAGGTCTACAACCCGAAGAAGGACCGCAGCCTGGACCTCAGGACTCCCGTCACCGTCACCGTCGATGGCCGCAGGTTCGAGGTCCCGGCGGGTACGATCGTCGAGCTGCACCCGGGCGAGAGCATCACGCTGCCCTCGTACCAGTACCACCAGTTCTGGGCGGAGGGCGGCACCTCCCTTACCGGCGAGGTCTCCAAAGTCAACGACGACGAGAAGGACAACTTCTTCCTGCCTGAACTCAAGATCGGCCGCTTCCCCAAGATCAGGGAGGATGTGGACCCGCTGCACCTCCTCTGCTGGGAATACCCTTCGGCCTGACCTTGCCGTTGCTGGGAGCGCCGGCACCCTTGCCGGCAGCGGTGGTGTCCGTCGCCGTTGCCGTCACCCCTCCCCTTGGAGCCTCCCCGTGAACGCCTTCGTCATCCTCGCCGACAGCTTCCGCGCGGACCACCTCGGCTGCTACGGCAACGAGTGGATTCGCGCGCCCAACCTCGACGCCTTCGCTGCCGACGCGACGGTCTTCGAGAACGCCTACAGCGAGAACCTCCCGACGCTGCCGAACCGGCAGTCCCTCTTCACCGGCCGGTTCGGCCTCCCGTTCCGCACGTGGCAGGCGCTGGACATGCGGTACGTGCTGGCCGAGGCGATGTGGGACCAGGGCCTGCGCACCTGCCTGATCACCGATACATACCACATGCACAAGCCCGGGATGCTCTACTCGCGGGGCTTCGAGGAGGTGCACTTCATCCGCGGCCAGGAGTACGACCCGATGCTG
This sequence comes from Armatimonadota bacterium, assembly GCA_016869045.1. Taxonomy (GTDB): domain Bacteria; phylum Armatimonadota; class Zipacnadia; order Zipacnadales; family VGFC01; genus VGFC01. The sequence goes on from VGFC01000398.1 coordinate 5,517, forward strand.
GGGCCGACGGACACGCCCGTGGAGCTGGAGCGCTACTACAAGGACGCGGATGACGCGCGGCGCGACTTCCACCGGGACGGCACGATCACGTACCTCCGCAACCGCGCCCACTGGAAGAGCGACGAGGACCACTTCGTGGCGCAGTGTGTGCGCGAGACGCTGGCCTGGCTTGGTCGGATGGAGGCCAAGGGCATCCGCGACGGCATGTTCCTGTGGCTCGACAGCTTCGACCCCCACGAGCCGTGGGACCCGATGCCTCCCTTCGATACACTCTATGGGCCGTTGCTGCCGGGCGGCCGGCAGCTCGCGAACCCGATCCCGCGGCCGGTTGAGGGCTACCTCACGGAGGACGAATGCCTCCACATCCAGCAGCAGTACGCCGGGCTGTGCACCGTCGTGGACAAGTGGCTGGGCGTCCTTCTGGATGCGCTACGTGAACGCGGGTACTTCGAGAACACGCTCCTCATCTTCACCAGCGATCACGGCGAGCCGCTCGGCCACGGGAAGATGGGCCACGGAATCATGCGCAAGTGCCGCCCGTGGCCGTATGAGGAACTCGCGCGCATCCCCCTGCTCATCCGCCATCCCGAGTTCGGCCACGGGAAGCGCGTCGTCGCCTTCGCGCAGCCGCCTGACCTCACTGCGACGATCCTCGACTTCCTCCGCATTGACCAGATGCCCGGCACCCACGGCTCATCGCTCCTCCCCATTGTGGCTGGGGAGGCGGACTCGATCCGCGACTTCGCGGTCACCGGCTTCCATGACGCCTCCTGGAGCCTCCGAACCGCCGACCACACGCTCATCCTCTGGCGCCCCGGCCTCGATGTCTCCCAGATACCGCTGCACTCCGTCGGCGCCGCACCCACCTCCGGCCCTCGCGCCCCCGAACTCTACTTCCGCCAGTGGGACCGCTACGAACTCCACAACGTCGCCGCCGACTACCCCGACGACGCGACCCGCCTCGCGGTGCAGCTCCAGACCTTCCTGGACAACCTCGTCTGGGAGTGAGGGCCGCCGCGCTGCCGTCGGGCCCCGCGCATCGCCAGTGTTGCTGTGGTTCACACCCTAACGCCCCGACCTGACTGAGCCAGTGCGGCACGGCCCGGGGTCTGCTCACTGCCCCAAAGGCGAGGTGACGAGGGCGAGTGGGCGGTCGGCGTGGCCGGCGTGAGGGCGGAGGGCTGCGGTGGCATTAGTGGCGGCGAGGGGTTACAGCGGCGCGATGGCGGTGCTGCGCTCAGCTCACTGCTTCGCACTCATCACTTCGCACTGGCTCCGGTCCTACCCCCACACCCCACTCGCCGTTGCCTGCCTCGGGAAGAG
>VGFC01000399.1 GCA_016869045.1 Armatimonadota bacterium
TCCGAACTGGGCGCGCTCACGATAGCCTCCAAGGCCGCACGGTCACCGTCCGTCAGATTCACCGGCACAGGGGGACGCATGGTCGCTTCCACCTCCTGTGCCCGAGCATAACACCAAAGCCAGATTATTTCAATAGTCAATTGAGGGACTGAACACTAGTCCTTTCGCTCTGCGCCGGTGCTACTCGCCAGCTACGGGGGTGTGATCGCCTTCGCCAGCTTGATCCAGTCGATCTCCACGCGGCAAGGCGGGCCGGCGAAATCGAGCCGCAGTTGGGTGACGGTGCCGCGCCACTCGGGGTGGTCCGCGAGGTTCACGGTCACCTCGTGCCACTGGCCGTCCCCCGGAAGGTCGAGGGCCCGCTCATGCTTCGGCGAGAAGCCGCCGCTGTCGGTCGCGAAGAAGACCTCGCCCCCGGTCGCCGTCGCCCTGGCCCGGAAGGCCAGCGCCGGGTACTGCGCCGCGTCGGCGGTGATCCCGGGGCCGGTGATGTACGGATCGCCGCCCGTCACCTCGACCACCAGATTCCCGCCCTGTGCAGTCAGCGGGGCGACATCGTTCGCCGCGCGCCAGCCCTCGGTGTCGCCCTCCGTGTCGAAGCCCCAGGCCGGGGGCGGCAGCTCAGGCGTGATCGCCTTGGCGCCCATGATGCGGACCTTTCGCACCGCCTCACCGAAGCGCAGCTTCAGCGTCACACACCCCAGGCCCTCGCGGTACGACCAGCCCTCCTCTGCGCCGTCGGCGCGAGGTAAGGCCTTCCCATCGACCTCCACCGCCGCCGGCTCGGCCATCGGCACCAGTGCCGCGTACGCAGCACTGCCGGCGTCGTACTTCAGGCCGAACGTCAGCGTCCCGTCGGTGAGGGTCGCGTCTGAGATGATCGGCGCCGCGTTGATGCAGATCGGCTGCGCGCCCTCGTGCACCACCTCCGTCCTCATGCCCGCCGGCACGCCCATCAGTTCCTCCACGTTGGCCAGAATCCCGCCGGGCCCGAGCATGCAGCCGACGCACTCTACGTCGTCGATCACGTCCCAGTTGTCGGTGTAGGCGCCGTAGTCTCTCTCCCGCGTGCTCTGCTGGTTCATGCCGGAGATCGTGATCATCTCCGCGAAGTGTCGCCACGGGAGCGAGTTGTCATGCTTCGCGAGTTCGAGCAGCGACCGCGCGTAGGCGAGGCCGTTCCATTGCACCGGGCGCGCGAACCAACTGCCGACGTAGAAGCTCCCGCCGAAGACCGCGATCGACCCGCCCTTCATCAGCGGCCGGGCCTCGGGCGCCTGCCACATGTACACGAACGGCAGGCCCGTCTTCGCCCAGTAGGCGGCGCGCTCCAGGAGGTGCTTGTCGCCGGTGAGCTTGTAGGCGGTCAGATACACGTCGCACGCATCGCCTGAGGCCAGGATGTCCGGCGTGTGCACGGGCACCTCCCAGACCTGCGAGGCTCGGGGCACCGTGAACTGCTCCATGAACTTCAGCGTCTTCAGGGCCGCCTGCAGGGGCTGTGGGTCGCCGGTCCGCAGGGCCAGGGCGAGCAGGGCCCGCACGTCGCGTGCGCAGATCCCGACCGCCGTCGATCCCTCGGCCCCCAACGTACGCAGTTGGTCCGTCGTCGGCTGGAAGGTGTACTTCCCGTCCTCGGGCGCGCGGCGCGCCTGCGCGCGACCGTTGCCGAGGTACGCGGCCAGCAGCCGGTCGGGCGTCCCGAAGTGGTGCAGGGCGAATGGGAGGTCATCCGGACTCGCAAGCGAGAGGCCCTTCTGTGCGAGCCTCTCGGCCCACGCGCGGTCCTTCAGCCGGCGGGAGTCCACGACGTACTCCAGCGCCGTGCCCTGACTCGGGCCGGGCGCCCAGCCGATCACGCCCATCCAGCCCTTCGCCTGCTCGACCCACAGGATGTCCTCGTAGGCCTTGAGGCACATCTCGATGGTCTCGTCATAGCTGCGCGGCTTCGGGGGGAGTTCAGGCAGGCCGTAGCGGTCGAAGTACAGGTCGATGGAGCGCAGGACGTTCGAGTCCGCCTCGGCGTACAGGCAGGCGATCAGCTTGATGATCTTGCCCGCCTTCAGTTCGTACGGCTTCTCCGCCAGGAGCGTGTTGGGCTTGCTCCACTCGGGGATCGAGGGCAGGGACAGGCCGAGCAGATGGTTCGCATGGCCCTCGACGAAGTTCGGTGAGGCGAAGACGGCGGTTGGCTTCTGGTGCTCGCCGTCCCACTTCTGCAGCGGGTCCCACATCAGGCCGACGATGGCGCCGCCCTGCTCGATGGCCATGCTGGGAATCGTGACGGTGTTGGGGTGTGGCGCGAAGCGCACGTTCTTCGGCGGCGCGATGTCGAGCGTGCTGGACGACCGCTCACCCTTCACCATGTACTCACTCCCGGGGAAGAGCGCGAGGTCCTGCTGGTCGCCGAACGAGCCCTCCCCGGCCCAGAGCCACGGCCCCCGAAAGGCCGTGACCTGAAGGTCGCGGTACGCTATCAGGGAGTAGACCGCGTTGATGTACGGGCTGCCGTCCTTCAGATGGAACACCCAGGACACGTTCACGCGATCTCCGCCCACTGTGTTCCACCCGGCGAGCCCCAGCGTAGCGGTCCCCTTCTCCGACCTGCAGTGGGCGTTGCCGGCGGTGAGGTTCACGAGCCCCTCGGTGCCCGCGACCGCCAACTGCCCCAAGTGAGGGAGCACCGCCATCGGCCGGGGCTTCCCGTTCTCGATCGCATCCAATCGCCCAAAGATGAACGTGTCTCCCACCTTGGCCAGGGTCAGCCGCACCTTGTCGTTGCCGATCCACGCCGCCCCGGCCGTTACCTGAGCCTCAGACCTCGCGGTTGCCTTCGGTGTCGGGAAGGGCTTGGAGGCGATGACCTCCGTCTCCGCCGCCAGCCCGCCCGGACCTTGCAGGCTCATCTTCGCCCGCCCCTCGCCGCTTGGCCGGAAGGTCCATGCGACCTCCGCGCTCCCGCCCGGCTCCACCACCGGGAGTGTCTGCGTGGCCTGATCCGCCAAACGTACCGGCCCTTCTGCCACCGTCACCGTGAGCTGCGCATTGCGCGCCGCCTCGCCACCGAGGTTACGCACGCGCGCGACGAGTCTGCTGTCGCGGTCCAGCGCAGCCGGCATGTCCTGCGCCGCGAAGGACACGAGCTTGAGCTGCGCCGGGCCGAGCGGCTTGGCCGAGAGCGCGAGCTGCTTCAGCGTGACCTGCGTCCCGGGCTTGCCCTGCAGGGAGAGCTGCAGGCGCCGGATGTCGCCGCGGTACATCGGGTTCTCGGCCAGCGAGAGGTTCTCGGCGAAGGTCACCGGGCGCGTCTCGAACGCCAGCGCGTTGCAGCCGGGGAAACTCGCATCGCTCGTGGCGGACCAGTACAGGTTGCCGGTCAGCGGACCGTTGGTCTCAAGCTGCAGGTAGGCGTAGCGGTAGGCGTCCGCCGTCAGCTCCACCGGCGGGCCAACCAGCACCGCGGTGTCCGCGGTCAACTCCGTCTGCGCACCGCCGGGGGTCTCGGCCAGGAGCATGCCGCCGGTCTGCGCGACCCAGCCGCCGTTCCCCTTGGTAAGGTCCCACGCGGGGCTCTGCGGATCGTGCGTGCTGATCGGCCCCTGGAGGATGCGGATGTAGTCGATCTCGACGGTCGCGTCCTCTCCCTCCGGCGGGTCCAGGCGCAGGCGGGTCACCTGCCCCTGCCACATGGGGTAGACGCGGTAGACGTGCCACTCCTCCCCCGGAATGCACGCAAAGCCGCGCTCCTTGCCTGCGACGAACCCCGCGTCCTTGCCCTCGATGGTGTTGGCCCAGAAGAACTCCGCGCCCGTGCCAGCGCTGTGCCTCATGCGGATCTCGATGTACTGGAAGTCGTTGCCCTGCAGGTCGAATGACTGGCCGGCCGAGGAGTGCATGTAGGGGTCGCTGCCCGTGACCCGCGTCTTGAGCACGCCTCCCTCCACCACCAGCGGCGCCAGCGAATGCGCCGGCAGCCAGCCCTCCGTGTCGCCGCCCGTGTCGAATTCCCAGGCCTTCAGAACCTGCTGTGCGGGCGCCTGTGTGAGCATCGCCAGCAGCGCGATCGTCGCCATCATCACGGGTCTCATTGAGCTCTCCTACGGTGGGCTGCGGTGCGGGCGCCCCTTCGCATGGGCCTCCGCCGATACCTTCACCCGCAGAGGGCGCGCGACCCGCCGCGGGGAAGTCGCCGGGTGAAGACCCGCGCACGTAAGCGCGGGCGGACAGGAGCGAGAGGGATGGCCGAACCGGTCCGGATCGGCGTCGTGGGCCTGGGGATACGCGGCTTCTGGCTGTCACACCTCGCGCGGCAGTGCCCCGAGACTGAACTCATCGCGATGGCCGATCTGCGCGAGGACATGCTGCAGATCGCGCGGGAGAAGTTCGCCGGCGTCGAGCTGTACCGCTCGGGCGAGGAGATGGCCCAACGCGCGCCCATTGACGCCGTGGTCGTCGCCACCGGCGACCGCTTCCACGCTCAGAACGCCCGCGAGGCCCTCCTCAACGGGAAGCCCGTGCTGATCGAGAAGCCGATGGCCCAGAGCTTCGATGACCTGCGCGAGATCGCGCGCCTGCAGAGGCAGACGGGGCTGGCGGTCGGCACGTTCCTCGAGCTGCGCTTCAACCCCATCTATCGGCGCGCCGCCGAGATCATCCAGTCCGGCGAGATCGGCCGCGTGCTCGCGGGTAGCGTGATCGACCACGTCGGCCGCGACCGCGCCCAGTTCTTCGCCCGGGCGCGCACCCGCTCCCGCGACGTGGTCGTCAGCCTCGTGGTCCAGAAGGGTGTGCACAGCCTCGACCTTCTGAATGGGTTCATGGGCGCCAGCCCGAAGCGCGTGGCGGCGTGCGGCGGGCTGCTGCACTTCGGTGGCAATCAGCCGGCCGACAAGCACTGCCGCGACTGCGCCGATCGCGGCACGTGCCCGCACACGAGTTCGGCCATCGGGCGCCTCGTGCCCGTGGGCATCGAGTTCGAGCATGGCGAGGACTTCTGCGTGTGGTCCGAGGCCTGCGATGTGGAGGACGTGACGCTCATCAACATTGCGTACGCCTCGGGCGCGGTCGCGACCTACCAGGAGGTCCACTTCGCGCCGCACTACGGGCTGCACATCACGGTCTACGGTGACAGGGCGCAGCTCGACATCGAGGCCAACCATGACACGCGCGAGGCGTGGATCGAGGTGACCGAGCGTTTCACCCGCACCCATCGGCGCGAGCAGCCCTCCGACGATACCGGCCACGGCAACGCCGACGAGGACCTGCTGGCCGACTTCGCGTACGCGGTGCGCGAGGGCCGCGCCCCGCTGCAGGGGCTGCGCAGCGGCTTCGAGAGCGCGGCCATCGCCATCGGCGCCCGGCACTCCCTCGACACGGGCGCCTTCATCGACCTGCCGCTCGTGGGCGATGGGTGAGAGGCCTGGGGGGGCGCGGCATCGGGCGTGATGAATCACGCCCCTACACGGGGGCACGATGAATCGTGCCCCTACATGACGGCGACGCTGATGTTCCTCGGGTAGGGGCGCGATTCATCGCGCCCAATCGGGTAGGGGCGCCATTCATGGCGCCCGTGGCTGGCGACGAACGTGACCTTCGCGAGAGGAGCAACCGCATGGATCACCTGCCACTCTACGAGCGGTTCACCGAGGACCAGCGGCGGCAGTTCGGCCCCGTGCGCGAGCGCGAGGTCATCGCCGAGACCGAGCGACACGTCTACACGACGCCCTTCATGTACCCGAACGTGGAGGTGGGCAACTTCTACGAGATCGATCCCACCAAGGGCGTCGAGTTCAGGGCCAACGACGGCTTCCTCACCATCGCGGAGGAGCAGCCGATCGTGGCGGTCACCGTCGTCGGCAGCGGCTGCGCGCCGCGGGGCTACAACATCTGCGAGTGGTGGGACGAGGGCGAGGACGTCGAGAGCTTCAGGGACCAGCTCGTTAAGCGGCAGCGGGTCGACAACCTCAACGGCACGCACCCGAGCATCTGGTCGCTGCTGGTGCTCGGGAAGGCCTCCGGCGTGGAGTTCGGCGACATCGCGCCGGGGAAGATCCGGAGCGCGCTCGACTGTCTCCGCGAGCTGAGCGAGGGGTACTACGGCGGCTACTACATGGGTTTCTACGAGAACACCGCCTACTTCCGCGTCGGCCCGCCCTACCCGCGCAAGGTGACGATCCGCTGTGGCTGCCTGGCGCCTGAGGATCCCGGCACCGCCATCGAGCGCTACCCGGCCGACTATGCGATCCGTGTCGTCGAGACCCTGGTCACCATGTGAGAGAGGGGACTGCCATGTTGCGTTGCGCGCCGGCGTTGGCTGTGCTGGTCTGGGCTACCGGGGCCTCTGCCCAACCGCCGAACACCGAGAGCCTCAGCCCTGAGGTCCTCCAGCGTCTCGGCTTGCCGCCGGGGGCGACCGACAAGCTCATCGCGGTCACCACGAGCAAAGACGAGGGCTACACATCCGAGCAGGCCCTCGTGAACGCCCCCGACATCGTCTCGCTGGAAGCGGCCCACATTGGCGGGCAGCGGGTGCTCTTCCGCGTCGGCTTCGCAGCGCCGCCGGACTTCGCAGGTGCCACCTTCATCATCTACCTCGACCTGGACAACAACCCCGCCACCGGTCGCGAGGACCAGTACCACGGTGGCGTCGATCTCATGGTCGTGGTCAACAACCAGCAGGTCGGCCCCTCGTTCCACAACGCGGCCTACTCGGATAGGAACACGGCGATCCGCGGCGTGCGACTGGGGAAGGCCTTGTACGTGAGTCTCGACACGCCCTTGCCGGATAACGACCCGATCCCCCTCGGCATCCACCTCCTGTCCCA